>DATCOE010000120.1:0-10325 GCA_036564885.1 Gaiellaceae bacterium | reverse complement strand
GGAAGTAGGTTGAAGCAGCACCGAGAGGCTGTACGAGGAAGTCCGCAAGGGCTGAGATCGGAAAGTCGACCGGAGTTGTGGACGAAACCGCGACAGACTCGGCGAATCTCTTGGACAGGCTCCCGCAAGGGAGCCTGTCTCTTTTTGTGGATGTATAGGATCGCGCCGTGCACTCCCACGCGCCGAGCATCGACAAGGGCGTCGTCGCCTTGATCTGGGCGATCGCGCTCGGCACGTACCTCTACTTCTTCCTCGTCGCCACGGGCTCGACGAGCGCCTTCTCGTTCGTGATCTCCGCGATCTCCGCGGCCGGGATCTGGCTCTTCGTCCGCACGCGCGGCGAAGATGCACCCTCGCCGTAGCGAGGGCCTGGACCGGTCAGGCGGCGAAGCGCTCGCGGCCGGGCGAGGTGGTGCTGAGCGCGAAGACGAGCTTGTGCGCGAGCTCCGGGCCGAGGGCCGCTACGAGCCGCTCATGGGCGGTCGGAGCGTCCGGATCGAGGCAAGCGCAGTGAGCGGCCAGAAGCGTGAGGCCCCGCCTGCGTGGCGAAGAAGGTACGGCGTTCATCCCGTCTTCATCATCGACGCCGGCGCCGCCGACGCATGATCCCCTCGGTTGGGGATTGGGAGCCACCGGAGCTCCCGGTGGCTCCCTCGCGGCTCCCGTGTTACTCCTCGTGGCTCGGCCCGACGACGACGGTGTGCGGCTCGGCTGCGAGCGCCGCCTCGCGCTCGGCGGCCGACGGCTCGTCTGCGGCCCACCGATCCGTCACCACGGGCGCAGGCGCCGGCGCAGGCGTCTCGTCGACCATCATCTCCGCGGCGGCAACCGTGGGCACCGTGTCGAGCGAGAGCCCGAACACGAGCCCGAGGCCGAATGCGAGCACCCCGTGCCAGAGGCCGAGGTCGTGCACCACGTCGAGCACGCCGATGCTCGAGCTCCAGGAGGCGAACCTTCCGGCGTGCCAGCCGGTGCCGGGCTGCGTCGCCAGGAGGATCCAGCCGATGACGACGAGCGCCGGCAGGAAGCCCAGGAGGAAGGTCCCCTGCGAGAGACGGAGCCGCAGCCCCTTCGTCCAGCCTCCGATCGCCTGCGCGACCGCGAAGAGGAGCCCCGCTCCGGCGACGATGCCCATCGACGCCCAGAAGCGCAGCGTCGTCTGCTGGCCGACCTGCGTCGCGAGCCAGAGCAGGAGGCCGGCCGTGCCGGCCGCGAGCGCGGTCGTCAGCCCGCGCGTCGTGTCGTGGAATCCGTACCTGCGCATCCGATCACCCCTCCGTGTCCAGTGTCTGCAGGGAGAACGGGGAAAGGGCCGATCGAGGTGCGCGCTAGAGATGGTTGAGATCGAGGCGGCGGGCGTCGAAGCTCGACGACCAGAGCTGCGCGCGGAACTCCTCGATCGTCGCGTGCGTGTCATCGCGGAAGACATGCTCGACCACACCGATCTGGCGGTCGTTGTGGAAGGGCAGGTCGACGTGCTCGTGCGAGACGAGGTTCACCGACAGCCGGTGGCAGGCCGGGCAGCGCACCGCAAGCCCGAGCGCGCTGTCACCGGGCGTCAGCAGGAAGAAGCAGGACGGGGACACCGGCCTCGGCCGGTCCTCCGGGTAGCAGAAGAACGTCCACGGCCACTCCCCCGCCTTGATGCGCGACGCCGCGACCTGGCTCAGCTCGCTCGCCACGGGCTCGATGTGCGAGGTCATGAGGTTCAGGAAGATCCCCGCCTCGAGCCCGAGCGGCGCCCAGTCGAGCTCGTCGTGGCGGACGAGGCCGTCGTGCTCGCCGCCGCAGGTGCACGCGAAGCGGACGCGGTAGACGACGGGATGGGCCGTCCCCGCGAGCCGCTCGATGCTGCGGAAGTCCGACAGCGCGACGCGGCTCTCCCCGAGGGTCGGGCAGGCGAAGGTGTACCGGCTGGTCAGCGCGTCGTACATGTGAACGTTGTAATCGGCATTCCGGACGGCAAACGAAGCATCCCTGTTTTGCGCGATGCTGTGGCCATGCAGTCGGCCGACCACGAATCCCTCGATCGGGAGCTCGGCTCGATCCTCGACACGGCCCGCGCCGACATCGCTGCGGGTCGGGAGCCTGACGCAAAGGCGCTCACAGCGCGGATCCGCAAGGCCGGCGGCGAGGCCAAGGCGGTGGAGCGCGCCCTGAAGCAGCTCGAGCGGGTGCTGACAGTCCAGCGCGCCCGCGCCCGGCTCGCAGTCCCTCCCACTCCGCCCGCGGCAGCCGCTCCCGCCGCCTCCGCCCGACCCCGCGGCCGCACGGCGTTCCGGGCGCAGCCGACGATCAGCGGCAACATGGAGGTGCACCGTGCGCGCCGGGACGACGCCGTCGTGCTCACTTGGGACATCGCGGCCGCGGTGACCGGCTGGGAGGTGCGCTTCAGCGAGCGCGCCGACGCACGCTCCGACTACGTCGTCCGCGAGACGCTGACTCTCCCAGGGACTGCGACGAGCGTGGAGCTCACGCTGGGCGAGCTGCCGCTGCGCGTGCACCTGCTCGGACGGGCCAGCGGCGGGCGGCTCGTCCGCCGCGCGATCGTCTCCGCGCTCACGCAGGACAACTGGAACGACCGCTGGCAGCGGCGCGCCAGCGCGTCGTAACCTGGCCGGCTGAAGGTTCTAGTACGTGATGAGGGAGAACAGGTCGTGCCGGGCGAGCCGCTCGCGGCCGTTCAGGAACGACAGCTCGAGCACGAAGTTGACGCCGACGACCTCGCCGCCGAGCTGCTCGACGATGCCGGCGATCGCCTCGACCGTGCCGCCCGTCGCGAGCACGTCGTCGTGGATGACGACGCGGGCCCCCTTGCGGATCGCGTACGAGTTCACCTCGAGCGAGTTCTCCCCGTACTCGAGCACGTAGTTCGCGCTCACCGTCTCCGGCGGCAGCTTGCCGGGCCGCCGCGCCGGGACGAAGCCGCAGCCGACCTGCACCGCGATCGCCGCACCGAGCAGGAAGCCGCGCGCCTCGGCGCCGAGCACGAGGTCCGGCTCGCGCTCCGCGGTCCACGCAGACAGGCCGTCCACCGCCTGGCGCAGGGTCTCCGGATCGAGCAGGAGCGGCGTGATGTCCTTGAAGCCGATGCCCGGCGTCGGAAAGTCCGGAACCTCCCGGACGCGTGACCTGAGATCGATGGCGCTCACTGCCCGGCGAGTCTACGGATGTTGCGCCAGAAGAGGAGCTGGGACAGCTCGTGCGCCGCTTCCCCCATCGCCTGGAGGTCCTCCACCCCGGCCCGGCGGCGTTCCGGATTTCGCGAGCGGAGCGCCGGCGCGATCACTGCATCGAGCAAGCCCGTCTCCCGGTCGACGGCGGTGCGGAACGCGCGCATGTGCCTGGGCGCGATCCCATAGCGGGACAGCGTCTCGCACGCGGCGGCGATGTCGGCGTCATTCTCGGAATAGAGGCGCTGGCCGCTCTCGACGCGCGGCTCCAGCAGTCCGAACTCCTCGAGCTCTCGCGCGCGCCTCGGGTCGATGCCCGCGCGCTCGCAGAGGCCGTCCAGGTCGAGCCCTTCCTCCTGGTCGCCCAGTGCGCCCGCCCGCTTGCGGCGCCGCTTCTCTGACGCGCCGGACGCGAGCTCCTCACGGATCACGCGCAGCGGCAGGAACTCGTCGCGCTGGAGGCGGAGGATGGTCTCGAGGCGGTCGACGTCGTCCTCGGCGAAGAGGCGGTACCCGCCCTGCGTCCGCTTCGGCGTCAGCAGCCCTTGATCCTCGAGGTAGCGGATCTTCGAGATCGAGATCTCCGGGAACTCGGGCTTGAGCCGCCGGCAGACCGTGCCGATCGTGAGGAGCCGTTCGCGTGCGGGGGCGCTCGCGGCCATCAGCGGGTGAGGAACGTCAGCCGGTACTTGCCGATCTGGATCTCGTCGCCGTCGGTGAGCTCGGCCGACTCGACCCGCCTGCGGTTCACGAACGTCCCGTTCAGGCTGCCCTGGTCCTCGATGAACCAGTGCCCTTCGCGCTGGAGCACCACCGCGTGCTTGCGCGACACGGTGACGTCGTCGAGGAAGACCGGGCAGTCGGGCGAGCGCCCGATCGTCGTGCCGCCGTCGAGCGCGGCGAAGCTCTCGCCGGACCGTCCGCCCCCGGAGCGCACGATCAGCGCGGGACCCTGTACGCCGATGTCGCCCAGGGCGTCGAGCATCTCGGCGCCCTCCTCGGGGCTGAAGGTCTGCGTCGTCTCGACGCTCTCCTGGGTGTGCAGGAGCGCGCCGCACTTCGAGCAGTAGTTCGCGGCCTCCTGATTCTGGAAGCCGCACTCGGGGCAGTAGACGTGGCTCATTTGGACGGCGGAGCGGCCTTTCCGGCCAGGATCTCGGTCAGCGCCGCGACGTTCACGTCGTCGAGGATGCTGCGCCCGCCCGTCTTCTGTAGCCGTGCGACGAGCTCCGCGCGCAGGATGTCGATCTTCCCATGGAGGATGCGGCGGCGGTACGACACCTCCTGCTCTTCCTGCGTGTACTCGTCGATCAAGTGCTTGAGCTCTTCGTCAGACGTCGATACGAGATCCGGAAGCGGTTCCACGACGACCTTTCGATTCGGAGGGTAAAGCTGAACTTTAGCCTTTGCCGGGGCGATGTCTAGACCTGAGGTCGAGATCTCGGTCGAGACTGAGACTTTAGGTTCGGGCCGCGGCCGCCTCGCCCTGCTCGATCTCCTCGATCACCTCGCGCAGCTCGGCAGCGAGCTCCTCCGAGGCCTCCGTCGTCTCGCCCTCCGCGTAGAGGTGTACGAGCGGCTCGTCGGGATCCGGCAGGACATGCGCCCAGCCGCGGTCCGAGAAGACCTTGATCCCGTCGGTGAGGTCGACGTCGCGGCCGGCCATGCGCTCGTTGAGGACCCGCATGATCAGGCCCTTCAGCGCCCAGGGACACGGCATCTGCCGGTGGATGAGCGTCGGAGTGGGCAGCTCGGCGACGAGCTCCGAGATCGGCTGGTCGACCGTCGCGAGCAGCTCGAGTAGCTTCGCGAGGCTCGCGACCGCGTCGTAGCCGGGCAGGAAGTCGGGAAAGAGGTAGCCGCCGCCCACGGCGCCGGCGAAGACGACGCCGTCTTCGACGGCCGCCTTCGTCAGCTCGGGCAGCGAGGCGCGCGTGCGCACGATCTCGAGCTCCGTCCCCTCGATCAGCCGGTCGACCTGGCTCGTCACGGTCACGGGGAACGCGAGCTTGCCGGTGCGCCCGCTCGAGGCGATCAGGCTGAGATACAGGAGCAGCGCTTGCTCGACGGGGATCTCCCGGGCCTGCTCGTCGATGAGGTAGAGGCGCTCGCCTGCGCGGTCGAAGACCGCTCCGACGTCTGCGCCGACCGCCGGCACGAGCCGCTTCGCCTGGCCGATCGACGCCGCGAGGCCTCCGGGCGGGCCGCCGTCGCCCTCGCTCGGGAACGCGTGCGCGGCCACGGCCTCGACGCCGAGCGGTCCGAGCACGAGCGGCAGCACGTAGGACGACGCGGAGAAGCCGTAGTCGACGACGAGCCGGAAGCCGCGGGCGCGGATCGCCTCGACGTCGAGCGACTCGAGCAGATCGTTCGCGTAGCTCTCGCGCACGCGTGCCGGATACGAGATCGAGCCCACCTCCCCCGCCGCGACGCGCCGCAGCTCGCCGCGCGTGAAGTGCTTCTCGACCTCTTTCTGCATGTCGGGCGTCATCTCGATGCCCGGGTACTCGAAGAACTGGATGCGGATCGCCTCGGGGTCGCTCGTGCTGAGCCCGACGTGGAAGCCGGCGGCGTAGCTCTCCGACTTCACGAGGTGGCGCCCGACGCCGGCGGGGCTGATGCGCATGTCGGCCACGTCGACGCCGGTCGACGAGAGGCCGGAGATCATCGCCCGCTTGATCATCCGGCAAGCGGGCGAGCCTTCGCGCGAGGAGACGACGCGTGCGCCGCGCTTCAGCGCAGTTCCGAACGCGGCCGCGAGCCGGACTGCAGTGTCGGGAGTGAGGTCGACGTTGACGAGCCCCGAGACGCCGTCCTTGCCGAAGACGCGCGTCGTGCCGCGCGACTCCCAGATGAGGCTCTCGAAGATGTGGGAGCCGGTCTCGACCTCCTTGTACGGGTAGATCCGAACCCCGGGCATGATCACGCTCTCCGCGCCGATCTTCACCTCGTCGCCGATCGCGACGCCTTCATGCAGACGCGTGTGCGCACGCAGGTCGCAGGCGCGGCCGACGATCGCGCCCTCGATGACCGCGCTGCGGCCGATGTACGTGGATGCGTCGATGACCGAGCGCGAAACGCGCGCGCGCTCGCGCACCGTCACACTCGTCGAGAGGACGGAGTACGGGCCGACCGTTGCGTCCGGTGCGATGCGGCAGTAGTTGCCGATGGAGACAGGGCCTTCGATCGCGTCGAGGTCGTGCAGGTCGACGCCTTCCCCCACCCAGACGTTGCCGCGGATGCGAATGCCGGGGATGTTGAGGCGCACCTTCTCGTCGAGCGCGTCGAAGTTCGCCTGCCGGTACTGCTCGAGGTTGCCGATGTCCTGCCAGTAGCCGTCGAGCACGCAGCCGTAGATCGGTCGCCCCATCTCGAGTAGCAGGGGGAAGAGCTCCTTCGAGAAGTCGTACGGCCGGTCGGTCGGGACGTGCTTCAGCGCTTCCGCGTCGACGACGTAGATGCCCGTGTTGATCGTGTCCGAGAACACCTGCCCCCACGACGGTTTCTCGAGGAAGCGCTCGACGCGGTCATCGTCGTCCGTGACGACGATGCCGAACTCGAGCGGGTTCTCCACCGACTTCAACCCGATCGTCACCGCGGCCTGCTTGTCGCGATGGAAATCGACGAGGCGCGTGAGGTCGACGTCGCACAGCGCGTCACCGGAGATGACGAGGAACGTGTCGTCGAGCCTGCCGGCCGCGAGCTTGACGGAGCCGGCCGTGCCGAGCGGCGATTCCTCGACGGAGTAGCCGATCTCCATTCCGAGCGCCTCACCGCTACCGAAATACGAGCGGATCGCCTGCGGGAGGAACGCGACCGTGACGATCACGTCGTCGAAGCCGTGCGCCTTCAGGAGCTCGAGGATGTGCTCCATGCACGGCTTGCCGACGATCGGCACCATCGGCTTTGGCTGGTTCGACGTGAGCGGACGCAGGCGCGTGCCTTCGCCGCCCGCCATGACAACGGCCTTCATCACCGTAATACTCTCCAGGCGTCGCGCACGTAGAACATCGCAGCGGCGACCGCCATGCCCAGGCCGATCCAGAAGAGCCACAGCGGCCAGGTCGTGTGGTTGTGGGTGACCATCCGGCAGCCCAGCCCGAGGTACAGGAGCCACGTGGCCGCCTTGCCGAGCCGGTTCACGTCGAGGTCGATGCCGCGCGGGGAGAGCACGCGCCAGCCGACGAAGAGGAGCAGGTCGCGCGCGGCGATGATCGCGAGCCCGACCCAGAACAACCGCCCGTAGACGACGAGCAGGATCACGCCGGAGTCGATCATCAGCCGGTCGGCCAGCGGATCGGCGATCTTTCCGAAGCGCGACTCGACGTGCCACCTGCGCGCCAGGAAGCCGTCGACCTGGTCGGTGATGCCGGCGACGAGCCAGACGACGCCCGCAGGCCACGTATGCGCGTCGCCGGCCTGCACCATGAAGGCGAGGAAGACGGGGATCAGCGCGAGGCGGCCGAGCGTCAGCGCGTTCGGGAGGTGGGCCAGTGGAGCCGGCACGGCGCGGGTCGCCATCCCACACGATTGTACGGGTGGCTCACGGACCGGAATGGAAGCGGCCGGCCCAGTACGCCGTGCGCATGAGGTAGGCGCTCTGCGCAGCAGTGCCGACGAGGCCCCAGGCGCCGTCGTAGCTGCGGTAGCCGCTGTGCGGCGCGGCGGCCTCGATCTGCGTGCCCTCCCCCCACTCGTTGTAGCTCGTGATCGTCACCATGTCCGGCTTCGCCGCCAGGGCTGCCGTCCAGAGGTTGTCGTAGGTCACGCCGTTGCGTCGCGCACTGAGCACGGGCGACTCGCCGGCGCGGACCCCGTCGTAGCCGGGACCGACAGTCGGCGCGCAGAGCAGGTGCACGGCGTGGGCCTGGTTGCAGAGGCGGATGAACTTGCCGCCGCTGTAGTTGATGAAGTCGTACGTGTAGAAGCCGTCGAAGAGTCCGGCGGCCGCGAAGCCGACGAGCTCGGTCCCCGCGAAGAGCCGCAGCGACGCGGGAACCTGGGGCCGCATCGCCGCCCAGTCGGCCGACCCGAAATCGCGTGGGTGGTACACGTAGACGTCCCGCACGCCGAGCGCCGCGAGGTACTTGAGGTCGAGCAGGATCGACGCCGGCGAGCGTCCGGCGTACGGCTCGAGGTGGATCGCAGGCTGCACGTGATGGCGCCGCGCCGCGGCGAGCACGAGCTGGAGCCTCGCGTCCTCGGCCGAGCCCCGGCCCCACCAGGACGACACGACCTCGTCGATGCCGGCCGCGGCGATCTCCGCCATCTGCTGGTCGACGACCGCCGGGTCGGCGCTCGAGTAGGGGCCTCGCGCCGGGTAGAAGCGCGAATAGAGGTCGTTGGGCGGCCGGTGGCGGTTCTGGTTCCAGTGCTGCCACGCGCCGTCGTGGGCGGGCGTGCCGTACCAGGGGTAGTAGAAGATCGCGACCGTCCCCGCATGCGCAGCCGCAGGCACGCAGAGGCAGGCCCATGCAAGACCCACGACCAGGAGGCGCCGCAGCACGTGCGTATTCTCTCGCAGGTGGCCGACAGAATCCAGATCCCCGGCTTTGTCAACGGCCACAGTCACGGGTTCCAGCGGGCGCTTCGAGGCCGCGCGGAGGGCGCCGACTTCTGGGCGTGGCGCGACACGATGCTCGACCTCGCCCGGGGTCAGACCCCGGGACGTGTCCGAACGGAGTACGCGGCGGTGTACGTCGAGATGCGCGCTGCCGGCTACACCGCCGTCGGGGAGTTCCACTACCTCGGTATCGGCGAGGCGTGGGCTGTCCTGGAGGCAGCCGCCGAGGCGGGTGTCGAGCTCGTGCTCCTCTACGTCGCGTACGGACGCGGCGGGATCGACCGGTTCCGGCAGGAGTCGGTCGCGGAGTACCTCCGCCAGCTCGAGGAGCTGCGGGCCGGCGGCGCCCGCGTCGGCGTGGCACCCCATTCCGTGCGCGCGTGCCCGCGGGACTGGCTCGAAGAGCTCGGTCGCTACGCCGCGGCGGAAGGCCTGCCGCTGCACGTGCACGCGGACGAGCAGCCGCGCGAGATCGAGGAGTGCGTCGCCGAGCACGGCCTGCGGCCGATCGAGCTGCTCGCCGAGACGGGCTGCCTCACCGCGCGGACGACGGTCGTGCACGCGACGCACGCCGACGGCCGCGAGCTCGACCTCCTCGGCCAGGCGGGCGCGCGCGTCTGCGCGTGCCCCACGACGGAGGCGAATCTTGGCGACGGCTTCCTGCCGGTCGAGCGGCTTCTGCACCGAGGCGTCGGCCTCTGCATCGGCTCCGACTCGAATGTGCGCATCGACCCGCTCGAGGAGCTGCGCGAGCTCGACGGGATCGCGCGCAGGCAGGCCGGCCGCCGCGATGTCCTGACTGTCGACGCGCTCCTCTCGATGGGCGCCGGCGAGGGGGCGGCCTCACTCGGGCTCGAGGCCTGGCCGCCGATCGAGATCGACACCTCCCATCCGCAGTTGCGCGGCGTCGAGGACCCGCTCTCCGCGCTCGTCGCCGGCTGCTCGGCCGACGTCCTGGCTTAGGAGCTCACGCGCGCGGACGTCCGCGCGAGGATCTCGCCCGCCACGCGGAGGTCGTCAGCGCCGAACGGCGTCGTCTCGATGCGGTACACCTCGACGAGCCCCCAGGTGACCCCGCCGATGGGCAGCGCCAGCATGAGCAGCGACGCGAACCCGAGCTCGTGGAGGACGCTCGCCTCCGCGGGGTCGATGCCGTCGTCGGAGAGCGTCAGCGCACTCGCGCGTCCCGACGACAGCACGGCCTGCGTCAGCGGATAGTCCGGGACGAGGTAGCCCTGCCCCACGAGCAGCGTCCGCCCCTCGGGCGCACGCTCGGCCACGAGAATGAGGACGTCGCCGATGACGCGCGACACGGTGCACGCGTCGGCGTCGAGGCTGTCGACGAGCTCGTGCGCCGTTGCAACCAGAAGGTCGAGCAGCCTCAGCTTCGTCGTCTCCGCCAAGCCCACAGAAGTATCGCCGGAGAAACGGCGAGGGGGGGCGCACGTTGCGCCCCCCTCGAGTTGCCGTTGTCTTCGGACTAGGTCGTGCAGACGTCAGCCGCGGCGCTGCTGACCGCGAGCTTGCCGCCCGGGCCCTTCTTCCAGGCCCACCAGTTGCCGTTCTGCGAGACGATGCAGTAGTTCGTC
>DATCOE010000119.1:0-4544 GCA_036564885.1 Gaiellaceae bacterium | reverse complement strand
GCTTCCTGCACCCGCACGGGCAGCACGGCCTCCGTATCGGTCGCAGCCTGCGCGATCGATACGGTTGATTCGTTCACGGCGGTTCCTCCTCGATCTCCGACGGATCTCCCCAAACGCTCCCAACAAGAGCGGACGAGGCCGCAGGGACCGACGTCAAGTTCTACGAGCTACGGGACAACCTCGATTTACTGAACACCAGGGCTCTGTTGCGGCTGTCGTAGGCAGCCGCGTCCCCGTCAGGAGGTCACTCGTATGGTGAGCGGCCGGATACTCGGCGGGCGGGGGTAGCGGAGTCACCATGGCCGGCGCGGGCCCGGGTCGCTGGCCCGTCGCTCGCCGCTCAAGGCTCGGATGACCTACTCAACCGTCCCCAACGTGTCGAGGCACGTCATCAGCCAGGCCGCCCCGTGAGCACGCTGCCTACGGCGTCGTGCGCGCCTCGACGAGCGCCACGAGCTCCTCGGTCGCCGGCACGGCGATCCCGTGCCGGCGGGCGGCGCGGAGGACGGCACCGCCGATCGCGTCGAGCTCCGGTCCTCGTCCGGCCTCGACGTCCTTCTGCATCGAGCTGCGCATCTCCGGCGAGGCGGCCTCGAGGAGCGCCTCCAGCCGCGCGGCGTCCTGCACCGCGCCTTCGGCGGCTGAGACGGCACAGACCTCGGCACGGCAGCGCTCGAAGCGCTCGCGCCAGCCGGTATCTCCGAGGACGGCGCCGAGCGGGCCGCCGGCCGCGCTCGTCGCGAGCGCGAGCGGCGCGAGGAACGCCAGCTTCGACCAGAGCACCGCCGCCTCGCCTGCTCCGACCGACACGTCCTCGAGCCCCGCCTCACGCAGCTCGGCGGCGAGCGCCTCGCCGCCCGGCGCGAGGACGACGTGCAGGAACGGGCTCGTCTGCCGTACGCAGCCGGGCGCCACCCGCTCCGACTCGACGCTGATCGACGCGGCGACCACATGCTGGAACCGCTCCCGCAGTCGCGCCACGTGCTCGACGCCGTTCAGGAGCGGCACGACGACCCGCACCCGCTCCGGCGGCGCCAGCTCGAGCGCCGCGTCGAGTGCCGTCGCCTTCGTCGCCACCCAGAGCACGTCGACCGGCTCGCTGAGGCGCAGTGCCGCCCGCGCCGGCGCCGCAAACGCTCCCAACACCGCGCTCTCGACGGCGATCGTTCCGTCGAAGCCGGCGAGTGTCTCCGGCCGGAGGAGCAGGAGGACGTCCCGTCCAGCCCGCGCGAGCACGCCGGCGACGAGCAGACCGACGCCGCCCGCGCCGAGCACGGCGTGCCGTAACGGACGCTCCTGGGTTGCCATACCCAGATAATCGCCGAAACAAGGCAAGCGGATGACAGCCAACGCAGTCGAGGAGCCTTGCCGCGACGACCGGCCCGAAGGCGGCGCCGCTGCTACTCGTGGAGGGGGCTCGTCGCAACCCGAGCATACGACGACTGACCCGGTATGCGCTGTTTCTCATTGTGTATAACATGAGAAAAGGTAGAGCGTGAGAGGGGAGCAGCCGTGACGTATGTGATCGGGGAGTCGTGCATCGACGTGAAGGACCGCTCGTGCGTCGATGTCTGTCCCGTCGACTGCATCTACGAGGTCGGGCGGATGCTCGTGATCGACCCGGAGGAGTGCATCGACTGCGGCGCCTGTGAGCCGGAGTGCCCGGTCGAGGCGATCTTCCCCGAGGACGCGCTGCCCGACAAGTGGGCGCCGTTCGTGAAGATCAACGCCGCCTGGACAGAGGGAGCCGAGGCGGTCGACACGCTCGTCGACACCTACCTCTCCGAGCACGAGCTGCCCGCGATTGACGGTCAGCGCTGATGCGCAGACTCGAGGTCTGCCCGCTCGGCGACCTGCCTGCAGGGACGGCGCGGATCGTACGGGACGGATGGCTCGCGATCGGCGTCTACAACCTCGGCGGCGAGCTGTACGCGATCGAGGACCGCTGCTCGCACGACGACGGCCCACTCGCTGAGGGGGAGCTCGACGCCGACGAGGGCGTTGCTGTCTGCCCGCGCCACGGCGCACGGATCGACATCCGCAGCGGCCGCGCGCTCAGCCTGCCCGCGGTCGAGTCCGTCCAGACGTTCCCTGTGGGGGTCGAGGACGGTCTCGTCGTCGTCGAGCTCGAGCGGTGACCGAGACCGCCGTTCCGCCGGACACGGTCGAGCGGCTCGGCCTGCTCTTCGACCGGGCAGTGCGGAGCCTCGGCGACGCGGGCGAGACCGACGCCGCGGCGCGGTTCGCCGCCGAGGCGTGGTGGCTGCTCCGCGAGCCCTCGCCGCGCTGCGCCCGCCGGCTGAACGCGACGCTCCATTACCTGACCCTGAAGCCAACGAGAAAGGAAACCGATGTCCACCAGCGCTGACGCGATCCTCGACGTCCGGACGGAGCCGCCGGCCCGCCGACACGAGCTGATCTTCGAGACCTACAACGACCTGCAGCCGAACGAGGGATTCGTGCTTGTGAACGACCACGATCCGAAGCCGCTCTGGTACCAGTTTGAGGCCGAGCACGCCGGCGCCTACGCCTGGGACTACCTCGAGCAGGGCCCGGAGGTCTGGCGTGTGCGGATCGGCCGGCCGGCCGCGTAGGTCGCTAACCGCGGCGGGTGGCGGCGAGGTGCGCGACGCAGAGGTCTGGCCGGACGAACGGCTCGAGCTTCGTCGCCCTCGTCGTCGCCCCCAGTTCGGTGAGCGCGCCGCGCATCAGCCCGAGGTGGATCGGGCAGACGACATCCTGGTGGCGGCGCGCGAGCTCGAGGAACGGGCAGGGCCGCATCAGGATCCGGCCGGAGCGCGGCCTCGACTCGAGCTCGGGCTCGAAACCCACCTCCGCCAGCAGCGCGATCAGCCGCTCGACCGCCTCGGCATCCGACAACGATGAAAGCGGAGGGGGCGACTCGACGAGGTGGTGGCCCCACGCCTCGCCGATCTCCTCGAGCTGCGCGGTCGCCTCTCCGCCGAAGCGGGCGACGAGCGTCGTCAGGATCTCCGCGAGCAGCCGGTAGCGGCGGCCGCCCTCCTCGGGCGCTCCGCCGATCGCACGGTAGGTCAGCCTGGGACGCCCGCGCCCTTGCGGCGCGACCGTTTCAGCGGCGACGAGCCCGGCGGCGGCGAGCGCGGTCAGGTGGACGCGCACCGTGTTCGCGTGCAGGCCGACCCGGCGCGCAAGCTCGCGGGTGTCGAGCGGGCCGTCGTCGGCCAGCTCGCCGAGGATCCGCGCGCGGCTCGGATCGGCGAGCGCCCGGTGCCGTCGGCGAGCCTGCTCCCTGTCGTCGTTCATGGCCACTATCCATACACCCCGAGCAGGAACCTGGCGTCGTCGCTCATCCGCTCCGGCGACCAGGGCGGGTCGAACACGAGCTCCGTCTCGACCGCGTCGACCCCGTCGACGCCGCGTGCCGCCTCGACGATGTCGCGTTCGATCATCGGCCCGATCGGGCAGCCCATCGAGGTGAGCGAGTAGACGACGCGGGCATGCCCGGCCTCGCACTCGATCCGATAGACGAGTCCGAGCGAGACGATGTCGAGCCCGAGCTCGGGGTCCTCGACCGTCGAGAGCGCGCCTCTGATCGACCCGACAAGCCGGTCACCTTCCATCACGCAAACTCCTTCGAGTAACACCCAAAAACATCATGGAAATAGTATAAAAGAAAGCGTGCCGAGCGAAAGAGCGGTCGTCGCAGTCTCGCGTATCCGGTTTCCGCTGCTCGCGCTCGGGCTCGCGGCGCTCGCAGCCGGGGTCTGGGCCGGATTGCTCCGTTTCGGCTGGAGCCTGCCGGGTGGGCGCGCGAACCTGATCGAGCTGCACGGGCCGCTGATGGTCTTCGGCTTCCTCGGCACCGTGATCTCGCTCGAGCGGGCCGTCGCCCTGCGCCGGCCCTGGGGCTACCTGGCGCCTGGAGGGACGCTGCTCGGGGCCGGTCTCCTCCTCGGCGGCGTCCGCCAGGGGATTGGCGAGCTTGTGCTGCTGCTCGCCGGCTGCGTCCTCGCGGGCCTGTTCGTCGTCATCCTGCGTACGCACGCGACGGCCTCGGCGGCGACGCTCTTCCTCGGCACGTTGCTCTGGGTCGCCGGCGACGCGCTCTGGCTCGGCGGGGTCCCGCTCGTTCAGGTCGTGCCCTGGTGGGCCGGCTTCCTCGTGCTGACGATCGTCGGCGAGCGACTCGAGCTCGCCGCGCTCGGCCGGCTCACCCGCGCGGGCCGGACGAGCTTCGCCGTGCTCACGCTCGTCCTGCTGGCCGGGCTCGCGCTCTCGGCCGCCGAAGCGGACGCCGGCATCCGGCTCGCCGGCGCCGCGCTCGTTGGCTATGCGCTCTGGCTGGGCCGCTTCGACATCGCCCGTCGCACCGTGCGGCGAGCCGGCCTACCCCGTTTCGTCGCCCTCGCCCTGCTCCCCGGTTACATCTGGCTCGGCGTCGGCGGCGTCCTCTGGCTGCGCTACGGCGCCGCGGTCGCCGGGCCCGCCCACGACGCCGAACTGCACACGATCTTCCTCGGCTTCGTCTTCTCGATGATCTTCGGCCACGCGCCCGTGATCTT
>DATCOE010000118.1:0-20921 GCA_036564885.1 Gaiellaceae bacterium | reverse complement strand
CTGGGCCACGCTGCTCTCGCCCGAGAATCTCGCCGACGCTCAGGCGTCGATGTCGGCGCCCGCGAAGAGCTCGTCGACCGCGTCCTGAAGCGGACCGGGCTCGACGGGGAGATCGCCGCAGATCGCGCGTGCCCGCTCGAGCAGCGGCCGGTCGCGGCGGATGTGCGCAAAGTGCAGATCGGAGAGGCCTGACTGGCGCGTGCCGAGGAACGCGCCGCCGCCGCGCAGGTCGAGGTCGACCTCCGCAAGCTCGAAGCCGTCGGTCGTAGCGACGAGCGCCTCGAGCCGTTTCTGCGCCGTCTCGGTGAGCTCTTCCTTCGCGCGCGAGACGAGCAGGCAGTAGGACTGCTCCGCTCCGCGCCCGACCCGGCCTCGCAGCTGGTGGAGTTGCGCGAGACCGAAGAGGTCGGCCTCCTGCACGATCATCACCGTCGCGTTCGGGACGTCGACGCCGACCTCGATCACCGTTGTCGCAACGAGCACGTCGAGCGCGCCTGCCTTGAAGCGCGCCATCAACTCGCGCCGCTCGGCCGGCTTGACGCGGCCGTGCAGGCAGCCGACGCGGAAGTCGCGCAGCTCGGCGCGCTGCAGCCGGTCGGCCTCCTCTTCGGCGGCGCGAGCGAGCGTCGTCTCCGAGGCCTCGATCAGCGGGCAGACGACGTAGGCCTGGCGTCCCTCGCCGAGGAGCCTCGTCAGCCGCGTGTACGCCTCCGATGCCTTCTCCTCGGTGATCCAGCTCGTGACGACCGGCTTGCGCGACGCGGGCGGCTTTTCGATCTCGGACACCGCGAGGTCGCCGTAGACCGTGAGCGCGAGCGTTCGTGGAATCGGAGTCGCCGTCATGTGCAGCACGTGCGGCGCGCGTCCTTGCGTGAGTGCCTTGCGCTGCTCGACGCCGAAGCGGTGCTGCTCGTCGACCACTGCGACGGCGAGATCTCGCAGCTCGACGCCTTCCTGGATCAGCGCGTGCGTGCCGACGACGACGTCGACCTGCTGCGCGACCTCACGCTCGCGCTTGCGCGACGCGCTCGTCAGCAGCGCGCATGTCACGCCGAGCTCCTGGCAGAGGTCGGCGATCGTGAGGAAGTGCTGCTCGGCGAGCGTCTCCGTCGGCGCCATCAGCGCACCCTGGCGGCCGTTCTCCACGGCACGGAGGAGCGCGTAGAGCGCGACGACCGTCTTGCCCGATCCGACGTCGCCCTGCAGCAGGCGCTGCATCGGAGCGGTGCGCGCGAGGTCGGCGTCGATCTCACGGATCGCCTGCTCCTGATACTGCGTGAGCGCGAACGGAAGCGCCTTGCGGTAGCGCTCGATCAACTCGCCCGGCTCGCCGAGCGAAGGTGCAAGCGTTCGCTCGCGCTCGGCGGCACGCCGTGCGATGCCGATCTGCAGGAGCAGCAGCTCCTCGAACGCGAGTCGCCTCCGACCCACTTCCGCCTCCTGGCCGGACGACGGATGGTGCACGACCGCCAGTGCGTCGGACTTGAGCGGCAGCCGCTCGCGCACGCGCACGTCGGCGGGCAGCGGGTCGTAGACGTCATGGGCGTGCGGCAGCGCTGCGGCGACGAGCGCTCGGATCTTCTTCGGCGTGATCTCCTCGCCGGCGGGATAGACCGGCGCGAAGTCTGCGATCGAGTCGCCGTCACCGAGGTCGTGCCCCTTGACGGTGAAGCCGCGCGGACCGGGCCTCCCGCGCAACCGGATGTGCACGCCGGGCGCGAGTTGCTCCGCGAGCCACGGCTGGTTGAAGAACGTCGCGGCGACCGTCGCGGTCCCGTCCGAGATCCGCACGGTGAGGATCGTGAGCCGTCCGCGGCGGCGTGAGCTGACGTTCAGCACCTCGCCGGCAATCACGACCTCGTCCTCGCCGCCGAGTGCGGCGATCGTCACCTCGGGTGCGGCGGCCTCATAGCGCCGCGGCCGGTGCTCGAGCAGGTCGCGCACGGTCTCGAGCCCGAGCTTCGCGAGCTTGCGCTTCACGGTCGGACCGACGCCGGGCAGCGTGTCGAGCAGTGCGTCGAGGCGGTGCGGCTGCGGGCGCCCGCGGGTCGCCGGCCAGGCCGGAGGCTGGTCCAGGCTTGCGAACCCCGTCAGTCGACGGATCGGTGTCATCGTGCTCGGCGCCAGAGCAGATCGAGTATCCCGGACGGTCCGGACGGATCAGCTGTCCGTGAACCAGAACAAGCCGACGGTGCCCGGCCCCCCGTGCGCGCCGAGCACGGCGCCGAGCATCGTCTCGACGTCGATCTGCGCCTGTGGGCGCAGGTCACGCACCATCTTCTCCAGCTCGAACGCCTTCTCGGGCACGGCGGCGTGCGCGACACCGACGTGCAGCGCCGGCCCGTCCTTCGTCTCCGACTCGAGCGCGTCGACGAACTCCTGGAACGCCTTGCGTGCACCCCGCACGCGTTTGACCGGAATCACCTCGCCCTTGCGAATCGACAGGATGGGCTTCACGTGCAGCAGCTCGCCCGCAAACGCCTTCGCGCGCCCGATGCGACCGCCGCGTGCGAGGAACTCGAGCGTATCGACGGTGAAGAGCATCCCGTGCTCGACCTTGTAGCGCTCGACGAGCTCGTCCACCTCTTCGTCCGTCGTGCCGCGGTCGAGCCGCCGCTGAATCGCCATCGCAAGCAGCGTGATCCCGGCAGACGCAGTCTCGGTGTCGATCGAGCGCACGCGGCCGTCGCCGAGCTCGGCGGCCGCGGTGCCGGCGCTCTGGAACGTGCCCGAAAGGTTGGCCGCGAGATGCAGTGAGAGGATGCGCTCGTAGCGCGCGAGCTCGACGTAGCAGGAGAGAAAGTCGCTCGGCGTCGGCTGGGACGTCGTCGGCAGCTCGGTGGAGGCACGCAGGCGCTCGTAGAACTGCTCCGCCGTCAGATCGACACCGTCGCGGAAGCTGTCCATGCCGAAGTTCACGTACAGCGGCACAACGCGCCAGCTCGGGAAGTGCTGCGCCGCGTCGGGAAAGTCGGCCGTCGAGTCGAGGACGATCGCCGTGTTGTCGGCCGTCAGGTTCACGAGTCGGCCGCCGTGATACGACCGGATGCACGCTTGATCGCGTCGACGATGTCGTCGAGCTCCTGGTCCTTCATCAGGCAGGCGGCTGCGCCCGCCTCGTAGAGCGCCTCGATCTCACGCGCATTCGCCGAGGCCGTCAGGCAGACGACGGCGACGCCCGGGCAGGCCTCGCGCACAGCCGCGGTGGCCTGGACGCCGTCGAGCCCCGGCAGGCGGTAATCCATCAGCACGACGTCGGGGCGGTATTGCTGCGCCGCCGGAACGGCTGCGGCGCCGTCACCGACCGACGCGACGATCTCGACGTCTGCGCGCAGGCCGAGCAGAAGCTCGAGCGCTTCGCGAAAGACCTTGTTGTCCTCGACGAGCAGGATCCGGATCGGCCGACCCATGGCCGCAGCGAGTCTACTCGGCTGAAAGCAGGAGGTGATAGTGGGGCTGTCCGCCCTGCTGGACGTCCACGTCGACGTCCGGGTGGGCCGAGGAGACCCGCTGGAGCAGGCCGTCGAGCGGCTGCGCGTCCTGGCCGACGAGCACGGTCAACAGGTCGCGCGGCCGGGCGAGCAGGCGGTCGACGACGGCGCCCGCCACCTCGTCGAAGCTGTCGCCGCCCGCGATGGGCTCGCCGTCGAAGAGGCCGAGCCAGTCCCCCTTGCGGATCGAGAGGCCGTTCATCTGGACGTCGCGCGAGGCGATCGTCACCTCGCCGGTGTCCACCGCGGCGACGGCGTCCCGCATCTCGGCGGCGTTCTCGGCGGCGGTGCGCTGACCGTCGAAGGCGACCATCGCCGTGAGGCCGCCGGGGATCGAGTCGACGGCGACGACCTCGACCGGGCGGTCGGCGTTCGCGGCGGCGTGCTCGGCGGCGAGCAGCACGTTGGAGTTGTTCGGCAGGATCACGGACTCGTCGGAGTCGAGCGACCGCACCGCGGCGAGCAGGTCGGCGGTCGACGGGTTCATCGTCTGCCCACCCTCGACGATCGCCAGCGGCCCGACATCCTTCGCGAGGCTTTCGAAGAGGCGCCTGTTACCGTTGCCCGCGACGACGGCGACGACGCCCGTGGTCGCGCGCTCCGCCGGCGCGTCGGGCACGGCCGCGAGCAAACGCTCTTCGCGCTGCTGTGTCTGCTCGTGCATGTTGGAGATCTCGACACGGTCGATCGTGCCGGCCGCGCTGCCGATCGAGAGGGCGGCGCCGGGATCGTCGGTGTGGACGTGCGCCTTGATCGCGTTCCTGTCGCCGACGACGAGCAGCGAGTCGCCGAGCTTCTCGAGCTGCTCCTCGAGCGCCTCGCGGTCGAGATCGTCTCCTTCGATGAGGAACACCGTGCAATAGCGGTAGCGCGAGAGCTCCTGGTGGATCGCCTCGATGGCCGGGTGCTCCCCGGCCGGCGGCGCGTCGGGCAGCGCCTCGCCGTTGACGGCTGCTGCGATGCCGCGCACGAGCTCGAGCAGGCCGGCGCCGCCCGCGTCGACGACGCCTGCGTCGCGCAGCACCTGGAGCTGCTCGGGGGTGCGGGCGACGGCCGCCTCGCCGCGGCGGACGAGATCGACGAGCAGCTCGTCGATCGGCGGCTGCTCGGGCGCGCGCGCCTCGGCCTCCTCTGCGAGCTCGCGAATCACGGACAGCATCGTTCCCTCGACGGGCCGTCGCACGGCCCGGTAGGCGGCGTCGCTTGCGCCGCGTAGTGCCTGTGCGGCGGCCGTCGCGTCGATCGTCGGGGCGGACGCTTCGCCGAGCACGTCGGTCGCACCGCGCACGATCTGCGAGAGGATGACGCCGGAGTTGCCGCGGGCACCCATCAACGCGCCGCGAGCGACGTCGCGCGCGAGCGACTCCCTGCTCGCGGCCGACGTGTTGTCGACGGCCTCGGCGAGCGCGCGCACGGTCATCGTCAGGTTCGTGCCCGTGTCGCCGTCGGGCACCGGATACACGTTGAGGTCGTCGAGACGGCTGCGGTTCGCCTCGAGCGAGGCGAGCGCCGACCCGACCACCTTCTGCACCGCCGCCAGGTCTCCGTTCAGGCTCACGTGCTCCTCCGCACATCGTCGATGTGCACCTCGATTGCCCGAACGGGAAGCCCCGTCAGCCGCCCTACTTCATATGAAACCCGATTGCGGATCGTCGATGCCACCTCCGCGAGGTTGAGACCGTACTCGACGATGACGTGCAGGTCGATCGTCACCCCGTCGCCGACGGCATCACGGGTGATCTGGATGCCTTGGGTGAGGTGCTCCCGCCTCCCGAGCAGCTTGCCCACGGGGCCGCGCGCGGCCATGCCGACCACGCCGTAGCACTCGCGGGCGGTCTCCCCGACGATGTGCGCGATCGCGTCGCTCGAGATCGTGATCCGGCCGAGCTCGGACGAGAGCGTGTGCTCTACCTCCACGGACGCGTTGGACCGGCGAGGCTCCAACTTGGTTGCAGTCGACCCCGCGGGCACGGATGATGACAGGCGATGAAGCGATCGTCCGTCGCGCTCGCCGCGGTTGCTCTCGCCGTGTTCGTCGCCGCCGGGTGCGGGGGGACGAGAACGGTCACGAAGACCGTGACCGTCACCGCCGGGACGAAGCTCGGTCCCGCCGCTCCCAGCGAGATCGCCCAGTTCGGGTACATCAGGTCGCTGACCCGCAAGGGCCCGGTCTTCGAGCTGAGGTTCGATCCCGCCTGGCTGCTCTCCGGAAAAACCGCGACTCAAGCCAAGCTCGAGGACACCGGGTCGAGTGACGTGCCGAACGACTACTACACGGTCAACGAGGGCCACCGGCTGCTGACGTACCTCGTTCCCCCGACCGCGCACGTCACCGTCCTCACCAACGGTGTCGACGGAACACCGATCACGGTCTCCCAGCTGGCGCAGCTCATCGACGGCAAGAACCCGTTCCACCACCAGCTGTTCGAGCCGATCACGACCGGCTTCTGGATCCTGGTCCGCGGCGACACGGCCCACTCGCTCGACCAGCAGTACTTCCCGTAATCCGCCACGCGCGGATGCGAGCGACGAGGCGCTAGACGGCTTTTTGGATCTTGCCGGCCTTGAGGCAGCGCGTGCAGACGTAGGCGCGCTTGGCCGTGCCGTTCACGAGAACCCGGATCCGCTGAAGGTTCGGGTTGAAGCGCCGCTTGGTTGCGACCATCGAGTGGCTCCGGTGCTGACCGAAGCCCGGCTTCTTCCCACAGACTGAGCAGATCTTGGACATCGCGGCGGGATGGTAGCGGAAGCCGCCCGCTACCCGGCCTGCGCGGTGGCGCGCAACTGCGAGAAGAGGTCGGCCATCTCGAGGGCGGTGCGCACGGCCTCGGCGCCCTTGTCGACGCGGGCCAGGGCCTGCTGCAGAGTGTCGACGGTGAGGAGGCCGAAGGCGACGGGGACCCCCGTCTCGAGCGCCGCGAGCTGGAGGCCCGAGGCGGTCTCGCCGGCCACGTAGTCGAAGTGGGCGGTCTCGCCGCGAATCACGCAGCCGAGGGCGACGATGCACGAATAGCGGCGGGTCTTCGCCAGGGCCATCGCCCCGAGCGGAAGCTCGAACGCGCCCGGCACGGTCATGACGGTCACGGTCTCGCGGCCGACGCCGGCCTTGTCGAGCTCGGCGAGCGCCGACTCGAGCAGCCGGTTGGTCACGTCGCCGTTGAACTTTGCGGCGACGATGCCGACGCCGCGGCGGGTCCCGCGCGGCTCGCCCTCGAGGAGGTCGACGTCGTCGGGGACGTTCAGCTCGCCGGGCGCATGGCCGGCGAGGCGGAGCTGGGGCTCGTCGCCGTCGAGCTCGTCGGGCTCCTCGTCGTCGCCGGTCTCGCCGGTGTCGTCGTCCTCGTCGGTCTCGTCGGTGTCGCCGGTCTCGTCGGTGTCGCCGTCCTCGTCCGGTTCGACCTCGTCGCCGGTGACGTCGTCGTAGCCGCCGACGAGCTCGTCCTCGTCGGGCTTCTCGCCGGGCCATGTCTTGCCTGCGCTCACTCGTCCTCCGATTCGAACTTCAGTCCTTGATGGTGGAGCCGGTGGCCGAGCTTATCCCGCTTGGCGGCCAGATACCGGCGGTTCTCGTCGTTCGGCGGCATCTCGATCGGCACCTGCTGCGTCACCTGCAGCCCGAACGCAGCGAGGCCAGATACCTTCTTCGGGTTGTTCGTCAACAGGCGGATCGTCGTCAGGCCGAGCTCGGCGAGAATCTGGTTGCCGATCCCCCACTCCCGCTCGTCGGCGGCGAAGCCGAGCGCGAGGTTCGCGTCGACCGTGTCGAGCCCCGACTCCTGGAGCTCGTACGCCTTCAGCTTGTTGAGCAGGCCGATGCCGCGGCCTTCCTGCGCCATGTAGAGGAGCACACCGCGCGGCTCGGCGCCGATCAGCCGCAACGCGGAGTCGAGCTGGTCGCCGCAGTCGCAGCGCAGCGAGTGGAACACGTCGCCGGTGAGGCACTCCGAGTGCACGCGCACGAGCACGTCTTTTGCACCGTCGACGTCGCCCTTCACGAGCGCGACGTGCTGCTTGCCCGTCAAGGTCTCGCGGAACAGCGCCACGGTGAACTCGCCGTACACGGTGGGCATGCGCACCGCGACCTCACGCTCGACGAGCTTCTCGTGCCGCCGGCGGTGCTCGATCAGGTCGGCGATCGTGACGAGCTTCAGTCCGTGCTTTCCGCAGAACTCGATCAGGTCGGGGACGCGCGCCATCGTGCCGTCGTCCTTCATCACCTCGCAGATCACGCCGGCGGTGTTGAGGCCGGCGAGCCGTGCCAGGTCGATCGCGGCCTCGGTCTGGCCGGCGCGCTGGAGCACGCCGCCCGGCTTCGCGCGCAACGGGAAGAGGTGGCCGGGCTGCACGATGTCCTGCGGGCCCTTCGACGGATCGATCGCGACCTGGATCGTGCGCGCGCGGTCGTGGGCCGAGATCCCGGTCGAGATTCCCTCGCGCGCCTCGATGGAAACGGTGAACGCGGTGCCGTGCGGCGTCTCGTTGTGCTCGGTCATCATCCGCAGTCCCAGCTCGTCGCAGCGCTCCCCGGTGAGGCAGAGGCAGACGAGCCCGCGCCCTTCCTTCGCCATGAAGTTGACGACCTCGGGCGTCGCGAACTGCGCGGCGATCGTGAGGTCGCCTTCGTTCTCGCGATCGGCCGCGTCGACGACGACGACCATCTTGCCCTGGCGGATGTCCTCGATCGCCTCCTCGACGGTGGCGAATGCGCTCGCGGTGACGCTCATCGGCTCATGGTAGAGGGGAGCAGCCGCTCGACGTACTTCGCGAGGATGTCGACCTCGAGGTTCACGGCGTCACCGGCTGCGAGGGCGCCCAGCGTCGTCTCGGCGAGCGTGTGCGGGATCAGCGCGACGGCGAAGCCGGCGTCGTCGAGCGCGGCGACGGAGAGCGAGACGCCGTCGACCGCGATCGAGCCTTTCTCGATGCAGTACCGGAGCATGTCCGGTGCCGCGTCGATCCAGATCCGCCTGCCGTCGCCCTCCGGCTCGACCGAGCGGACGCTGCCGACGCCGTCGACGTGGCCCTGCACGACGTGGCCGCCGAACGGCTCGCCCGCCCGGAGCGCCGGTTCGACGTTGACCTCGTCGCCCGCCTCGAGGCCGCCGAGCGCCGTGCGGCTCAGAGTCTCCGGGACGGCGTCGAACGCGAGCTCGTCGCCCTCGATCGCGACGACGGTGAGGCAGACGCCGCCGATCGCGACGGAGTCGCCGAGGGCGGGGCCGGCGGCGGCCGTGGCAGGCGCCGCGATCCGCAGCCGCACGCCGCCCGCGCCGCCGGCGATCCCGGTGACGCGGCCGCGTTCCCGCACGATGCCGGTGAACATGCCCTCAAGGCTAGCGGCGAAGCTCGGTGACGAGCCGGCCCTCAGAGCTGATGGACGTACGCCTCCATGAGCACGTCCTCGCCCACCCGGCGGATTGCGAACCGCGACAGATCGAGCTGTACCGACTCGCCGACGAAGCGCTGCCCCTCGCCGCCGAGGACGGGAGCGACGAAGAGGAGGAGCTTGTCGACGAGATCCGCCTCGAAGAACGACGTCGCGAGCGTCGGTCCGCCCTCGAGCAGCAGCGACTTGACCCCTTCGGCGGCGAGTGCGTGCAGCTCGTCCTCGAGCGTCCCGCTGCGCAGCTCGAGCTCGGAGCCCTCCGGCAGGGGACCGCGGCCGAACGCGAGCCGGCGAGGCTGCCGCACGGCGCCCACGTCGCGTGCGTCAAGCCGCGGTGCGTCGGCGCGGACGGTGCCCATGCCGACCGCGACCGCATCCGCTGCGGCGCGCAACTCGTGGACGAAGCGCCTCGACTCCTCACTCGAGATCCAGCGCTGCCCGGGAACCGAGATGCGCCCGTCGAGCGTCACGGCGGCCTTGTAGGTGACGAACGGTCGCCCCAGCGCCTTCCACGTGCGCCACGCCTCGTTCTGCCGGCGCGCGTCCTCGCTCTCCAGCAGCTCCACTTCGATCCCGGCGGCGCGCAGCTTCTCGAGGCCGCCGGCCGCAACCGGGTTCGGGTCGAGCGCGCCGACGACGACCCGCGCGATACCCGCGTCGATCACGGCGTCGGTGCACGGCGGCGTGCGGCCGTGATGCGCGCACGGCTCGAGCGTCACGTACAGCGTCGCGCCGCGTGCGCGTTCGCCCGCCTGCGCAAGCGCGCGGGCCTCGGCGTGGTCGACGGTCACGTACTCGTACCAGCCTTCGCCGACGACCTCGTCGCCCGCGACGACCACCGCGCCGACGAGTGGATGATCGTCGACCTTTCCGCGGCCGCGTTCTGCGAGGTCGAGTGCCCGCGCGAAGTGGTTCACGCGAGCGCTTGGACCAACCGGCGGTACGAGCGCTGCAGGTCTTCACGCTGGAAGATCGAGCTGCCGGCGACGATCAATGTCGCACCTGCGTCGTAGACCGCACGCACGTTGTCGTTGTCGATGCCGCCGTCGACCTGCACCTGAATCGTGTCCGGCAGCGCCGCGCGAGTGCGCGCGATCCGCTCGAGCGCTCCGTCCATGAACTCCTGCCCCGAGTAGCCGGGCTGGATACTCATGCAGAGGACGAGATCCGCATCGCCGGCCACCTTTGCGACGTCCTCGGGCGCCGTGTCGGGCTTGAAGGCGACGCCGACCTGCAGCCCGTGCTCGCGCGCAACGGCGATCGTCGCGGGGACATCGTCGACGGCCTCGTAGTGGAACGTGACGCTGTTACCGCCGGCGCGTGCGATCTGCCGGAAATGGCGCGTCGGGTTGTCGACCATCAGATGGCAGTCGAGCACGCCGCCCATCGCGTGCACGCGCGGCGAGATCGCCTGCAGCACGATCGGGCCGAAAGTGATCGGCTCGACGAAGTGACCGTCACCGACGTCGAAGTGGAAGACGCGTGCGCCCGTGCGAAGCAGCACGTCGATCTGCTCGCCGAGGTTGGCGAAGTCCGCCGCATACAGCGACGGCTCGATCTCCACCGTACGGATCCATTCGCTCCAGGCCACGCCGCGGCTCGATCCTATGACTTCGCGCCGGACGGCACGAGGAGGCGGGCGATGAAGAAACCGCTCGTTCCGTGGACATACGGCAGCGTGAGGAGGAACTCGGGGCGGCGCGGGTGCGCGTACTGGGGCCATTCCGCGGTCAACGGCTGCACCTCGAGCCCGCTCGCGTCCACGATCGCCTCGTTCTCCTCGGCGTTGACGGTGCACACCGAGTAGACGATCGTCCCGCCCGGGCGCACGCGCTCCGCGGCCGAGCGCAGGAGCGCGAGCTGCAACTCGGGCAGCGGCTTCGCACGCCAGCGCAGGTCGGGACGCTGCGACATGACGCCGAGCCCCGAGCACGGTGCGTCGACGAGCGCGCGGTCGAAGCCCCGGAGCTCAACAGGGAGCTTCGTCCCGTCAGCCTCGACGACCGTGACGTTCGCGGCGCCGAGGAGCTGGAGGTTGGCGCGCAGCTCGCTCGCCCGGTGCGGGTCGAGCTCGACGGCGGTCACGTCGCCGCGCAGCTGGGTCGTCTTGCCGCCGGGCGCGGAGCAGACATCGAGCACGCGCTCACCGTCCTGCGAGCCGACGACGAGGCCGGCGAGCTGCGACGCGCGGCTCTGCGGCCAGATGCGGCCCTCGGCGACGGCGAGGTCGTCGACGCGCTCGACGCGATAGGCGCCCGGGACGTCGGTGGCCTCCGCGCCGGCGGGCGGGTTGCCGCGCACGACACGGATCACGGTCTCGAGCGGCTCGTTCCCGGCGCGCATGAGCGCCAGCGCATCCTGGTGGCCGAGGTCGCGCACCCACGTCTCGAAGATCCAGTCCGGGTACGACTCCTTCAGCGGGCCGTCGGGAAGCGAGTCGAGCAGCCTGCGCATTCCTTCGGTGAGACGGCGCATGACCGCGTTCGTGAACGGGACGGCCCGCTCGAGCTTCGCACGGCGTACGAGCTCGACCGACTCGTTCGCGGCGGCGTGCGGCGGCGTGTCGGTGTAGCCGACCTGATACGCGCCGAGGCGCAGCGCCGCGCGCACCGGGGGATCGAGCTTGCGGACCGGACGCTTGCCGAGCGTGTCGATCGCGTAGTCGAGCGTGCGCATGCGCTGCACCGCTCCGTATGCGAGCCGTTGCGCGAACGCGCGCTCGCGCTCGTCGAGGCCCTCGGCCGCGGTACGGAAGACACGATCGGCATACGCGTCCTGCTCGAAGACGCGCAGCAGCACCTCGTACGCAACGCGACGCGCAGGCGAGACCGCCATCAGCGCAGCCCGCGCAGGTACGCGTCGTACGGCATGCGCCGGCCGCCCTCGGGCTGCACCTCGACGAGCTCGAGTGAGCCGTCGCGCACTCGCGCCCTCCAGATCACGAGCGGACGGCCGTCGACGACGGCGCGCGCGCCGATGTGCGGCGACAACGCGCGGACGTGGTTCACGAGCTTCGAGGCGGGCCGCGTCAGATCGAGGTCGCGATCCGCGGCGGTGATCTTCTCCGCGTACGTCGCGCCGTCACCCGGCTGCGGCTGGAAGTGGGGCTCGGGGAGCACGTCGCCGATCAACCGCGCAGCGATCTCGGCCGAGCGCGCGTACACCGCCCCCGCGTCGTCGTCGGGCGCGATGTCGAACGCCTCCTGCGCCGCGATCGGGCCCGCGTCGAGCTCGGGCGTCGTGCGATGGATGGTGACGCCCGTGCGGGCGTCGCCCGCCATGAGCGCGCGCTCGATCGGCGCCGCCCCGCGCCAGCGCGGCAGCAGCGACGGATGCACGTTCAGCCAGAGCCCGCGGTCGAGCAGCGTGTCGGGAATCAGCAGCCCGTACGCCGCGACGACGATCGTGTCGGCCGGGATCTCGATGCTCTCGTCGAGCTTCGCGGGCTGCGCGACGGGAATCCCGAGTCGCTCCGCGGTCTCCTTGGCGGGTGTCGGCGCGAGCTTTCGGCCGCGGCCGCGCGGCTTGTCGGGACGCGTGAGCAGCAGCGCGATCTCGTGCTCGGCGGCGAGACGCTCGAGGATGTCGGCGCCGAAAGGGGCGGTCGCTGCGACCGCGATCCGCACTAGCCGAGGACGATGCGCGGGCGCAGCTTGCCGAGCGCCTCGCGGCGTGCTTCCGGCGTCGTGCGGTCGAGCATCAGGATGCCGTCGAGATGGTCTGTCTCGTGCTGCGCGGCGCGGGCGTAGACGCGTTCGAGCTCGTAGCGCACGTCGTCGCCGTTCTCGTTGCGGCCGACGACCGTGACGGTCACCGAGCGCTCGACGGGCACGAGGATGCCCTGGATCGAGAGGCAGCCCTCGTCGTCGACGTCCGTCTCGTCGCTGCGCTCGACGATCTCCGGGTTGACGACGGCCACGGCCTCGTCGTCCTCGCTCGCGTGGAAGACGAACAGCCGCTGGAGCACGCCGACCTGGGTGGCGGCGAGGCCGATGCCGCTGGCGTCGTGCATCAGGCGCTTCATCCGCGCGACGAGGCTTCGCAGCTCGTCGTCGAACTGCTCCACGGGGCGCGCCTCCAGCTTCAGCGCAGCGTCCGGATACTGGCGGATCTGCGCGAGGGCAAGCCGCCGCCGCGCCTCGTGCTCGGCGTCCAGCTCCTCGTTTATCACCTGTCCATCGACGTCCGCCATGCCGTTGGCAGACTACCGACGAGATGGACCCGCGAGAGGTCAGGGAGATCATGAGCCAGGGCGCGATCAGGCCCGAGACGTCGCGTGACCGGGAGGAGCGGCGCATCCTCGACGCCGACCTTGCGACGAGCCCGCTGAAGGGTCAGCCGCTTCGTCAGCGCCTGCGTAACTTCCGGCCCGGCGCGGACGCCATGATCCGCGCGCTCGGCGGGCCCCCGCTGTGGATGCGTCGCCTGCGTGAGATCGAGGACGGGATCGAGCGGCACGAAGTGCTCCTCGAGGGCGCGTGGCGCACGCTGGCGAAGGAGGTCGACGACCGCGACGCGTTCGCGCGGCGCTGGGAGGAGACGGCGCGCACGTGGCGCTTCGCGCGGATCAACAAGCTGATCGACCAGCACAACCGCAACTTCCCGGCCGAGGCGAAGCTGCCGATGGACCCGAAGACGCGCGACTTCGTGCGGATCAACGGTCGCCCGTACGAGCGCGAGCTGCTCGACGCCGAGTGGATCCTCGAACGGTTCCCCCCGGACCTCCGGGCCGTGCGCGGCGCGTAATCCGGCCCCGAGGTCTGATTACTCGGCCCGCGCCGTTACAGGCTGGGACCTGGTTCGGACCTGGTCCCAGCTCTTGACCTTTCGAGACGCGAGTTGGCTGTTCATGCGGAAGCCAACGTCTGAGACCTGGTTCGGACCTGGTCCGAGATCTGTGGCTCGACCGGCGCGGCCACAGGCTGGGACCTGGTTCGAACGGGGATTGTTTAGATAATCCTGGTTCGAACCAGGTCCGAGATTTGGCCGGGCCCGTGACAGCTACAGGCTCTGCGGGTCGACGTCGACGACGGCCGTGAGGCCGGCGCGGCGCATCGCCGGCGCTGCCGACGAGAGCAGTGCGGCGGCGCGCGTCGCGAGCGCCCGCGGGCTCGACGTCTTGCCGACGAGCTGCGCCCGGTGGCGGTTCCGCAGGCGCAGCAACGGTGCGGGGCCCAGCAGCTCGGCGTCGCCGAGCTCGCGCTTCAATTCTTCGAGCGCACGCAGGGCGTCCGCCTGGTCCGGCCCGGAGACGGCGATACGTACGAGGTGGCGGAACGGCGGGTAGCCGAGCGCGCGTCGCCGTTCGAGCTCGCCGGCGTTGAAGCCCGCGACGTCGTGCCGCGCGGCGTACGCAATCGCCCGCGCGTCGGGCTGGAACGTCTGCACGATCACACGCCCCGGCGCGTCGCGGCCGCTGCGGCCGGCGAGCTGCGTGATCAGCTGGAACGTCCGCTCCTCCGCCCGGAAGTCGGGCAGGCCGAGGCCCGTGTCGGCGTCGACGACCGCCGCGAGCTCGACGCCTGGAAAGTGGTGCCCCTTCGCGACCATCTGCGTCCCGACGAGCACCGCACGGTCGGCACGCGAAAACCGCTCGAGCGCGTCGCGCAGCTGCTCCGGCTTCGCGACCGCATCGGCGTCGAGGCGGATTCGCTCAAGCTCGGGCACGTGCTTCGCGAGCTCCCGCTCGAGCTTCTGCGTGCCCGCGCCGATGCGCGCGAGCTCCGCGGAGCCGCACTCCGGGCACGTCTCCCCCAGGATCTCGACCGCGCCGCAGTGATGACAGCGCAGGGAACGATCGCCGTGCAGCGTCAGCGCGACGTCGCAGTTGACACACCGTCGCGTCACGCCGCACGCGCGGCAGTGCACCGCCGGCGCGACGCCGCGGCGATTCAACAGCAGGATTGCCTTGCCGCCGCGCTCCGCGATTCCGCCGAGCTCCGCGAGGAGCGGCGCCGACAACGGATAGCCCGCTTCGCGCCGCAGGTCGACGACGCGCACCGACGGCATCGGGGCCGCGATGCGCCCGCCCAGTTGCAGCCGCTCGAGCTTCTCCCACGACTCCGGTCGGGGCGTCGCCGAGCCGAAGATCGCGACCGCGCCTTCGAGCGATGCGCGCTTCGCGGCCACCGTGCGCGCGTCGTAGCGCGGATCCGACTCCTGCTTGTACGACGCGTCGTGCTCCTCGTCGACGCAGACGATGCCGAGCGACGGCACCGGCGCGAAGATCGCCGAGCGCGCGCCGACGACGACGGGCGCTTCGCCCGACGCGATCCGCTCACGCTCGTCGCGCCGTTCGGCCTCCGTCAGCGCCGAGTGCAGCACGGCGACGCGATCGCCGAAGCGCTCGCGGAAGCGCCCGAGCGTCTGCGGCGTGAGCGCGATCTCGGGGACGAGCACGATCGCGCCGCGTCCGCGCGCGAGCGCGGCCTCGCACGCGCGGATGTACACCTCGGTCTTGCCGCTACCGGTCGCGCCGTGCAGCAGCAGGTTCCCGCCCGACCCGTCGAGCAGCTCGTCGATGCGGGCGAGCACGCGCTCCTGTGGCTCCGACAACCGCTCCGGCGCGGCCTCCGCCTCCATCGCGCCGCCCGCAGCCGGTTCGCTCCGCTCTCCGCGGCGCTTCGCGTTGTGCGGCGCGACGAGCGCGAGCGCGCGCGCCGGTGTCGAGCCGTAGTAGTCGGCCATCCACAAAGCGAGGTCGACGAGCGCCGGCGGCAGGGTCTCCGCGACGCGCTCCACCGGCGAAGCCTTCACACCGGCCGGCGGCTCCACCCCCACCTCGGTGACGACGCCTCGCCGGCGCGAGTTGCCGAACCGCACCTCGACCACCGCGCCCTTCTGGGTCCCGTCGGGCACCTCGTACGTGTACGCCTGCGCCACCGCCCGGGCGGTCACGAGCGGATAGACGGAGGCATAGAGAGGCATCTAGCGAGCCTAGCCACGGCTAAGGTCGGCGCCGTGAGCGACGTCGAGTGGGATCCCGACACCTATCTGCCGGAGATGCTCGACGAGATTCCCGGCTACGAGGAGCTCCAGGACGCGGTCGCAGCCGCCGCGAACGCGCTCGCCCCGGCCACCGTCCTCGAGCTCGGCACGGGCACCGGCGAGACGGCTCTTCGAATCCGCGCGCGCAGCTGGACGGGCATCGACTCGAGCGAGGCGATGCTCGCCCGCGCCGCCGAGCGGCTGCCGGACGCAGAGCTGCGGCTCGCGCGCCTGGAGGATCCGCTGCCGGCAGGCCCGTTCGACCTCGTGGTCTCCGCGCTCGCCGTGCACCACCTCGATGCCGACGGTAAGCGCGATCTCTTCATGAGAGTCGCGCAAGTCTCCGACACCTTCGTGCTCGGCGACGTCGTCGTCCCCGAACGTCCGGGGGACGCCGTGATCGAGATCGACGGCATCTACGACGTCCCGAGCAGCGTCGCGGAGCAGCTCGCGTGGCTCGACGAGGCAGGCTTCGACGCAGAGGCGAGCTACGTGCGGCCCGACCTCGCGGTGTTCGTCGCTACACGCCTGGCCAGAAAGTAGGGGTCAGACCCCGAGCCGTGTCCCGCTAGGACGCCCGCGTTCCGCCCGCCCGAGCCGTCGCGGAGCGGAACTTGCTTCCGCGCAGCAGTGACTCCGCATCGCCGGCAGCAGACAAGAAGGGGGCCCACGGGGGAAACATGGTTTCCCCCGTGAAGCGAGCGAAGCGAAGCGGCTTACAGCCCGGACGCGCTGACGACGAAGTCCGTCGCGAAGCCGAGCAGCAGACCTACGAGGACGAGCCACGTCACGAGCACGGTGTGGCCGTGCCTGCGGTTCTCGTGGAAGAGCTCCTGGACGACGTAGAGGATCGAGCCGGCGGCGATGCCGAAGAAGACGACGGACATCGCCTCGCTCGACCAGCTCTGCCCGAGCAGGGTGCCGAGGAACGTCGGCAGGCCGCCGATCGTGCCGAGCAGCGCGAGGAAGCTCCAGCTCGGCTGCGTGCCCTCGCCGCTCATCGGGCCGCAGATGCCGAAGCCCTCCGTCGCGTTGTGCAATCCGAAGCCGACGATCAGCGTCACGGCGAGGCTGACCTGGCTCGCAGCGGCGGCCTGGCCGATCGCGAGCCCTTCGCCGAAGTTGTGAACGCCGATGCCGACGGCGATCAGCAGCGCGAGCTGCTTGCCGGGCGTGAGGTTGTCGAGCCAGGTGCGCCGCCCGAACTCGTCGATCGCCGCCGCGCCCGGGCCGACGAGCGACGACGCGCGCCGGTGCGACCGCTTGCGCATCCACTCGGAGTAGTAGACGAGGCTCATCAGGCCGAGCGTGAAGCCGCCGGCGCCGAGCGCCGCGAGCCCCGAGAACCGTCCCCAGTGCCGTGCGCCGAGCGCCGTCTCGATCGGGTCGACCGCGCCCGTGAGCACGTCCCAGAGCAGGAAGAGGAGGATGCCGGTCGCGAGCGCGCTCAGCCCCGCGCGCGTGGCGGCGCTCAGGCCCGTGATCCGCCCGACCGGCAGGCCGAGGAAGATCGTGGCGCCCGCGATTCCGCCGAGGATGAGGACGTGAGTGGTCGACATTGTGTAAGGGTACCCTTACAAGGCTCCCGCCGGGCAATATACCCGGCGATGGCGCAGGGACATTCGGTCGACGAGTACCTCGAGACGATCTACTTCCTCGCCTTCCCGATCGGCGAGTACACACCCCACGGCGCCGGCTCTCCCCCGCTCGCCGCCCGGGTGGCCGAGATGCTCGGAGTCTCGCGCGCCTCGGCCGGCGAGATGCTGAAGCGGCTCGAGAGCGAGGGGCTGATCGAGCGCGGCGTCCGCAAGGAGGCGCTGCTGACTGAGACCGGCCGCGCGCGCGCCGAGCGCGTCGTGCGCAAGCACCGGCTGATCGAGCGCCTGCTGACCGACTTCATGGGCTATACGGGCGCCGAGGCGCACGAGCGTGCCGACCTGCTCGGCGACACGTTCACCGACGAGATGATCGAGCGAATCGACGACAAGCTCGGCCACCCCGATCGCTGCCCGCACGGCTGGCCCGTCGACACCGACGTCGAGCAGCGGGAGAACCTCGAGCTCGCACCGCTCGCGGCGCTGAGCCCCGGCACGCGCGCGACGATCGTCCGGCTCGCCGAGCACGACGGCGATCTCCTGCACTGGTTCTACGACCAGGGCCTCGTCCCCGGGCAGCAGATCGAGATGCGCAGCGCAGAGCCGGCGGCCGACCAGTTCACGATCTCGCTGGTCGACGGCGACTCGCCGAACGGCGAGCGCGCGATCTCCGAGAAGGCCGCATCCGGCCTCTTCGTGCGAACGCTTCGCTAGCGCTCCGCGACGCCTACCCTGCGAGACCGCGGCGCGCGAGTTCTTCCGTCGCGGCGCCGACGCGGTCGTCCGCGACGCGGCCCTCGACCCACGCGGCGATCTCGCCCATCCCGCCCTCGAGCGCGACCTCCGGCTCGTAGCCGAGCGTCGCGCGGGCGTGCGAGATGTCGGCGTAGCAGTGGCGGATGTCGCCGAGGCGGTACTCGCCCGTCAGCTCTGGTTCGATCTGCTTGCCCATCGCGGCCGCGAGCCGCTCGCCGATCTCGCGCACCGTGACGCTCTGCCCGCTGCCGACGTTGACCGCGCTGCCGTCCGCGCCGTCCCGCTCGAGCGCGAGCCGGAATGCGCGCGCGACATCGTGCACCGACACGAAGTCGCGCCGCTGCAGGCCGTCTTCGAAGATCCGCGGCGGGCGATCGTTGAGCAGCCGCGCCGCGAAGATCGCGAGCACGCCCGTGTACGGGTTCGAGAGCGCCTGGCGGGTGCCGTACGTGTTGAAGAGACGCAGCGCGACCGTCGGGATGCCGTATGCACCGCCGCAGACGAGGCACGCGCGCTCCTGGTCGTATTTCGTGAGCGCGTAGATCGACGAGAGCCCCAACCGCTTCGTCTCCGGCGTCGGCGCGGGCTCGAGGCCCGGCAGCTCCCACTCGCGGCGCTCCAGCTGCTCGCGCGTCCGCTCGGGAGGCTCGACCCAGCGGCCGGCGGCCGCGAAATACAGGCCTTCGCCGTACACGCTCATGCTCGAGGCGACGAGCAGCTTGCGCACGGGCTTCTCGGCCAGCGCCTCGAGCAGGACGGCCGTTCCGAGGCTGTTGACCGACGTGTACTCGGCGATCTCGTACATCGACTGCCCGACGCCCACGCGCGCCGCGAGGTGGATGACAGAGTCGACACCGTCGAGTGCGCGCCGGACCGCCTCTGCGTCGCGGACGTCCCCGACCTCGAGCTCGACGTCGGCCGCGAGGTAGTCGGGGCGAGCCGCGCCTTCGTGAACCTGCGGCGTCAGGTTGTCGAGTGCGCGCACGCGATACCCGCGCGAGAGCAGCTCGTCGGCGAGGTGCGAGCCGATGAAGCCCGCGCCACCCGTGATGAGGACTAGAGGCTTGATCAGCCGGCAGTGGTCGCGAGCTCGGTGTTGCCGAGACCGGCCGCGGCGCGCAGCACGTCTGCCTTGTCCGTCCGCTCCCACGTGAAGTCAGCGTCGTCGCGGCCGAAGTGGCCGTACACGGCGGTCTTCACGTAGATCGGTCGGCGCAGGTCGAGATCGCGCAGGATCGCCGCCGGGCGGAGGTCGAAATGCTCGCGCACGAGCTCCTCGATCAGCGCGACCGGGACGTTCTCCGTCCGGAAGGTCTCGACGAGCACTGACATCGGGTGCGCGACGCCGATCGCGTACGCGACCTGGATCTGGCAGCGCTCCGCGAGGCCTGCGGCGACGACGTTCTTCGCGACGTAGCGTGCGGCGTACGCGGCAGAGCGGTCGACCTTCGTCGGGTCCTTGCCCGAGAAGGCGCCGCCGCCGTGCGGAGCGGCGCCCCCGTACGTGTCGACGATGATCTTGCGGCCGGTGAGACCGCTGTCGCCCATCGGGCCGCCGATCACGAACTTGCCGGTCGGGTTGCAGTAGAAGAAGTTCTTGTCGTTCACGAGCCGGCGCTCGTCGTAGAGCTCCGCCGGCAGGATCGGCTTCAGCACGTGCTCGATCAGGTCGGGCCGAAGCTGCACGTCGATGTCGAGGCCCTCGCGGTGCTGCGTCGAGATGAGCACGCTCTCGATCTCGACGGGGCGGCGCCGGCCGTCCTCGTCCTCCTCGTAGCGCACGGTCACCTGCGACTTCCCGTCGGGGCGCAGGTACGGGAGCACGTCGCTCTTGCGCACCGAGGCGAGACGCTTCGCGAGCCGGTGCGCCAGCATGATCGGCAGCGGCATCAGCTCGTCGGTCTCGTTCGACGCGTAGCCGAACATCATCCCCTGGTCGCCCGCGCCGACGCGGTCGAGCGCATCGTCGTCGCCGTGTTGCGCCTCGAACGACGCGTCGATGCCCTGCGCGATGTCGGGCGACTGCTCGTCGATTGCCACCATCACGCCGCACGTGTCGGCGTCGAAGCCGTACTTCGCGCGCGTGTAGCCGATCTCACGGATCCGCTCGCGCACGAGACGCGGGATGTCGACGTACGTGTCGGTCGTGATCTCACCCGCGACGACGACGAGGCCCGTCGTGATGAGCGTCTCGCAGGCGACGCGTCCGGTCGGGTCGTCCTTCAGGACGGCGTCGAGGACGGAATCGGAGATCTGGTCGGCGATCTTGTCCGGATGGCCCTCGGTGACGGACTCGGACGTAAAGGAGAATGAGCGTGCTGGCATGGCGACCAGGCTAGCGGAGGCAGGCAGCCGACCGCCGCCCTGACGCACGGTTATTCCTCCGTTGGCTGCCGACCCATCAGCCTGGACACCAGTTCCGCGAGGCTCTGCCCCGAGAGTACCGCGCAGACCCCCTCCGTGATCGGCAATTCCACGCCCACGCGGTGCGCGAGCTCGAGCAGCACGGGGGCGGTCGTGAGCCCCTCGACGGTCCTCCCGATCTCCTCCGCCGCCTGCTCCGGCGTGCGCCCCTGGGCGATCAGCTCCCCGGCGCGCCGGTTCCGGCCGTGGCGGCTCCAGCACGTGACGATCAGGTCGCCCATGCCGGCGAGGCCGGCGAAGGTCTCGGGGCGTGCCCCGCAGGCCTCGCCGAGGCGGGCCATC
>DATCOE010000117.1:0-2321 GCA_036564885.1 Gaiellaceae bacterium | reverse complement strand
GCACGGGATGCCCGAGTGGCGTCCCGGCTTCGGGCCCTCGCACGGCCGGTACGGAAACACGCGGTTCAGCACGTCGAGCGTCTCGCGCACCTTCTTCGCGTTCGCGTACGGCCCGAAGTACCAGACGCCGGGCCGGTGGCGTTCCCGCGTGAACATCACGCGCGGATACTCATCCTCTACCGTGACGGCGATGTACGGGAACGACTTGTCGTCGCGGAGGCGGACGTTGAAGGGCGGCCGGTGCCGCTTCACGAGGTTCTGCTCGAGATGAAGCGCCTCGACCTCGCTGCCCGTGACGATCACCTCGATGTCGGCGACGCGTTCCGGCAGGTGCTGAATCGAGGCCCTGGTGTCCCCGGATCGCTGGAAGTACGAGCGGACGCGTGGGCGCAGCGTCTTCGCCTTGCCGACGTACAGCACCTTGCCGTCCGCGTCGCGGAAGAGGTAGACGCCCGGCTTGGCCGGGAGCGTCTTCAGCTGGTGCTCGACGCGACCCGACGCCACCCGGCAACCGTAGCCGAGCGCCTCCGGCCTGCGGCCCCAGGGCTGGTGGCCGTGCTGGCGGCCGTGCTGGCGGCCGCTCTGGTCGCCGTTCCCGGAGCGCGTGCCGGCGGCCCATCCCTTGCGATCGGGGCGACGGAGGACTCTGTCCGCTCCCCGCTGCTGGCGGTCGCGAAGGCGCAGATGAACCTCCTCGCGCTCGCCGGCTTCCGCGCCGTGCGCATCACCCAGACCTGGGCGCCTGAGGAGCACTCGGTGTCGCCCGCCGACGCGACCATCCTCCGCAACGTGTCGGCGGCCGCTGCGCTCGACGACGTCCAGGTGCTCGTGAGCGTGCTGAGCCAGGGGAGCGCTACCACACCGCTGACCGACGACGAGCAGTCCCGCTTCGCGGCGTACGCGGCGTCGGTGCTCCGGGCCATGCCGTCGACCCGCATCGTGATCGTGGGCAACGAGCCGAATCTGAACCGGTACTGGCTGCCCCAGTTCAACGCCGACGGCAGCGACGCGGCCGCACCCGCGTACGAGACGCTGCTCGCGCGGACGTACGACGCCCTGAAGGCGGTCTCGCCGCCGGTGACGGTGCTCGGCGGCGCGGTCTCGCCGCGTGGCGGAGACGTGCCGGGCCTGCGGCCGACGCATTCGCCGACCGCGTTCATCCGCGACCTCGGCACCGCCTATCGCGCGAGCGGGCGCAGCACGCCGATCATGGACGGCTTCGCCTTTCACCCGTACGAGGACAACTCGAGCATCGCCCCGGTGGCAGGCACGCATCCGCAGACGACGACGATCGCGCTCGCCGACTACGACAAGCTCGTCGCGTTGCTCGGCGAGGCCTTCGACGGCACCGCGCAGGCCGGCTCGACGCTGCCCATCTACTACGACGAGTTCGGTGTCGAGTCGCAGACCCCGCCGGCTAAGCAGCAGCTCTACACCGGCGACGAGCCGACGACCACGAAGCCCGTGCCGGAGACGACGCAGGCTGCGTACTACAGGCAGGCGGTCCAGCTCGCGTTCTGCCAGCCGAACGTGCGGGGGCTGTTCCTCTTCCACGCGTTCGATGAAACGGCGCTGCCGGCATGGCAGTCGGGCCTGTACTACGCCGACGACTCGCCGAAGACGAGTCTCGCGGCCGTGCGTGCCGCGATGGAGCAGTCGCGCCGCGGCGTCGTCGCGCAGTGCCCGGGCATGCGGCTCGCCGTCCGGCCGAAGGCGACCCAGCGGGGAGCAACGCTCGCGCTCACATGCGACCTCGACTGCGTCTACGTCGCACAGCTCTACCGGTTGCCCGGCCGGCTGCTCGCGACGCGGCGGGGCCGGGCGATCGGCGGCCGCGCCACGGTGCTGCCCCTGCGCGTCCCGGCCGCCCAGGCGCAGTATCGGCTCCGCGTGTCGGCCGTGGCTGGGGTGAACGCCGGCCCGGCGGCGACGGTGCTGCTGCCCCTGCGACCCGGCTAGCATTCAAGGCATGGAGGGCCAGTACGTCGCATACACCTTCTATCGGGTCGATCCGGCCTGGCGACGGCTGCCGGTGGAGGAGCGCCAGGCGGGCAAGGACGCCTTCGCCGAGGTCGTCGAGGAGCACGCCGACCGCTTCGAGCACCTCCGCGCGTACACGACGGCGGGCGTGCGGCCGGAGACCGATTTCTTCCTCTGGAAGATCGCGGATCGCTACGAGACGCTGGGCGAGCTCGGCGCCGCGCTCAACGGGACGCCCCTCGCCGGCTGGCTCGAGACGCCGTACTCGTATCTCGCGACGACGAAGGCGTCGCAGTACACGAGCGCCCGGCGCGCGCGGAAGATCACGCCGCAGGGGTCGC
>DATCOE010000116.1:0-19360 GCA_036564885.1 Gaiellaceae bacterium | reverse complement strand
GACCCGGAGCCAGAGTCGCAACAGCCCGTTTCGGCGGCAAGGTCGAAAGACCCTTCCAGATAGAATCTTTACGACTGTGGATGGGCGCGCCGTTCGTGCTCTCATCGCCGCGACGGGGATCATGACCGCGGCGCTCCTGCTCGCGGGCGGGGCCGGCGCCGCAGGGTCGAAGCCCCGAGTCCTGGCGATCCACTTCGGCCCTGATCTCGAGGTGAACCCGGTCACGCAGGACTACCTCACGCACCAGCTCTCCCGGGCAGCCACACAGCACTACGACGCCGCCGTGATCCTGCTCGACACGCCGGGCGGGCTCTCGACGTCGATGAAGACGATCTATACCGCGGAGCTGAATGCGAAGGTCCCGGTAATCGTCTACGTCTCGCCCGACGGCGCTCGGGCGGCGTCGGCGGGCGTCTGGATCGCACAAGCCGCAGACGTGCTCGCGATGGCGCCGACGACGAACATCGGTTCGTCGACGCCGATCGACTCGAGCGGTCAGAACCTCGGCTCCGACCTGCGACGCAAGGTAGTGAACGACGCGGCAGCCTCGCTCACCGCGCTCGCAGCCGCGCATCACCGCAACACGACGTGGCCGGCGCAGGCTGTGCGCACGGCGTCGAATCTCACCGCGTCACAGGCGCTCCGCATGCACGTGATCGACCTCGTCGCGCCCACCCTCCCCGCGCTGCTCGACAAGCTCGATGGTTATCGCACGAAGGACGCGCAGCGGACGTTCACGCTGCATCTGGCCGGTGCGCACGTCGACACCTCGAAGCCCGGGTTCCTGACGCGGCTCCTGAACGCAGCGATCGACCCGAACATCATCAGCCTGCTGTTCCTCGCCGGCCTCGCAGGCATCGGCTTCGAGATCTTCCACCCGGGCGTCGTGCTGCCGGGCGCGCTCGGCGCTGTCGCACTCCTCACCGCGCTGTTCGGCTTTTCGGTGCTCCCGATCTCGTGGACCGGCCTCGCCCTGATCCTGCTCGGCGTCGCCTTGCTTGTGATCGACGCCCACGTCGTGACGCACGGTGCGCTCACCATCTCGGGCTTGATCGCGCTCGCGTTCGGGATGACGATGCTCTTCCACAATGCTCCGGCGCCGTATCACACGTCGGTGTGGCCGGTGGTCGGCTTCACCCTCGCGATCGGCCTCTTCTGGGCGTTCGCGCTCACGAAGGCGGTGGAGGTGCGCCGGCGGCCGCCGTCGGTCGGCCCGGCACGCGTGGTCGGCGCCGCAGCGGTCGTGCGGGGGCCGGGCCAGGTCTTCGTCGAGGGCGAGCTGTGGCACGCGCACCGTGCGGACGGCGTCGTCCTCGTGCCGGGTTCCCACGTGCGCGTCGCGGCCATGGACGGCCTCGAGCTCACCGTGACGGGAGAGGAGTAGGCTAGGGCTCATGCACGCCGCGTATGTCGCAGCCGCCGTCGTCCTCTTCTTCGTCGTCCTCTTCCTGATCTCGGCGATCAAGGTGGCGCGTGAGTACGAGCGCGGCATCGTCTTCCGGCTCGGACGCCTGCTGCCTGAGCCAAAGGGCCCGGGCCTCTTCATCCTGATCCCGGTGGTCGACCGGATGGTGAGGGTCGATCTCCGCACGATCACGCTGAACATCCCACCGCAGGAGGTCATCACCAAGGACAACGTGCCCGTGCGGGTGAACGCCGTCGCGTACTTCCGGATCGTGCAGCCGCAGGACGCGATCGTGCAGGTGGAGAACTTCATGGTCGCGACGTCGCAGAAGGCGCAGACGACGCTCCGCTCGGTGCTCGGGCAGCACATGCTCGACGAGCTGTTGTCCGAGCGCGAGAAGATCAATGCGATTCTCCAGACGATCATCGACGAGGCGACCGGTCCGTGGGGAATCAAGGTCTCAGCGGTCGAGGTGAAGGACGTCGAGATCCCGGCGGGCATGCAGCGCGCGATGGCGCGCCAAGCCGAGGCCGAGCGCGAGCGGCGCGCGAAGATCATCAACGCGGAGGGCGAGTTCCAGGCCGCCGAGCGCCTGAAGGACGCGGCGGTCGTGATCGAGGAGCACCCGATCGCGCTTCAGCTGCGCTACCTGCAGACGCTGCTCGAGCTCGGCTCCGGCAACACGTCGACGATCATCCTGCCCCTGCCGATCGACCTCATCACGCCGTTCCTCGAGCGGAAGAGCAGCCCGTCCTCCGGCAGCTCGTCCTCCGACTGATCCGAGTCGCTAGAGGTTCGAAGGCTGCAAGCCGGGCTCGTCGGCCGGCTTTTCCCGGAACCGGCGTGCCGCTTCGATGGCCGCGCCGAGATTCAGGCCCTTGTCCTTCGCCTGCTTGATCAGCATCACGGTCTCGAGCGCGTCCATGTCGTAGATGCGCTGCTTCTTCCCCTTTGTGGGGATCTGGGCCTTGTTCGTCCAGTAGTCCAGCTGCATCTTCGAGATCCCGGCGATCTGGCAAACCTGCCCCAGATACAGCTCGACCTTGTCGAGATGCTCGGCCAGATTGATCGGTTCCAGAAGGTCTACCTGTCTGCTGAGCGCCATGTCGTCCCTATCTCCCGCCCGGACTTCCAACTCCTCACCGTAAGGGTTATAAACCGGAAAATCACATTTGGGAAGAGGTAGACGAAGAAATATCCCCCTTTTTCGGGGAAAATCTTCCTCGACCATTGACCCGGGGCGCTACCCGGCGTCGGCGTCGTCAGGCGCGGTCAGCTCGGCATCCGGCTCAGCGTCCGGCTCAGCGGCACTGGGCTCGGCGGTCGCAGCGCCCGTCTCGGGCTCCTGCTCCTCGTCCTCCGAGTCGACGACCGGCGCGAGCGCCGAGACCCGCTCGTCGCCGCGGAGCCGCATCACGATCACGCCCTGCGTCGCGCGGCCGAGCCGCTTGACGTCCTCGACGGGCATCCGGATCACCGTGCCACCCGTGGAGATGAGCATCACCTGGTAGCCGTCCCGGACGACGCGGGCGCCGGCGAGCTTGCCCTTCGCCTCGGTGAGCTGGATCGTCTTCACGCCCATGCCGCCACGGCCCTTGAGCGGATAGTCCGCGACGCGGGTGCGCTTCCCGTACCCGTTCTCGGTCACGACGAGTAGGTCGGCGTCGTCCTGAGCGATGTTGATCGAAATCACTTCGTCGTCGCCGCGCATGCGCATGCCCTGCACGCCCGAGGCATCGCGGCCCATTGCCCGCGCCTTCTGCTCGTTGAAGCGGATCGCCTGCCCGAGCTTGGACACCATCAGGATGTCGTCCGTGCCCGACGAGTGGCGGACGCCGACGAGCTCGTCGCCCTCACGCATCTTGATCGCGATGATCCCGTCAGCCTTGAGCGGCGTGTTGTACGCCTTGAGCTCCGTCTTCTTGACGACGCCGTTCTTCGTACCGAAGACGAGGTAGCGCGCCTCCTCGAACTTCCGGGTCTGGATCACGGCACGGACAGTCTCGTCCTGGCGGAACGGCAGCAGGTTGACGATCGCGCGGCCCTTCGACTGGCGCGACCCGAGCGGCAGCTCGTGCACCTTCAGCCGGTAGACCTTGCCGACGTTCGTGAAGAAGAGGATGTAGTCATGGGTCGAGGCAACGAAGAGATGCTCGATGTAGTCCTCGTCCTTCATGTCCATCCCCATCACGCCGATGCCACCGCGCCGCTGCTCGCGGTACGTGGTGACGGGAACGCGCTTGATGTAGCCCGAACGCGTGATCGCGATCACCATGTCCTCCTCCGCGATCATGTCTTCGAGGTCGAGCTCCTCCTCGGCGTGCACGATCTCGGTGCGCCGGTCGTCGTTGCGGCTGTAGATCTGACGGATCTCGAGCAGCTCCTCGCGGATGAGCGCGTCGATGCGAGCCGGATCGCCGAGCAGCGCGCGTAGCTCTGCGATGCGCTCACGCAGGTCCTTGAACTCCGCCTCGATCTCCTGGCGCGCGAGGCCGGTGAGGCGCGCGAGACGCAGGTCGAGGATCGCCTGCGCCTGGATCTCGGAGAGGGAGAAGCGCGCCTGGAGCTGCGTCCGCGCTTCGTCCGTGTCGGCGGCGGCGCGGATGAGCGCGACAATCGCGTCGATGTTGTCGAGCGCGATGACGTAGCCCTCGAGGACGTGCGCGCGGCTCTCGGCCTTGTGCAGCTCGTCCTTCGAGCGGCGGATGACGATCTCGCGCTGGAAGTCGAGGTAGTGCCGGACGAGCTCGAGCAGCGAGAGCGTCTTCGGCACGCCGTCGACGAGCGCGACGGCGTTGTAGCCGAATGTCGCCTGCAGCGACGTGTGCTTGAACAACTTGTTGAGTGCGACCTGCGGAATGGCGTCGCGCTTCAGCTCGACCTGGATGCGCATGCCGGTGCGATCGGAGTGGTCGGCGAGATCGGAGATCTCGGTCAGCACCTTCTCCCGCACGAGGTCGGCGATCTTGCGGATCACACCCGAGTCGCCGCCCTTCTTCACGCCGTACGGCAGCTCGGTGATGACGATCGCCGACTTGCCGCCGCGCAGCTCTTCGATGTGCGCGCGTGCGCGCATGACGACGCGGCCGCGGCCGGTGCGATACGCATCGCGGATGCCGCTGCGGCCGACGATGTAGGCGCCGGTCGGGAAGTCCGGCCCCTTGACGTACTTCATCAGGCCTTCGACGTCGACGTCGGGGTTGTCGATCATCGCGACGACCGCATCGACGATCTCGCCGAGGTGATGCGGCGGCATGTTCGTCGCCATGCCCACGGCGATACCGGTCGAGCCGTTGACGAGCAGGTTCGGAAAGCGCGACGGCAGCACGGTCGGCTGCCTACGCGACTCGTCGTAGTTCGGCTCGAAGTCGACGGTGTTCGCGTCGATGTCGCGCAGCATCTCCGTCGCGATCTTCGACAGGCGCGCCTCGGTGTACCGCATGGCCGCGGCCGGATCGTCGTCGATCGAGCCGAAGTTGCCCTGGCCGTCGACGAGCGGATAGCGCAGCGAGAACGGCTGCGCCATGCGCACGAGGGTGTCGTAGATCGCGGAGTCGCCGTGCGGGTGGTACTTGCCCATCACGTCGCCGACGGTGGCGGCAGACTTCTTGTACGGCCGGTTCGGCTGCAGGCCGGCCTCGTGCATGCCGTAGAGCACACGCCGGTGCACGGGCTTCAGCCCGTCGCGCACGTCGGGCAGTGCGCGCGAGACGATGACCGACATCGCGTAGTCGAGGAAGCTCGAGCGCATCTCCTGCTCGAGCTCGCGCGACTCGACGCGGCCGCGATCGATGGCGCCGGTTTCCAGCTCAGACATCGAGGAACTTCACGTCCTTGGCGTTCTCTTCGATGAAGAGGCGCCGAGGCTCGACCTGATCGCCCATCAGCATCGAGAAGAGCTGGTCGGCGGCGTGCGCGTCCTCGACGTCGACGCGGATCATGAGGCGCTTCTGCGGATCCATGGTCGTCTCCCAGAGCTGCAGCTCATTCATCTCGCCGAGGCCCTTGAAGCGGGAGAGCTGGATGCCGACCTCCTTCGCGAGGTCGAGCGCAGCGCTGCGCAGCTCGGAGAACGTCTGCGCCTCGGCGGTCTTCTTGCCAAGCTGCAGCGTGAACGCCGGCGGACCCGCGACCTCGACGAGACGAGCGTGTGCCTTGCGCAGGTGCGTATAGATCGGCGAGGCGAGCAGCTCGGAGGAAAGCGTCACGTGCTGCGCCGACGACGTCGACTCCTCGACGATCTTGACGTGCAGGCCGTCGGCTGTCCGCTCGAGTACCGACAGCGTGTAGCCGTTCTCCGGCAGCTTCTCGAGCGCCTTCTCGACGTCGGCGGGCGTCAGCGCTTCGACCTCGACGAGACGGTGCGAGATGACGAGGTCGGCGGCGTGATGACCGAAGTCGGCGCGCAACCGCGCCGACCAGCCTTCGAACTCGGCGAGCGCGGAGGTGAACCGCTTCCAGCGAGCCTCGGTGAGCTTCACCTCGTTGCCGTCGCGGTCGTGCACGACGAGGTCGCCGAAGCGCTCGCGCACGAGTAGCTCTTCGAGCTGTGCGTCCTTCTCGAAGTAGTACTCCTGGTTGCCAAGCTTCACCTTGTAGAGCGGCGGCACGGCGATGTAGATGTGGCCGCGCTCGAAGAGCTCCTTCATGTGCCGGTAGAGGAACGTCAGCACGAGCGTGCGAATGTGCGATCCGTCGACGTCGGCGTCCGTCATCAGGACGATCCGGTGGTAGCGGAGCCCTTCGATGTTGAACTCGTCGCCGATGCCGGTGCCGATCGCGGTGATCATCGCCTGGATCTCGTTGTTGGAGAGAACCTTGTTGATGCGATTCTTCTCGCTGTTGATGATCTTCCCGCGCAGCGGCAGGATCGCCTGGTAGGTGCGATCGCGGCCCATCTTCGCGGAGCCGCCGGCGGAGTCGCCCTCGACGATGAACAGCTCTGCGGCCTCAGGGTCGCGGATCGAGCAGTCGGCGAGCTTGCCCGGCAGCGACGAGCTGTCGAGCGCCGACTTGCGACGCGTCAGCTCACGCGCACTGCGTGCGGCCATGCGTGCACGCATCGCGGCGATCGTCTTGTTGATGATCGCTCGCGCGTCCTGCGGATTCTCCTCGAGGAACTGCGCGAGCTGCGCGTTCACCGTCGTCTGCACGAGGCCTTCGACGCCGGGGTTACCGAGCTTCGTCTTCGTCTGGCCTTCGAACTGCGGATTGCGCAGCTTCACGGAGACGACGGCCGCGAGACCTTCGCGCACGTCCTCGCCCTCGAGCTTCTCGTCCTTCTTCAGCAGCTTCAGATCCTGGGCCTTGCGGTTGAGCGTGCTCGTGAGCGCACTCCGGAAGCCCGAGAGGTGCGAACCGCCCTCGACGGTGTTGATGTTGTTGGCGAACGTGAAGACCGACTCCTGGTAGGAGCTGTTCCACTGCATCGCCACCTCGACCGCGCCCTGGTCGGTCTCGCCCTCGAAGTAGACGATGTGCTTGTGGCCCGGGTCCTTCTGCGCGTTGATGTACGCGACGAAGTCCCGGATGCCGCCCTCGTAGTGGAACTCGACCGTCTTGCCGTCGGCCCGCTCGTCGGTGAGCTTGATGTGGAGGCCCTTGGTGAGGAACGCCGTCTCGCGCAACCGCTGCGTGACGGTGCCCGCGTCGACGTCGATCTCCTCGAAGATCTCCGTGTCGGGCATGAAGGAGATCGTCGTTCCCGTGTCCTCGGACGCAGCGTCTCCGAGCACCTGCATGTCGGCCTGCGGAACGCCGCGCGCGAACTCCTGGCGATACGCCTTGCCGTCACGCCGGACGTCGGCGATGAGCCATTCGGACAGCGCGTTGACGACGGAGAGGCCGACGCCGTGCAGGCCGCCCGAGACCTTGTAGCCGTCGCCGCCGAACTTGCCGCCGGCGTGGAGCTTCGTCAGGACGACCGTCAGCGCAGGCAGGTTCTGGTCCGGCATGAAGCCCACCGGGATGCCGTAGCCCCAGTCGCGGACGGTCACGGAATGGTCGGGGTGGAGGGTCACCTCGATGCGGTCGTTCCGGCCTGCCAGCGCCTCGTCGACCGAGTTGTCGACGACCTCGTAGACGAGGTGGTGGAGGCCCCGCTGGCCCGTCGAGCCGATGTACATGCCCGGCCGCAGCCGGACGGGCTCGAGGCCCTCGAGGACAGTGATGTCTTTTGAGGTATAGGACGTTTCGGTCATGAAAAAAGCCCTGCAAATCGCGCATTTGCGGGCAGAATCAAGTGTATCAGAACGAGCGGTCGTTCGAGCGGTCTGCAGCGGCTCTCGCGAGGCTCGCACGAGCCGCTCTGGCGACGAGCGCGCGGAGCTCCTCGTCCTCGATCTCGGACGCCCATTCGGCAGCCTCGCGCGCCTGCTCCAGGGTAGCTTCGAGACGGTCGCGCGGGGAGTCGGCGGGGCGCTCCGGCGTCGCCTCCGGCAGCGGTCCCGGCGCGAAGCGCAGCGCCGGCTTCGTCGGCAGGCGGGCGGAGATCTCCGCGGCGCGCTGCGTCAGCTCGAAGCCCCAGACGGCGTCGCGCGTGTTCACGAGCAGTGTGCCGTCGCGGAGGAAGCGGGCGGGCCACGCGTGACGCGCGATCTCCGCGCCGACGGCGTCCGGCCACGCCGCGACGGTGTCGCCGATGCCGCCCTGCGGGCCGAAGCGCGCGAGCTCGCTCTTCAGCTCGTCTCCGATCGGCTCCATCACGCTAGAGGCTTGATGTGGATTGGACGTGCGTGCGGCTGATTCACATCAAGCCTCTAACTCTCGCACGGCGCCGGGGGAGACCTCGAGCAGCTGGTCGGGCTCGGCCGGCAGCATCGCCGCGTCGGTCGCCGTGATGAGCGCCTGGCCGACGCGGGCGACGCGGGCGGCGAGGATCCGCCGGCGATCCGGGTCGAGCTCCGAGAGGACGTCGTCGAGGAGCAGCAGCGGCGCAATCCCTCCTCGCTCGACGATCAGCTCAGCCTCGGCGAGCAGGAGCGCGAGCACCGCGAGTCGCTGCTCGCCCTGGGACCCGTAGGCGCGCAGCTCGCGGGTGCCGGACGTAATCACGATGTCGTCGAGGTGGGGGCCGAGCCCCGTGACGCCGCGTTCGAGGTCGCGGTCGAGCCGTTCCTCGAGCGCCGCGGCCGACGGCGGAGAGCCCTCGTAGCGCAGCTCGGCCTCCGGCAGCCCGAGCTCCGACGCGCGCTCGGCAAAGTGCGGGCCGAGCTGCTGCAGCGTCTCGCGCCGGGCGGCAACGAGCTCCGTTCCGAGCTCCGCCACCTGCGTCGTCCACGGTGCGAGCGCATCGCGCGACGAGTGACCGCTCGCGACGCGGCGCAAAGACGCGTTGCGCTGCGTGACGGCGGCGCCGTAATCCATAGCGAGTTGCGCGCGGGCGGGCGAGAGCCGGCCAATCGAGCGGTCGAAGTACGCACGACGCGCTGCCGGCGCACCCTTCACGACGCCGAGGCGGTCGGGGGTGAAGACGAGGGTCGCGGTCACGGAGCGCAGCTGCTCGGTCGCGCGCAACGGCGCACCGTTCGCCTTCGCGCGCTTGCCGGCTCCGGCCTCGACGACGAGCTCCACCTCCAGGGGCACTGTCCCACGGCGGCCGCGAACGGTGACGCGCGTGGCGGTCGCACCGAAACGGATCAGCTGCGCGTCGTTGCGGGTGCGAGGCGAGAAACCCTGCGTCCCGACATGGAGCGCCTCAAGCAGGTTCGTCTTCCCGACGCCGTTCGGACCGACCGCGAGCACGAGCCCGGGACGCAGGCCGAGGTCCAGCTTCGCGTACGAGCGGAAGTTGACGAGCGAGACGCTTTCGACGATCAGCCTGGAAGGCGGATTGGCATGACGAGGTACGTGAAGTCGTCGCCCTCGCCCTGAATCACCGCCGGCCGGAGCGGGCTGATCAGCTTCACGCGCACATCGTCGCCTTCGAGCGACTCGAGCCCCTCCCGGAGGAAGTCCGCGTTGAACCCGATCTCGAGCGTGTCGCCCGTGAACCCGATCGGCATCGACTCTTTCGATTCGCCCACGTCGTGAGTCCGGGCGATCACGGTCAGCTCGCCCTCGGCGAAGCGCATCTGCAAGGGCGTCGACCGCTGGATCATCACGGAGGCGCGACGCACGACGTCGAGGAGCTCGAGGCGCGGCACCGTGAGCTCGTACTCGAACGCTTCGGGCAGCAGTTGCTTGTAGTTCGGGAACTGGCCGTCGATGCGGCGCGTCGTCAGCCATACGCCGGAGGTCGCGAAAATAACTTGGTTCTCGTGCACGCCGACCTCGACCTCGTCGCCGGAGGTTGCGATACGCGCGAGCTCTTGCAGCGCGCGGGCCGGGACGATCGCCTCGAGCTCGGGGACGGTGCCCTCGAGTGCCGTTTGCTTGACGGCGAGGCGGTACGAGTCGGTGGCCGCCATGACGAGCATGCCGGCGGTGAATTGGACGAGAATGCCCGTGAGCACGGGGCGTGATTCGTCACGCGATGCTGCGCGGGCGACACGGCCGATTGTCTCCAGCAACGGCTCGCGATCGACGGCGAACGTCGTCATCGCATCGAGCTCGGGCAGCCGCGGGAAGTCTTCGGGGTTGTACGTGTGAAGCGTGTAGCTCGCGGTACCCGACGTGATGTGCACGACGGACTCGGCGGGCTTGTGCTCGATCGAGACCTCGTCGGCCGGGAGAAGACGCGCGATGTCGGCGAGCGTCTTGCCCGGCAGCACGATCGCCCCGTCACCCTCGATCTGCGCAGTCAGCGTCGCGCGGAGCGAGAGCTCCATGTCGGTGGCCGCGAGGCGCAGCTCCGAGCCTTCGGTCTCGAGCAAGATCCCGGAGAGGATCTGCACCGACGTTCGGGTCGATACGGCGCGCGAGACGACGCCGAGCGCCTGGACGAGCTCGTCCTTGGAACAGGTGATACGCAGTCCACTTCCCACAGGGGCACCCACGCTGTCTTCAGTTTCAATCATTCTAAATATTCCTTGTAGAGGTAGTAGAGAGTGTGGATGATGGGGAAGACGGCATCAACGCGCTTGGTTGAGCCATGTTCGCCCGGGAGAGGACCTGGGGACAGTTCGGGGTTGTGAACAGGACCACCGGGTCACCGGACCTGTTTCACACGTGCGGTCAATTCCTGCACCAGGTTGTACACAGACCTGTCCTCACGAATCAACCGTGCGATCTTGGACGTCGCATGGATCACCGTTGTGTGGTCGCGACCACCGAACTCCTTGCCGATTCGCGGGAGCGACGAGTCCGTCAGCTCGCGTGAAAGGTACATCGCGACCTGCCGCGGATAGACGATGTTCTGTGAGCGCCGGTCGCCGCAGAGCTCCTCGAGCGAGAGGTTGAAGCGCTCGGCGACGAGGTCCTGGATCCGTTTGATCGAGACCTCTGCGGCCTCTCCCTGTGGGAAGACGTCCTTCAGCACGTCTTGCGCGAGCTCGACCGACATCGCGCGACCGGTGAGCGACGAGAAGGCGACGACGCGGGTGAGCGCGCCCTCGAGCTCTCGGATGTTCGTGGAGACGCGGCTGGCGATGAACGTCAGCACCTGGGGGTCGGAGATATGGATTCCGTCCGTCTTGACCTTCTTGCGCAGGATCGCAATACGCGTCTCGAGGTCGGGCGGCTGGATGTCCGTGATGAGGCCCCACTCGAAGCGGCTGCGTAGCCGCTCCTCGAGCGTCGCGATCTCCCGCGGCGGCCGATCGCTCGACATGACGATCTGCGAACCGGCCTCGTAGAGCGAATTGAAGGTGTGGAAGAACTCCTCCTGGATTCGCTCCTTGTGCTCGAAAAACTGGACGTCGTCGATCATGAGCACGTCGTAGGTGCGGTAGCGCTGCTTGAAGCCTTCGATTCGCTTGTCTCGGAGCGAGTTGATGAAGTCGTTCATGAAGGTCTCGCTCGTCACATAGCGGACGGTGAGGTCCGATGTGTGCTCGCTCACGTACTGCGCGACCGCCTGCAGGAGGTGCGTCTTGCCGAGGCCGGTGCCGCCGTAGATGAAGAGCGGGTTGTACGCCTGCGCCGGCGCTTCGGCGACCGCGAGCGCTGCGGCATGCGCGAATCGGTTCGAGGAGCCGATCACGAAGGAATCGAACGTGTACTTCGCGTTGAAGCCCCCGCTCTCGGGCCGTCCCGGGATCCGTGCGAGCACGACGGGAGCGCGCTCAGGCTCGTTGCCGCCGTCCTCCGCTTCGCTCGCGAGGCTGCTTGCAAACTCGGTGACGCGCAGCTCGATCGGGCGCTCCGCCCCGGTCACGTCACGGATTGCGGCGCCGATGAGGCCGCGGAAATGCCCCTCGATCCAGTCGCGGGTGAAGTCGTTGGGGACGCCGAGGACGAAGCAGTCGGCGGAGAGCTCGAGGCCGATGACTTCGCCGAACCACGTGCCGTACGTCGTGTCGTTGAGGGAGCCCCTGAGACGGCCGGCGACGTCGCCCCACAGGCCCTCGGCCGTCAGCTCGTTCTCGTGCTCCATCCCGCTGCCAGCCTCTCCCTCGTGACCCGGTGGCGAGCATAGCAGCGTCCGGAACGGACACAAAACAGGCCATTTTGCAGGGAGTTACCGGCGTGCCCCAATCCCTCCACAGCTGTGGACAGTGATGGGGGAAACTCCCCTTTAGCGCATAGCTGCGCGCTGTGCGCCTGTGGAGAAGTCGGTGGACGACTCTCATCTATACTGGCCGCTTCGCTCGCCGCCACTCCGACTTTTCGGGAGCCTCCCCTTCTCATGAAGCGCACCTACCAGCCCAACGTCCGTCGCCGCAAGCGCAAGCACGGCTTTCGCGCCCGCATGTCCACGAAAGCCGGCCGGGTGATCCTCAAGCGGCGCCGCGACAAGGGTCGCTCGAGCCTCTCGGCGTAGCCGGCTCCCGCGTAAGCTGGAGTCGTGAAGCGTGCGAACCGTCTCTCCCGCTCACGGGACTTCGACGCCGTCTATCGGCAAGGCCGCTCGGTCTCGTCACGCTTCCTCGTCCTGTACTGGTTCCCGCACGAGGATCCGGCTGCGCCCCGGTTCGGCTTCTCGGTGCCGAAGGCCGTCGGCGGCGCCGTGGAGCGGAACCGCATCAAGCGGCAGCTCCGCGAGGTCTGGCAGGAGCGGCTCAACCGTGTGCCGGCCGGCAACGACTACGTGCTCATCGTCCGTGCGGGCTTGCCGGAGGCGGTCTCGGCGAACGGCTTCGAATGGCTCGGCGAACGGGTCGACGAGGTGCTGGCGATGACGAAGGTGGCCGCTTAGTGTCCCTCCAGGCAATGCCCTCCAGGCTTCTGGAACGCGATCACGCTGCGCGCTGCCGCGTCCTCGGTCACCCCGGTAGAACCACTAGCGGGGTTTCCTGCGTCCTTGCATCGCTTGGTGCTCGCGCCCCAGAAGCGTGGCCACATCACCTGGAGGGACACTGATGTACCGCCTCGGCGTTGTCGTCGTCTGGCTCTATCGCGGCACCTTCGGCGCCCTCTTCCCGACGACCTGCAAGTACCACCCCTCCTGCTCGCAGTACGCGGTCGACGCGTTGCGGGCGCAGGGGCTCTTCCGGGGGAGCGCGCTCGCCGCGTGGCGTCTGTTGCGCTGCAACCCCTGGAGCCATGGCGGATTCGACCCCGCCCCCCTGAGGACGACCCCGCTGAGCACGACCCCGCCGAGGACCGGCAGATGAACGGTGTGCTGTCCTTCATCGTCGCGTCGCCGCTGACCCCGCTCGAGCACACCGCGCGGCACATCCTCAACTGGCTGCACTTCAGCGTCGGGCTCACGTGGGCCTGGTCGATCGTGGCCCTGACGGTGATGGTGCGGATGCTGCTCGTCCCGCTCACGGTCAAGCAGATCCACTCGATGCAGAACCTGCAGCGCTACGCGCCGCAGATGAAGGAGATCCAGAAGAAGTACAAGCAGGACAAGCAGAAGCAGAACGCAGAGCTGATGAAGTTCTACAAGGAGAACCAGATCAACCCGGCGGCTTCGTGTCTGCCGATGCTGGTTCAGCTGCCGGTCTTCATCGCGCTCTACTACTCGTTGCGCGCCTTCGCGAGGGAGCCCGCGTCGCTCCACCCGGGCAGCCTCTCCTTCCTCCACTTCATCCCCTCGATCGCCGACCACACGACGTCGCACTGGGGCGGCTTCGTCCTGCTCGTGATCTACGTGGGCAGCCAGATGGCCTCGACGCTCTTCATGGCGACGACCGTCGACAAGATGCAGCGCATGCTCTTCATGGGCATGCCGCTCGTCTTCGTGTTCGTGATCGCGCACTTCCCGGCGGGCCTCGTCCTCTACTGGGTGACGACGAACCTGTGGACGGTCGGCCAGGGCCTCATCACTCGCCGGCTCGTCCCGAAGACCCTCGCGCCGGGCGTCGAGAAGAAGAGCTCGCGCACGCCCCGAGCTGCCGGCGACGGCGGCAGCGGCAACGGTGCCAAGGGTGAGCCCGATTCGCCGAAGCCTCAGGCGTCGGTCCCGTCGGCCCCGCCGCGCAAGGTGCGCCGGAAGAAGAAGGCCGGCGGCCGGCGGTGAGCGAGGGCGACGTCGTCGTCGATGCGACCGGAGAGACGGTCGGCGAGGCGAAGTGGGCGGCGCTTCGAGAGCTCGAGCTGCGGCATCCCGGCGTCGACCGCTCGGCGGTGCGCTTCGAGATCGTCTCCGAGGGCGAGCGCGGCCTGCTCGGCGTCGGCTACGCCCCCGCGCACGTGCTGGCGAGCGTGCCAGCCGACGCTCTCGACGCGGCCGGGCTCGACGAGAGCGCCCTCGCCTCGGAGGTCCGGATGCTCGTCGGGCGGGTCACGAGCGCCCTCGGGGTGGACGGACGCGTCGACGTGGTCGAGGACGACGCGACGATCACCGCCACGTGCTCCGGCGCCGACGTCGCGCTGCTGATCGGCCGGCACGGGCAGACGATCGACGCGGTCCAGTACCTGTTGAACGCGATCGCGCACCGCGCGCACGGCGACGAGCGCAAGGAGGTCGTCGTCGACGCAGCCGGCTATCGCGAACGCCGCCGCGCGACCCTCGAGGCGCTTGCCGAGCGGACGGCGGAGCAGGTCCGCGCGTCCGGGAGCAGGGTCGAGCTCGAGCCGATGACCGCCGTCGAGCGCAAGGTCGTGCACCTGAAGCTGAAAGAGCTCGGCGGCGTCGAGACCGCCTCCGAGGGGACGGAGCCGAATCGGTACGTCGTCGTCCTCCCGACTGAATGACTGGCTCGCGGCGCTGCTCGCCGCGCCCGGCCTGACGGGGATCCGCGACCCGGCGGAGGCCCGGGCGATGCTGCTCGACGATGCGCTTCGCGCAGTCGACCTCGTCCGCGGTCTGACCGGGCCGATCGTCGACGTGGGCTCGGGCGGCGGCTCGCCCGGCATCCCGCTCGCGTTCGAGCTGCCGGACCGCGAGGTGACGCTGCTCGAGGCGGAGCGACGCAAGTGCGACTTTCTCGAGCGCTGGGCGCCGCCGAACGCGTCGGTCGTCTGGGGCCGCGCGGAGGAGCAGGAAACGGACGCCTACGGCGTGGCGCTGGCGAAGGCGCTCGGGCGGCCGCCGGTCGCCGCGGAGTGGACGCTGCCATTGGTGAGGCCGGGCGGCGCTGCCGTGCTGTGGCTCGGCCCGAGTGCCGACCTCGCCGCCCTCGCGACGGTGTCGGAGCTGCTCGGCGGAGGGCCGCCGGAAGACCACGACGGGCTCGTCGTGCTGCGGAAGCTCACGCCGACGCCGCCGGGATTCCCGCGCCGCGTCGGGGTCGCGAGGAAGCGTCCGCTCGCCTGAGCATGTCCTGTCCGGACAGGTGTCCGGATGCTGTCCGGACACGTTCGTAGACTCTCAAACATGGCCTACGTCTCCGGCGGGCGCATCAGCGCGCAAGAGGTTGCTGACCGCTTGGGCGTCGCCGAGAAGACGGTCCGGCGGTGGATCGAGTGCGGGAAATTGGACGCTGCTCGGCACGGCAAGACCTTCGCGATCGACTTCTCTGAAGCTGAGGCCGTATTTGCCCAGAGCCGTTCAGGGCGGGGCGCCGGCCGGCAGTCAGAAGCCGAGATCCGCGCCGCAGGTGCAGAGGCTGCTCTCCTCGAGTTCAAAGGCAGGTACGCGGAGTTGCGCGAACACGTAGTCCGGCTCGAGCACGAGCTAGCGACGGAGCGCCGGCGCGCGGCCGCCTTCGAGGTGCGCGCCCAGTTGAGAACTGCCTAACCGGACAGATCTCCGGATAGCGACCGGTCTTCGGCCGGGGTGTGTCCGGTTCGCCGTCCGGGCCGTGGCAGGACGTGAGAGCGTCCAACGACGCCGCGAAGCGAGCTCCCCGCGCTCTCAAGGCGGGCTTCAAGAAGGAATCCGCGCAGCATCCGGGCCTGTCGCGACAATGGCGGTGTGGCCCGGATCTACGCACTCGCGAACCAGAAGGGCGGCGTCGGCAAGACGACGACGGCCATCAACCTCGCTGCGTGCCTCGCCGAGGCCGGCGAGCGGGCGCTCGTCATCGACCTCGATCCGCAGGCGAACGCGACCTCGGGGCTCGGCATGCGCGCGAACGGCAGCTCGAGCTACGACCTGCTCGACGGCGTGCCGCTCGGTGAGCTGACGAAGCACACCGCCTTCGCGAACCTCGATCTCGTGCCGTCGAAGCCCGAGCTCGCGGGTGCGGTCGTCGAGCTCGCGCAGCGCGCGGACGGGGAGCGCTACCTCAAGCAGGCACTCGCTTCCGGGACGTCGGAGTACGACTTCGTCTTCCTCGACTGCCCGCCCTCCCTCGGGCCGCTGACCGTGAACGCGCTCGCCGCTGCCGATCGCGTGCTCGTGCCGGTGCAGGCGGAGTACTACGCCCTGGAGGGGCTGAGCCAGCTGATGCAGTCGATCGACCTGATCCGCCGCCGGCTCAATCCGAGCCTCGGGATCGGCGGCGTCCTCCTCACCATGGTCGACGCGCGCACGCGTCTCGCGGCCGACGTCGAGGCGGAGGTGCGGCGCCACTTCGGGCCGCTCGTCTTCCGGCAGTCGGTGCCGCGCTCGGTCCGGCTCGCCGAGGCGCCGAGCCACGGGCTGCCGGTGATCGCCTACGATCGCCGCTCCGCCGGCGCGGACGCATACTGGAAGGTGGCGATGGAGCTTGTCGAGCGCCGCTAACAGACGAGGCCTCGGCCGAGGCCTCGAAGTGCTCGTCGGCGGCCTCGAGCCCGGCGCGGTCGAGCTGCTCGAGCTGCCGGTCGACGCGATCCACGCGAACCCGAAGCAGCCGCGCAAGCGCTTCGACGGCGAGGCAGGCTCCGGTCTCGCGGAGTCGGTGCGTCGCCAGGGCGTCATCCAGCCGCTGATCGTCCGTCCGCGCGACGCGGGCGGCTACGAGATCGTCGCGGGGGAGCGTCGCTGGCGTGCGGCGCGCGAGGCGGGCCTCGCCACGATCCCCGCCGTCGTTCGCGCAACCGACGACCGCGACACGCTGCTGCTCGGCCTGATCGAGAACGTGGCGCGCGAGCAGCTGACGCCCGTCGAAGAGGCGCGCGCCTGCGCCGTGCTGATCGACGAGTTCGCGCTGACGCTCGGCGAGGTCGCGGAGCGCGTCGGCCGCTCGAAGCCGTCCGTCTCGAACCGGATCCGCCTGCTCGACCTCCCCGACGACGTGCTCGGCATGCTCGAGCGCGGCCAGCTGAGCGAGGGTCACGCCCGCGCCGTGCTCGCGGTGCCCGACCACGAGGGACGCCGCAGGCTCGCCCGCGAGATCGTGCAGAAAGGGCTCTCGGTGCGCGCCGCCGAGCAGCGCGCGAAATGGGCCGGCGCGAAGCAGAAGCCACGCGTCCGCGCGGCGCCGGTCGACCCCGCGCTCGCCGCGCGAGTGCGTACCGCGCTCGAGCACCTCACCGGCTTCCACGCCAAGGTCGGCGTCGGCCGCGTGGAGCTCGTCTTCGCCGACGAGCACGAGCTCGCAGAGCTCGCGGAAGCGCTCGAGCGCGCGACAGCACGGCTGTAGCGCCCCGCTAACCTCCGGGTCGTGAACGACCCTGCGTTGATCCACGCCCGTGGGCTGCTCAAGCGCTTCGGCGACCTCACCGCCGTCGACAGCATCGACTTCGACGTGCAGAAGGGCGAAGCGTTCGGCTTCCTCGGCCCGAACGGCGCGGGCAAGAGCTCGACGATGCGGATGATCGGGTGCGTCTCGCCGCCGAGCGGCGGCACGCTGCGCATCCTCGGGCTCGACCCCGTGAGGAACGGCCAGGAGATCCGCGCCCGCCTCGGCGTCGTACCGCAGCAGGACACGCTCGACACCGAGCTGACCGTGCGCGAGAACGTGATCATCTATGGTCGCTACTTTGGCCTCTCGCGCAAGGAGGTGCGCGTGCGCGCCGACCGCCTGCTCGAGTTCGTGCAGTTGTCCGACCGCGCCGGCGACCGCGTCGAGCCGCTGTCGGGCGGGATGAAGCGACGGCTGACGATCGCGCGCTCGCTCGTCAACGACCCGGAGGTGCTGCTGCTCGACGAGCCGACGACCGGCCTCGACCCGCAGGCCCGGCACGTCGTCTGGGACCGCCTCTTCCGGCTGAAGCAGCAGGGGGTGACGCTTGTCCTTACGACGCACTACATGGACGAGGCGGAGCAGCTCTGCGACCGGCTCGTCGTCATGGACCGCGGCAAGATCGCAGAGGAAGGCTCGCCGCTCGAGCTGATCCAGCGGTTCTCGTCGCGCGAGGTCGTCGAGCTGCGCTTCGCGCAGGACGTACCGACGGTCGACGAGCACGTGTTCGGCGGGCAGGTGTCGCGCATCGAGGTGCTGCCGGACAGGCTGCTGCTCTACACTGACGACGGCGACGCGCTCGTTCCAATCGCCCACGAACGGCTGCGTCCGCAGAGCGTGCTCGTCCGCCGCTCGACGCTCGAGGATGTCTTCCTTCGCGTCACGGGCCGGACGCTCGTCGACTGATGACGTACGCGCTGCGATCGTTCGAGTACTGGGTGTATTCGTACCGCCGCGTCTGGCGCGGGAGCGTCGTGACGAGCATCGTCGGTCCGGTGCTCTACCTGACCGCGCTCGGCGTCGGTCTCGGCAAGCTCGTCAACCGCGGTGCCGGCGTCGGCGTGCCGTACCTCGACTACGTTGCGCCGGGCATCCTCGCTGCGACCGCGATGCAGCTGGCGACGTTCGAATCGGCGTATCCGGTGATGGCCGCGATCCGCTGGACACGTCAGTACTTCGCGATGCTCGCGACGCCGCTGCGCACACGCGACGTGCTCCTCGGGCATCAGCTGTACGTCGCGGCTCGCCTCGCGGTCGTCGCCGTGATCTATCTCGTTGTTCTCGCCGCGTTCGGTGCGCTCCACTCGCCGTACGCGATCCTCGCGTGGCCCGCGGCGATCTTGCTCGGGCTCGCGCACTCTGCACCCGTGTCCGCGTTCTCGGCCTGGCTCGAGCGGGATGAGGGGATGAACGGGTTGTTCCGCTTCGTCGTCATGCCGATGTTCCTCTTCTCGGGGACGTTCTTTCCTGTTTCGCGGCTGCCCCACGTGGCACGGGAGATCGCCTACGCGACTCCGCTCTGGAACGGCGTCGACCTGATGCGGCACCTGACGCTCGGCACCGCGTCGTTGTGGCCGTCGCTCGCGCATGTCGCGTATCTCGCGCTGTGGGTCGCCGGCGGCTTGGTCCTCGCGTCGCGCATGTACGCGCGGAGGCTCGTCACATGAGTGCGGTCGCGGTGGAGCGCGCTCCGCGCGCACGCCAGGCTTGGTGGCGCAATACGCGGGCGCATCTGCTCTTCGAACGCAATCTGATGGTCTACCGTCGCACGTGGCTGACGATCATCAGCGGCTTCTTCGAGCCGATCTTCTACCTCTTCTCGCTCGGCCTCGGGCTCGGCCACTTCGTCGGCCGCGTGCACGGCGTCTCGTACGCGAGCTACATCGCGCCTGCGCTGCTCGCGTCGTCGGCGATGAACGGCGCCGTCTATGACGGGATGACGAACGTCTTCTTCAAGCTCCGGTACGGGAAGGTC
>DATCOE010000115.1:0-3486 GCA_036564885.1 Gaiellaceae bacterium | reverse complement strand
AACATCGCCCCCACCGCCCCCTCCACCAGCGACCACCAATCGAAGAACCGCCGCCAGGGTCAGACACCGTTGTCGCCCTCGACCATGTTCGCCGCCGAGACGTGCTCGGAGGGCTCATCCACGAGTACAAGATCGCGTCGTAATCAAGGGCGAATCGGGTTTCCGGCACCCTCAGGTCTGGGACGGATCATTGGCACGCGGAAGCGGGGCTCTGAGCTCGGGAAGCGGCGCGCTTGGCGACTCGTCCACCGAAGTGGGGGAAGACCGAGCATACGCACCCCTCCACGCCCCGACACCATCCCATTTACATCGCTCGCGGGTGGGGCGAAGCCCATGAGTCACTCAGGCAGACATCACCCGCCCGCGCAAACGCCGATTCGAGCCCGCTAATGAACGATCCTGGCTAGACGGCCGGGTCGCCTCCGGTGAGCTCGTGCGCTCGGCGGACGCGCTCGAGGTAGTTCGCCGGTGTGGGCTCGAGCCCGTGCCCGTCGGCGTCCGCGGCGAACAGCTCGCTCTCGGCGACACGGCCGTACAGCTCGGGCTTGCGCGTATTGACACGCACCTGGAAGACGTCGGGCCGGTTGTAGTGGCCGGCGAAGTCGTGGCGGAGCTTCATCTTGATCCCGACCTCCAGGTCGAGGTCCGCGTAGAGGATCCCCTCCTCCGAGCCCATCGGGCCGGCGAGGACGTGGCTGTCTGGGCTGACGATCGTCGAGCCGCCGGTGAAGTCGGGGTTGCGGATCAGCTCCTCGTCGCCGGGTGAGAGCTCGAGCAGTTCGATCATCCGGTCGTCGACGGTGCCGCACGCGCTGATCACGTACGCCTTCGACATCTGCGCGAAGCTCTGCGAGTCGATCTTGACGCGCTCGCGCAGCGGGTCGGAGATCGTCGGGAAGTGGTTCGGCCAGCTCATCACGTGGACGCGCGTCGACTCGGCGGTCAGCGCGAAGACGGCGAGCGGATTCGAGTTCTCGCCGCAGATCAGCCCGCTGATCGGACCGAAGTCGGTCTGGATCGCGCCGAACGTGTCGCCGTAGCCGCCCATGTGGACGAGGCGCTCGCCGACCGTCGGCATCAGCTTCTGGTGTTTGCCGAGGAAGCTCCCGTCCGGGCCGATGAAGACCTGGGAGTTGAAGAGCGTCCCGAACGTGCCGGGGAGCTTCTCGCAGACGCCGACGACGCAGTACGCGTTCGCGTCGCGGGCGGCGGCCTGTAGCGCCTCGATCTCGCGGCCCGGGATCTCGACCGCGTTCTTGAACAGCTCGACCGAGAGGCGCGTCGCGACGCGGCCGGTCGCCGCGTGGAAGTGGAACCAGACCGGGTGCGCGGGGATGAACCCCTCGGGAAAGCCGATCACGCGGGCGCCGTTGCTACCGGCCTCGCGGATCAGCGCGCAGGCCTTCTCGGTCGACCCCTCGCGGTCCAGAAAGACGGAGGCCGCCTGGATGGCGGCCGCCTTCACGGTCGGGTAGGCGTCCCCCACGGCTACATATCCTACTACGATCAAGTCTTATGGGAACTGTTTTCGATCCACGTGAGCGGGACTGGCGGACGATCGAGCGCTCCGGCGCCGAGGCCGTCGACGGATACGAGCTGCTGCCGCTCGAGCAGGGCGGCAGGACGCGGCTCTCGCTGACGCGCATCGCCGCCGGCGGGACGTTCGGGCCGCACATCGACGAGTACGCGCACGTGTTCTGCGTGCTCGAGGGCCGCGGCGAGGTGATGCTCGGCAAGCAGCGCGCGCAGATCGAGCCGGGGATGGTCTTCACGTCCGAGATCCGCGAGCCGCATGGGATCTGGGCGGCGGCCGACTCGGAGCTCGTGCTCGTCGCCGCCAACGTCTACCCCGAGGAGCCCTGAGCCTCCTCGTCCACTCCGGCCATGTCGTGACGATGGACGCCGGGCGGCGCGAGCTGCCCGGCGGCTGGGTCGCGGTGCGGGACGGCCGCGTCGAGGCGGTCGGCGATGGCGAGCCGCCCGCGTGCGACCAGCGACTCGATGCGTCGGGCTGCGTCGTCTGCCCGGGACTCGTCAACGCCCACCAGCACCTCTGGTACGGGCTCTTCCGCGGGCTCGGCGCGGGGCTTGCGCTGGAGGCGTGGCTCGAGCGGCTGCTCTTCCCGCTCGGTGCGCTCGTCACCGAGGCGGATCTCGTGCTCGCGACCCGGCTCGCCTGCCTCGAGATGCTCTCGACCGGGACGACTTGCGCTTTCGAGCACTCTGTCACGCGCACGACGCCGGAGATCGCGCTCGGCGTCGCGGCGGCGGCGCAGGAGTCGGGCTTTCGCCTCGTCGTCGGCAAGGAGCTGCGCGCCGGCGACGACCTCGCCGAGGCGGAGGCGCTCGTCGAGCGGCTCCCCCACCCCGGACTCGTCGTCGAGACGGCCGCGCACTGGCTCGCGCGCGGGACGACGACCGACGAGCTGATCGCCGGCGCGCACGACCTCGCGGCGCGGCGCGGCCTGCGGATCTCGAACCACGCCGCCACGGGCGCGCGCGAGCACTACGGAGGGCGCGACGTGGAGCACCTGCACCGGCTCGGGGTCCTCGACGAGCACTGGCTGCTCGTGCACGCGATCTGGCTCTCCGACCGCGACGTCGAGCTCGTCGACGACACGGGCGCCTGGGTGATCGACACGCCGACGAGCCAGGCCGCGCGCGGCGGCGGCGTCACCCGCGCCCGCGACCTGCGCCGGTTCGCGCTCGGCACCGACGGGCCGATGGTCGACGCGAGCGTCGACATGCTCGAGCAGGCGAAGGCCCTGCTCGCCGAGCAGAACCAGGCCGCGCTCGCCCCCACCCGCATCGACGCGCGCGCAGCGCTCGCCGCCGCGACGATCGACGCGGCGCGCGCGATCGGCCTCGGCGCGGAGATCGGTTCGCTCGAGCCGGGCAAGCGCGCGGACATCGCCGTCTTCGACCTGTCCGCGCCGCACGTCGGCATCGCCCACGACCCGGTGGTCAGCCTCGTCACCGCCGCGCGCGGCCCCGACGTGAAGCACGTCCTCGTCGACGGCCGGCCGAGTAACGGTCTGGTACTTGACTACGGCGAGCTGCGGGACGAAGCGGCGGCCAGGGCCCGCGAGCTGGCTTCGCTCGCGGGCCTGCGGTAGCGTCGGTGGGTGCCCGCAGGCGAGGACGATCCCCGACGTGATCGAGCGGATGCGCGCGATCGAGATGTCGCTGCCCGCACGCGACGGCGTCGCCTGGTTCACGCGCCTCTACCTCGCCTGTGGGGTGCGTAAAGTCGGTGTGGTCGCGCGAATCGGCGCGCTTGCAGGCTGAAACCGCGGGTTTTCGCCTCAGGCACGGCCGCGTGTGGGGTGATGCTCCTTATCTGTGGATGTCAAGCGGCTCGGGCGAGTTTCTGTTCGCCGGGTTGTGTGAGCGCGGTGTAGACCTCGCGGGCGACGTAGCGTTTGAGGCAGCGCATGATCTCGCGTTTGCTCTTGCCCTCGCTGGTGCGGCGGTCGACGTAGGCCC
>DATCOE010000114.1:0-5347 GCA_036564885.1 Gaiellaceae bacterium | reverse complement strand
CAACGGTCTGGAAGCCCTTCTTCGTACCGGCCCCGGTCCCTGCGGACCTAATTCACATCAAGCCTCTAGAGGCTTGATGTGGATTAGACGTGCGTGCGGGGATGGGCCAGACCAAGCGGTTCGGCTGGATCCGGCGCGGGGCATAGCGGTTCCTACGTCCAAGCCGGAGGCGGCCGAAACGCGCCGTGTCTGGCGCACCAGCCGTGCGTGCGGCCAATTCACATCAGGCCTCTAGGCGGCGAGCAGTTCGTCGAGCGCGCCGTCGCGGTCGAGGCGCCAGAGCTCGGTGTAGCCGCCGATCGGCTTGCCGTCGATCAGGATCTGCGGGACCGTCCAGCCGCCCGTCAGGTCGTGGAGCGTTTGCCGGAACGCCGCATCCCCGTCCAGATGGATCTCCTCGTACTCGAGGAGCTTCCCGTCGAGGAGCGTCTTGGCGCGGACGCAGTAGCCGCACCAGCGCGTCGTGTACATCTGAATTCTGGGCATCCAGGGCTAGAACGCAGAAACCGCGCAATCCGTTCCCGTCGATAGCCTGAACGGGCATGGCCTCCCGCTCCTACAAGACCGAGGCCGTCGTCCTCCGGTCGTTCCGGCTCGGCGAGGCCGACCGCGTGCTCCACCTCTACACGCTCGACCGCGGCCGTGTCGGCGCGGTCGCCAAGGGCGTCCGGAAGACGAAGTCGCGCTTCGGCGCGCGCCTCGAGCCACTCTCGCATTCCGCCCTGATGCTCCACCAGGGCTCCGGCGACCTCCAGACCGTGACGGGGGCCGAGCTCGTCCGGCCGCACAGCGCAACCCGCGAGAACTACTACCGGCTCTCGGTCGGCCTGATCGGCGCCGAGGCGATGCTCCGCCTCTTCAGCGAGCAGGAGGCGAACGAGCGCGCGTTCACCGCGCTGACCCGCTTCCTCGACGTGCTCGATGAGGCGCCCGTGTCCGACGGCCGTCCCGCGCTCGATCCGCTCGTGCTCTCGTTCCAGCTCAAGCTGCTGTGGCTCTCCGGCTACCTGCCGCACCTGACGAGCTGTGCCGAGTGCGGCACGGGCGACGTGCCGCTCGTCGGCTACTCACCGCACGCCGGCGGCGGCGTCTGCACGGCGTGCGCGGGCCGGACGGAGGCGCTCGGCCTCAGCCCGGAAGGTGTCCGCGGCATCGAGGAGCTGCTGGGCAGCCCGCTCGCCGCCGCAGCAGGCATCGGCCTCGGTGAGCGCGCGAGCCGCGACGCGCTGACGGTGATCACCTCGTCGTACGAGTACCACGGCGGCTTCCGCCTGAGAACCCTGAGCGCGTGAGGCGCGATCTCGGCGACGGATACGAGCTGGACGATGACCGCGCGCGGATCGACCGCGACGCGGTGCACGCCTATCTCGGCGGCGAGTCGTACTGGGCGAAAGGACGGACGCGCGAGCGGCAGGACGCGCTGATCGAGGCGAGCCAGCACGTCGTCGGCCTCTACAAGGACGGCCGCCAGGTCGGCTTCGCCCGCGCGGTCGACTGCTTTGGCGCGGGCTTCGTCTACCTCGCGGACTCTACGTGCTCGACGAGTGCCGCGGCCGCGGGCTCGGCGTCGAGCTCGTGCGAGAGCTGGTCGAGAACGGGCCGTACTCCGAGCGCCGCTGGATGCTGCACACCCGTGACGCGCACACGCTGTACGAGAAGCTCGGCTTCGGGCCGAACGAGCGCGCGATGGAGCGGAACATCCCCGAGCTCTAGCGGTCAGAGGCTTGATGTGCATTAGCCGCACGCACGTCCAATCCACATCAAACTTCTACTAGGTCTTCGGCGAGGCCCAGGGCCGCTCGAGCGCGTCCTCGAGCCAGCTGCGGACGCCGGAGAGCGGCAGGCGCTCCTGTGCGAGCGAGTCCCGCTCGCGCACGGTGACCGTGTCGTCCTCGAGCGTCTGCTCGTCGATCGTGAACGCCCACGGCGTGCCGATCTCGTCCTGGCGGCGGTAGCGGCGACCGATCTGGCCGCCGTCGTCGTACTCGACCATGTGCCGGCGCCGCAGCTCGTCCTGCAGCGCGCGCGCCTTCGCGACCATCTCCTCGTTCCTCGCGATCAGCGGCAGGATCGCCGCCTTGATCGGCGCGATCTGCGGGTGCAGCCGCAAGACGGTGCGGTCACGGTCGGCGACGACCTCTTCGTCGTAGCCGTCGACGAGCATGGCGACGAAGATCCGCTCGATGCTCACCGCCGGCTCGACCACGTGCGGTGTGTACCGCTCGCCGTCCTGCCCGACCCACTCGAGCTTCGTCCCGGAGTGTGTCGTGTGCTGCATCAGGTCGAAGTCGCCGCGGTTCGCGACGCCCTCGAGCTCCAGCCAGCCCATGGGGTAGAGGTATTCGATGTCGCTCGTCGCGGTCGAGTAGTGCGAGCGCTCGTCCGCCTCGTGCTCGCGAATGCGCAGCCGGTCGCGGCGCAGGCCGAGGTCGAGGTACCACTGGAGGCGCTGCTCGAGCCAGTACTCGTACCAGCGCTGCGCCTCGTCGGGCGGCACGAAGTACTCCATCTCCATCTGCTCGAACTCGCGGACGCGAAAGAGGAAGTTGCCGGGCGTGATCTCGTTGCGGAACGACTTGCCGGTCTGCGCGATGCCGAACGGAGGCTTGCGCCGCGCGAGCTGCATCACATTCTTGAAGTTGATGAAGATGCCCTGCGCGGTCTCGGGCCGGAGGAACGCGGTGGAGCTGGCGTCCTCCATCGCTCCGACCTGCGTCTGGAACATCAGGTTGAACTGCCGCGCCTCGGTGAGGTCGCACGCGGACGTCTCACCCGGCCGCTTGCTCGGCTTCTGGCCGCAGTGCGAGTCCTCGAGGCGGTCGGCGCGGAAGCGCAGCTTGCACGTCTTGCAGTCGACGAGCGGATCGCTGAAGCCGGCAACGTGGCCGGACGCCTCCCAGACGCGCGGGTTGAGGATCACGGCGGAGTCGAGGGCGACCATGTCGTCGCGCTCCTGCACCATCGTCCGGAACCACTGGGCCCGGATGTTGTTCTTCATCAGAACGCCGTAGTGGCCGTAGTCGTACGTCGAGCCGAGGCCGCCGTAGATCTCGGAAGACGGGAAGACGAAGCCGCGCCGCTTGCAGAGCGACACGATCTTGTCCATCGTCACGGCCTCGGTGTTGTCCGCCACGCGGGTGAGGTTACCCAAGCCTCTAGTTAGGCTGGTCACCATGGCGTCCACCCCTGCAGAAGCGGCGGCCGACCCGATCGCCGCAGCAACCATCTAGGGTCCCGGCCACGATGGCCCCTGCGACGACACCCGTCGAGCTGCACGTCGTCTCCGACGCGACAGGCGAGACGGCCGCACGCCTCGTCCAGGCGCTCGAGGCGCAGTTCCCCGAGCAGGAGTTCGTGGAGATCCGCCATCCGCGCGTCGAGTCGGAGGAGGACCTGCACCTCGCCGTCAACCGGATGAAGGGGCGCCCCGCGGTCGTCGTCTACACGCTCGTGCACCCCGAGCAACGCGACGCGATGCGCGCGCTCTGCCGCCGCGCGAAGCTGCACTACTGCGACCTGCTCGGACAGCCGATCGACGCGGTCGCACGCGTCTCGGGCATGGCGGCGAGGATGACCCCCGGCTCGAGGCCGCCGCTCAACTCCGCCTACTTCAAGCGCATGGAGGCGATCGAGTTCGCCGTGCGCTTCGACGACGGCGTCGGGCGGGGGCTCCACGACGCCGATCTCGTGCTCGTCGGCGTATCGCGCACGTCGAAGACGCCGCTCTCGATCTACCTCGGGTATCTCGGCCACAAGGCCGCCAACGTGCCGGTCGTCAAGTCGATCGAGCCGCCGAAGGAGCTCTTCGAGATCGACGCCCGCAAGATCGTCGGGCTCACGATCGACCCGAACCGCCTCGTCGAGATCCGGCGCGCCCGCGTGCGCACGATGGGTGCGCGCAACCGCCAGTACGCCGAGCTGATGGAGATCTACGAGGAGCTCGAGCAGGCGACGAAGCTGCACCGCAAGCTCGGCTGCCCCGTGATCGACATCTCCGAGCTTTCGATCGAGGAGACGGCGCACCGTGTGCTGCGCGCGCTCGAGGAGCGCCGCAGCGAGACGGCGCGCGCATGAGGGAGAAGCCGCCCGTTCCGCTGCGCTACTGGGCGCTCTGGTGGGCGATCCTCGTCGTCGCCGACATCGTCTTCTACATCCTGCTGACGCCGATCTGGATCGGCCTGCGCGTCGTCGCGTGGCTTGCCGAGTTCCGTTCTCGCCGTAGACGCTCAACCACCTAGAGCACGCGCGCGTCGATCGTCTCCTCGCCGTCCGGCCCGACGCGGTAGCCGCCGGCGCCCGCCCGGGAGGAGACGACCTCGCGCAGATCCGTCCCCACGTAGTGCGCGGCGGCGTCGTCGTCGAGTGCGATACCCGGCGGGAAGCCCTCTCGCACGAGGCGCTGGTACACGGGCCGGCGGAGCTCCTCGCCGTCGTAGTGCGGGCAGGCGCTGCCGGGAAGGAAGCCGAGCCCGTCGCGCATGCCGTCGAGCTGCGGTCCGAACGAGTCCGTGACGCCCGCCTCGAACCAGCAGATCATCCCGGCGCTCCAGCCGGTGAGCAGGATGCCCGCCTGCCACGCCTCGCGGAGGATCTCGTCGAAGCCGTGCACACGCCAGATTGCAAGCATGTTCGCCGTGTTGCCGCCCGGGACGACCACGACGTCCTGCGCGAGCGTGAGCTCGCGCAGGTCGTCGGGAGGCCACGGGTAGAAGTGCAGGGGCGTCAGCTCGGCCCGGCCGCGGAGCCGCGCGTACCATTCCACGGTCAAGCTGGGATCCTCGTTCGATGCAGTCGGCACATAGAGAACCTTCGCGCCGCGCGCGAGGCCGAGCGCGTGATCGAGCATCTGGTCGTCCGGGTGGCCGCCGAGGCCGAGGAGTTGTGGGGAGGTCATCCGCATATCTATGACAAGATTCGCGCCGTGACCAGGTTCGTGTACGCATTCGACGAGCCCTGCGAGGGCGGCCGGGAGCTGCTGGGAGGCAAGGGAATCGGTCTTGCCGAGATGACGCAGCTCGGTGTGCCGGTCCCGGCGGGGTTCACGATCACGACCGACGCGTGCCGCGCGTACATGCGCGAGGGCGGCCTGCCGGCCGGGCTCGACGAGGAGATCGGAGAGCACATCGCGCGGCTCGAGCAGAAGGCCGGGAAGCGCTTCGGCGACGACGACGACCCGCTGCTCGTCTCCGTGCGCTCAGGTGCAGCCGTCTCGATGCCGGGGATGATGGACACGATCCTCAACCTCGGCCTGAACGACAACGCGGTCGAAGGTCTCGCGCGCACGACCGGAAACGTGCGCTTCGCACGCGATTCGTACCGGCGGCTCGCGCAGATGTACGGCGAGGTC
>DATCOE010000113.1:0-2696 GCA_036564885.1 Gaiellaceae bacterium | reverse complement strand
GCGACGAGCAGCACGCGCCCTACGAGCGGCCCGCGCTCTCGAAGGAACTGCTCGCGGGCAACCGGGACGATGTGACGCTTCGCCCGCACTCGTTCTGGGCCGACCAGAGGATCGAGCTCGTCCTCGGCCGGCGCGTCGAGGACATCGACGTGCAGCGTCGCAGTGCGACCGTCGGCGGAGAGCGCATCGACTGGGACGCGCTCGTGCTCGCGACCGGCGTCCGCGCACGGCGCCTCGACGGGCCGCCCGGCGTCCATCACCTGCGATCGCTCGACGACGCGCGAGGGCTGCAGGCCGAGCTCTCACCAAGCTCGCGCGTCGTGGTCGTCGGCGCGGGATTCGTTGGCGGCGAGGTCGCCTCCACGCTGTCTGGCATGGTTGGCTCCGTGACCGTCGTCGAACCGGCAGCGACCCCGCTCGAGCGCGTGCTCGGCCCCGAGGTCGGCAACATGCTCGCGGCCCGCTACCGCGCCTACGGGGTCGACCTTCGCCTCCGCGCCGGCGTGGAAGGCTTCGCGGGCGGCGATCGCGTGACGGGCGTGCGGCTGTCGGACGGCGAGCTCGTTCCGGCCGACGTGGTCGTCGTCGGGATCGGCAGCGTCGGCGAGACCGTCGAGGTCGACGCGTGCGGCCGCAGTGCAACGCCGGGTGTCTTCGCGTGCGGTGACGTCGCGTCGTGGCGCCGCGGCGATCGGAACGTGCGCGTCGAGCACTGGGCGAGCGCCGCCGGGCAGGCCCGCTCGGTCGCTGCGGCGATCACCGGCGCCGACGAGCCCCACGTGGACGCGCCCTACTTCTGGTCGGACCAGTTCGGCCTGCGCCTCCAGCACGTCGGGCACGCCGAGTCATGGCACGCGGTCGTGCTCGAGGGCAACGAGAACGGATTCACGGCCCGCTATCACGATCGCAACGGGAAACTGCTCGCCGCACTCGCTGCGAACCGCGCGACCGAGGTCGGGTCGCTGCGCCGGGAGCTTGCCGCGTGAGGTGGGCAGTCACAGCAGCCGTCGCCGCGCTCGCGGCCGTCGTGGCGGTCAACGTGCTGCTGCTCGCCTACGGCGGCGACCGCCACGACCCGGTCGGGCGTCTCAGTCCCGTCGCCAACCTGCCGGCGCGGACGGTGAAGGCGCGCCCGCTCCCGCAGCCGGCACCCGTCAACGACCACAGCGGGCGCGCGCACGGCTCAGACGACTAGTCGGAGTCCTCGAACCAGAAGAAGCCGACTGTCCCCGGTCCCGCGTGCGTCCCCACGACGGCGCCGAGCGTCGTCGCGATCTCGATCTGCGCGTGCGGGCGCTCGTGCTCGACGAGCTCTCGCAGCGCCTTGAGGCGCTCGGGCGCAGCGGCGTGGGCGATCCCGACCTTCAAGAGCGGCGAGTCGATCGTCGTCGAGACGAACAGCTCGCGGAACGCGGCGAAGGCCTTGTGGTTGCCGCGCACGCGCTTCAGCGGCACGACCTCGCCGTCCCGGATCGTCAGGATCGGCTTGACGTTCAGCAGGTTGCCCGCGAGCGCCGCCGCGCGGCCGATGCGCCCGCCCTTCGCGAGGTACTCGAGTGTGTTGACCGTGAACAGCAGCTGGTGCCCTGCCTGGTAGCGCGCGACGAACGCGTCCACCTCCTCGTCGGTCGTCCCGCGTTCGAGCCGCGCCTGGATGCCGATCGCGATCAACGCGATCGAGGCCGAAACCGTGCGCGTGTCGATCACGCGCACACGATCGCCCCCGAGCATCTCCGCCGCCGTCTCGGCGCTGCCGAACGTGCCCGAGAGCGTCGAGGAGATCTGGAGCGAGAGGATCCGCTCGTACTGTCCGAGCTCCTCGTAGGTGGCGAGGAAGTCGCCGGGCGTAGGCTGCGACGTCGTCGGCAGCTCGACCGCAGTCTGGAGCCGCGCATAGAACTCGTCCGCCCCCATCTCGACGTAGTCGCGATAGCTCTCGTCACCGAAGCGGACGTAGAGCGGGACGACGCGGAAGTTCGGGAACCGATCCGGCGCATCGGGGAAGTCGGCGGTCGAGTCGAGCACGACCGCCGTGTTCTCGGCGGTGAGGTTCACCTGCCTGCCGCATCCTCGACGGCGGCAACGATGCGATCGAAGTCCTCGTCCTTCGTCAGGCAGGCGACGGCCCCCGCTTCGAGCAACTCGGCGACCTCGGTCTTCGTCACGGACGCCGTCAGGCAGACGACGCGCGTCGCCGGCGCGGCAGCGAGAACCGCGCGCGTCGCCTCGGCGCCGTTCATGCCCGGCATCCGGTAATCCATCAGCACGACGTCCGGCGCGAGCTCCGCGCAAAGCGCCGGCGCCTCGTGCCCCGTCGCCACGCTTCCGACCACCTGGATCTCCTGCCGCAGCCCGAAGACCAGCTGCAGCGTCTCGCGAAAGGTGTCGTTGTCCTCGACGAGCACGACGCGAATCGGTGCGCTCACGCAGGGAGCCTAGATGGTTGACCGGTGATCTTCATTCGGCTGAGAGCAGCAGCGGATAGTGCGGCTGGCCGCCCTTGTAGACGTCCAGCTCGAGCTCCGGGTGCTCCGCGGCGAGGCCCGCCAGCAGGGTCTCGAGAGCGGGCGGCTCTTCGCCGGTGAGCAGCGTGAGCACGCCGCGCGGTTCGGCGAGCAGCCGTTCCAGCACGGCGTGCGCGACCTCGTCGAACGTCTCGCCGCCTGCAATCGGCTCGCCGTCGGCGAGCCCGAGCC
>DATCOE010000112.1:0-5577 GCA_036564885.1 Gaiellaceae bacterium | reverse complement strand
CCCACGCTCGTACGCGCGCTCATCCCGAAGGGCGAGCCGACGGCCGACCTCTCGTCACTGCGCGCGATCTGCACGACGGGCGAGCCGTGGAACCCCGATCCGTACCGCTGGCTCTTCGAGCACGTGGGCGGTGCGCGCACGCCGATCGTCAACATCTCCGGCGGCACCGAGGTGGGCGCGTGCTTCCTGACGACGGTGATCACCGAGCCGGTCAAGCCCGTCGCGCTCGGCTTCCCGGCGCTCGGCCTGGACATGGACGTCGTCGACGGGGAAGGGAACCCGGTGCGCGGCGAGGTCGGCGAGCTCGTCTGCCGCAGACCGTGGCCGGGTATGACGCGCGGCGTCTGGGGAGATGCCGAGCGCTATCTCGAGACCTACTGGCGGCGCTTCCCCGGCATGTGGTGGCACGGCGACTGGGCCTCGATCGACGAGGACGGATACTGGTACCTGCATGGACGCAGCGACGACACGTTGAACATCGCCGGCAAGCGCATCGGGCCGGCCGAGCTCGAGTCTGCCGCGATCGGCAGCGGGATCGTCGCCGAGGCGGCCGCGGTGGGCATCCCGCACGAGGTGAAGGGCGAGGTCGCCTGGATCTTCTGCGTCGCGATGCCGGGCGAGCAGCCCGACGGCGCGCGCGTCGCGAGCGCGGTGACGGACGCGCTCGGCAAGGCGTTCAAGCCCGATCGCATCCTCTGGGTCGCCGCGCTGCCGAAGACGCGCTCGGCGAAGATCGTGCGCCGCGCGATTCAGGCGCGCGCACTCGGGAAGGATCCGGGCGACGTGTCCTCGCTCGAGAACCCGGAGTCGCTGGAGGAGATCACTCGTGCCGCCGGCTGAGCTCGAAGGCGTTGCTCTCGTGACCGGCGGCGGGCGCGGCATCGGCGCGAACGTCGCGCGCGAGCTCGCGGAGGCGGGCATGCGCGTCGCGGTCGGCGCGCGCTCGCTCGACCAGGTCGAGGCGGTCGCGGCGGAGATCGGCGGGCTCGCGCTCGAGCTCGACGTCACGTCGCAGACGTCGATCGAGGACGCCGTGGCGCGGACGGAGTCGGAGCTCGGGCCGATCGACCTGCTCGTCGCGAACGCGGGCATCTCCGGTCCGAGCGAGCCCCTCGCCGACCCGGACGAGTGGTGGCGAACGTTCGAGGTGAACGTCCGCGGTGTCTACCTCTGCAACCGCGCCGTCGCGACGGGGATGATCGAGCGAGGCGGCGGCCGCATCGTCAACGTCGCGAGCGGTGCGGCGTACCTGCCGACGTCGCTGGGCGGCCCGACGGCCTACGGCCCGAGCAAGGCGGCGGTGCACCGCTTCTCGGAGCTGCTCGCCGAGCAGCTCAGGCCGCGGAACGTCTTCGTCTTCTCGATCTCGCCGGGGCTCGTGAAGACCGCGATGACCGAAGGCCGCTTCTCCGACGACGCCCCGTGGACGCCGCCGGAGTGCGCCCCCCGGCTCGTGCGTGCGCTCGCGTCGGGCGAGCTCGACGAGCTCGCCGGCCGCTACCTGCACGCCGAGCACGACTCGCCGGACGCGCTGCGGTCGCGGATCGGAGAGATCCGCGACCGCGATCTGAACGCGATCCGCCTGCGCCGCGAGTAGGTTTACGACTGGTAGTCTGAAACTCGATGCGTCTCGCTCTCGCACAGATCAACCCGATCGTCGGCGACCTCGACGGGAACCGTGCGCTGATCGTCGAGCGGATCGAGGACGCGAAGCGCGCGAACGCGGATCTCGTCGTCTTCCCCGAGCTCGCGGTGACGGGGTATCCGCCCGAGGACCTGCTGCTGCGGCCCGGCTTCCTCCGTGCAGCCGAAGGGTCGCTCGAGCAGATCGCGCTCGCGGCGCGCGGGATCGTCGTCCTCGTCGGCACCCCGCATTTCGACCGCGATCTCTACAACGCGTGCGCGGTGTGCGCGGGCGGCGAGGTGAAGGCGATGGTCAAGAAGCGGTTCCTGCCGAACTACGGCGTGTTCGACGAGCTGCGCTACTTCGCGCCTGGCCACGACCTGTATCTGCTCGAGCACGGCGAGACGCTCGTCGGCGTCACCGTGTGCGAGGACATGTGGCACCCGGGTCCGCCCACCAGCGACCTGGCCCTCGCCGGCGCGGAGCTGATCGTGAACATCTCCGCGTCGCCGTTCCATCTGCTCAAGGACCGCGAGCGCGAGGAGATGTTCCGGACGCGCGCACGGGACAACAGTGTGTACGTCGCGTTCTGCAACACCGTCGGCGGGCAGGACGAGCTCATCTTCGACGGGCACTCGCTCGTGATCGACGACGAGGGGACGGTGCTCGCGCGCGCACCCGGCTTCGAAGAGGCGCTGATGATCGTCGACGTCGACCCGTCAGCCGTGCGCGCGCGCAGGCTCACCGACGCGCGGCGGCGAGCGCTCGCGCAGGACCGCGGCGACCTCGGCGCGGTGACGACGATCCACGTCGGTGCGCCGCACAAACAAGCGGATCACGCCGAGCTCGTCGTCACCCCGTTCTCCGACGAGCTCGAGCAGATGCGGATCGCGCTCGAGCTCGGCCTTGCCGACTACGTGCGCAAGAACGGCTTCCGCGAGATCGTCGTCGGTGTCTCCGGCGGGATCGATTCCGCGCTCGTCGCCGGGCTCGCTGCGGAGGCGCTCGGCCCCGATCGCGTGCACTGCGTGTCGATGCCGTCGCGGTACTCGTCCGAGGGGACGCGCGGCGACGCGCAGCGGCTCGCAGAGAACCTCGGCTGCGATTTCCGGGAGATCCCGATCGAGCCGATGGTCGAGACGTACCTCGAGGCGCTCGCGCCGCACTTCGCCGGGCGCGAGCCCGATCTCACCGAGGAGAACCTGCAGGCGCGGATCCGCGGCACGCTGCTGATGGCCCTCTCGAACAAGTTCGGCTGGCTGCTCGTCGCGACCGGGAACAAGTCGGAGATGTCGGTCGGTTACGCGACGCTCTACGGCGACATGGCGGGTGGCTTCGCGTTGCTGAAGGACGTCTTCAAGACGGACGTCTTCCGGCTCTCGCTCCATCTCAACGAGCGTGCCGGCCGCGAGCTGATCCCGGCATCGATCATCGCGCGGGCCCCGAGCGCCGAGCTGCGCGCCGACCAGCTCGACGAGGACTCGCTGCCGCCGTACCCGCAGCTCGACCGCGTGCTCGAGGGATACGTCGAGGAAGACCGCTCGATCGACGAGCTCGCGGCCGACGGAATCGACCCCGACATCGTGCACCGCGCCGTCTCGCTGATCGACCGCGCCGAGTACAAGCGCCGCCAGGCGCCGCCGGGCGTGCGCCTGCGGTCCAAGGCGTTCGGACGTGACCGCCGCACGCCGATCACGAACCGCTGGCGCGGATAGCGCTTCGCTCCGCTCGCTTCACGGGGGAAAGACGCTTCGCTTCGCTCGCTTCACGGGGGAAACCAGTTTCCCCCGTGGGCCCCCTTCTTCGCGTGCTCGCGGCGGGACGGATCACTGCTGCGCCGAACAAGTTCGGCTCCGCGACGGACCCACGTTGCGTGTCAACGCCCCGCGTCGAACGGCTCGACCGGCGGCCCGTGCTCGAGCACGTCGCGGATGAGCTCCGGGAGGCGTCGCGGACCGGTGATCACCGTGTCGAGCTCGTCCACCGTGAACCAGCGGGCTTCGTGGACGCCTTCCGCGGCGAGCTCGGCGGCGGAGAAGGTCGGCGCGATCTCGAAGGCCTCCGTCCGCACGAGGTAGCACCGCTCGTGCTGGCCGCCGAAGCGCCGCGGATCGACATGCCAGTGCACTCGCGTCCAGAGGAGCGGGCCGAGCTCGAATTGGTGCAGCCCGACCTCCTCGACGAGCTCGCGGGCCAGAGCGTCCGCGTCGCTTTCGCCCGGATCGACTCCGCCGCCGGGCGTCGCCCACCAGCTGCCCATCACATCGTCGAACCGCACGAGCAGGATCCGGTCAGCCGGATCGAGCACAAGCGCTCGGGCGCCGCTGCGCTGCGGCATGCCCCTGACGCGCCCTGCGAGCTCGAAGAACCACTCCAGCCGGTCGAACCACGGCACCGCCGCGTTCGCGGGCGAGGTCGAGGGCAGCACGAAGAGGCGCGTGGCGCCGAGCGTCCGCTCCTGCAGCCCGAGCTCGGGCCGCTCGTTGAACGCGCCGCGGTAGGCCTCCTTGCCGACGAAGCCGATCCAACGCGGGTGCAGCTCCTGTGCGATCCGCTCGAGGCGCTCCGCAGCGCCCGCGAAGTCCGAGCGCCGCAGATCGCCCGACCCGGGGGTCGTGCGGTAGGCGGCGTTCGTGACGCCGATGCCGTCCTTCAGCAGCTCGAACTGCTCCGAGGGGTCGTAGAGCCGAGACGTGAAGTGCGCCGCATGGAGCAGCCGCCAGAAGTCGTTGCGCGGATTCGCGAAGTGCGCCTGCGAGGCCGCCGAGACGCGGCCCGGGTTGATGCCGCAGAAGACGACGTCGAGGCCCGGCGCCAGGACGTCGGGGACATCGCTCGGAGTCGGCGTCGCTACGCGGCCTCGACCTCGGCGGCCAGGCGACGGTCGATCCGCTCCTCGAGGCGCCTGCGAATGTCCTCGCCGGAGACGGTCGTCGGGAAGCGCGGCCGGCGGGGCTCGAGACGCACGATCGAGACGGTCGGATCCCAGGCGCCGTAGCACCGGGCCCAGCATTCCGCTTCCGTCAGCGTTCTGAGTCGCCGCACATCCCGCAGGCTACGGACCCGTCCGGACGGCATCTCTGCCACGATTGCCACCAGTGACCGTGAAGACGAAGGAATTCCGGTACGCAGTCGACCTCGGGGAGGGCGACGTCGTCCGTACCGAGGACGGCACGCCGCTCGGCGGCGGCCCCGAGTGGACGCCGGAGCACCTGCTCCTGGCAGCGCTCCTGCGCTGCTCGCTCACGAGCCTCCGCTACCACGCCCGGCGGGCCGGGATCGAGGTGACGAGGGCGACCGGCTCCGCCACGGCCCTCTTCACGCGACGCGAAAGCGACGGCCGCTTTGCGCTCGCCGAGGCGGAGGTCGTCCTCGACGTCGGGCTCGAGCCTCAGCCGGGCGAAGCCGAGCTGACCGAGCTGCTCCAGAAAGCAGAGCGCGACTGCTTCGTCGGCGCGTCGCTCACCGTCAAGCCGTCATACCGCTGGAGCGCCGGCTAGAGGGGTTCATCCCTGTTCCAGCGACGCCATGGTCAGGCCGTAGCCCTTGAGCTGCTCCCAGTAGAGCTCGGCCTGCTCCTGGTGGCCCGACCACACGATGGCGAGACCGGTCTGGTGGATGCTGTCGGCGAGCTTCATGCCCTTGTTGTAGTCGACCCCGGGCAGGACGGACGAGAGCGCGAAGGCCACGCCCTCGAACGTGTTGTGGTTGTCGTTCAGGACGATCACGAGCCAGGGCCGTCCGAGGCCCGACTCGTTCCCGGTGTCGAGGTGTTCCCGCGGCGGTGACAGCGTGCTCACGGCCCCAGCGTAGTGAGACACCGGTAGTGCGGTAGCGTCCGGGGCCGATGAGCACGGTTGCCCTCGACGTCGACGCCGTCCGCGCACGCTTCAGCGCGCTCCAGGGCCCGACCGCGTTCTTCGACGGGCCGGGAGGCACGCAGTGCCCCGACA
>DATCOE010000111.1:0-23239 GCA_036564885.1 Gaiellaceae bacterium | reverse complement strand
GACGTGCGTGCGGGGATGGGCCAGACCAAGCGGTTCGGCCGGATCCGGCGCGGGGCATAGCGGTTCCTACGTCCAAGCCGGAGGCGGCCGAAACGCGCCGCGTCTGGCACACCAGCCGTGCGTGCGGCCAATTCACATCAGCCCTCTAGAGCCCATTCGACTTGCCGACCCAGGCGTCGACGTCGTAGCCGCGCTGTTCCCAGTAGCCGGGGCTCACGTGGTCGGTGAGGACGATCCGCTCGACCCACTTGACGTTCTTGTAGCCGTACATCTCCGGAATCACCATGCGCACCGGCGCGCCGTGCTCGCGGGGCAGCGGCTTGCCGTCCATCTCGTAGGCGAGCATCGCGTCGTGGAGCTCCGCCTGCTGAAGCGTCAGCGTGTCGGCGTAGGGAGCCTCCGCCGACACGAGCTCGAGCACCGTCCCCGACGCCTGCGGGCCTGCTGCCGTCAGGAGGTCGCGGAGGCGGACGCCGGCCCAGCGCACGTTGTCGACCGACCAGCCCGTCACGCAGTGGAAGTTCGAGACCTGCTCGGCCCGCGGCAGGCTGCGCAGGTCGTCGTACGTCAGCGTCTGCGGCCGGTCGACGAGCCCCTCGATGCGAAGCCGCCACGTCGCCGGGTCGAACGTCGGCATCGTCGAGGCGACCGTGTAGATGCGCCAGCCGGGGAAGATGCTCGACGGCAGGGCGTTCTCAAACGGCCGGGCCGCGCTCGAGAAGGCGTTCCAGACGCTCTTGCCCCAGAAGAGCGAGGTGAGCCCGAGAGCGGTCACGCCGAGGAAGGCGCGGCGGCCGTAGGGGCGCGGCTCCTCCGGCGGCCTCTCCTGCGGGGTTTGCATCTCCAGGACGCTAGCGGTGGAGATTAAGAGTCGCTGAAACCCTGAGGCCTCGAACGGTCGTCGGAGAAGCCGCACTCCAGGCAGACGAACCTCGTGCTGTCGCCCTCGGTGACGACCATCCCCTGCGTCACGCCGCACGCCGGGCAGATCGGTGGGCGGTCGTCGTCCTCGTCTTCGGCGCGGTTGCGCTTCTTCCGGCTCACGTGAACTGGATCACGCTCCGGATGCCGTCCTGCGCCTCCATCAGCTCGAAGCCGCGGTTGACCTCGTCGAGCGTCAGCGTGTGCGACACGAACGGCGTCACGTCGAGGCGCCCGTCGAGCGCGAGGCGCACGAGCTCCGGCACCTGGTCGCGGCCCTTGACGCCACCGAATGACGAGCCGCACACCCGGCGGCCGGTGATGAGGTACCGCGGGACGATGTCGAGCGTCTCGCCCTTGCCGGCGACACCGGCGACGGTGCAGAGCCCCCAGCCCATGCGCGCCGACTCGACGGCCTGCCGCATCACGTCGACGCGCCCTGTCGCCTCGAAGCTGTAGTCGGCGCCGAATCCGCCGGTCCGCTCGAGGATCTCGGCGACGGCGTCCGGCCCGCCGGCGAGCGTCTCGGTCGCACCCTGACCGCGCGAGAGCGCGAGCCGCTCCTCCGACAGGTCGACGCAGATGATCCGTTCCGCGCCCTGCAGGCGGCAACCCGCGACGGCTCCGAGACCGACCATGCCCGCACCGAACACGACGCACGTCGAGCCGGGCTCGACCCTCGCGGTGAACATCGCCGCGCCGAGACCGGTGGAGAGGCCGCACGCGAAGAGCGCCGCGTGCTCGAACGGCGCGTCCCGGTCGACGTTCGCGAGCGCGATCTCCGGCATGACCGTGTATTCGGCGAATGTCGAGGTGCCCATGAAGTGGCGCATCGGCTCGCCGTCGCGCGACAGGCGCGTCGTGCCGTCGGGCAGGTAGCCCTGGTTCTGCTGCTCGCGGATCGCGAGGCAGAGATTCGTGCGCGGGCTCAGGCAGTGGATGCACTCGCGGCACTGGGGCGAAAACAGCGTGACGACGTGGTCGCCCGGCACGACGGACGTGACGCCCGCACCGACTCGCTCGACGACGCCCGCCCCCTCATGGCCGAGGACGGTCGGGGAGTAGCCCGACGGGTCGGCACCGGAGGCGGTGTAGAGGTCGGTGTGGCAGACGCCGCAGGCGACGAGCCGGACGAGCACCTCGCCCGCGCGTGGCTCCGCCAGCTCGACCTCCTGCACGACGAGCGGCTGCCCGAACTCCTCGAGCACGGCTGCCCGAATCTTCATGCGTGCACTGTACGAAGTCGGCGGCGACGGCCGCGTCTAGTCTGCATGGAATGAGGTCAGCACCTCCCGAGGACGTCGAGACCGGTGCGGTGATCGATGTTCTTGCCGAGCATTGGGGCTTCGACGTCGAGGCCGCCGATTACGCGGCCCTGGGGGCAGGCAGCTACCACTGGGAGGTCACGGACAAGACCGGCCTCCGCGGTTTCGTCACCGTCGATGACCTCGACCAGAAGCCGTGGCTCGGCGATGCGCGTGACGCAGCGTTCGACGGTCTGCGGCGCGCCTTCGACACCTCTGTCGCTCTCCGGGGCGGCGGGTTGCACTTCGTGGTCGCGCCGATCCCTACGCGTCAGGGCGAGTCTCTGCGTCGGCTCGATTCGCGCTACGCGATCGCGCTGTTCCCCTTCGTGGCAGGCGAGGCGGGGCAGTTCGGCTGGATCGAGGACGACGGCGACCGGCGGTCTGTCGTCGCGATGCTTGCGGAGCTTCACCAGGCAACGGCGGCGGTCGGTTCGGCCGTACGCTCAGTCGGCCTCGATCTGCCCGGTCGCCACCATCTCGAAGCAGCACTCCTGGAGCGAGACGAGGCGTGGTCAGGCGGGCCGCTCTCCGAGCCGGCGCGGAACGCGGTCAGGGATTCCGCGTCCGAGCTGATCGAGTTGCTCACGCTGGCCGACCGGCTGGCTGCGGAGGCAGAGAAGCGCGGAGACGGCTGGGTCGTGACCCACGGAGAGCCGCACGCGGGCAACATCATGCGAACGAGCGAGGGCCGGGTCTTGGTGGACTGGGACACCGTGGGGCTCGCTCCGCCGGAGCGAGACCTCTGGATGCTCGTCGTCGGGGGGGCAGACGCGGCAGACCTCTATGTCGGTGCGACGGGCACGCAGCTCAACGAAGCCGCGCTCGACTTCTTCCGCCTCACCTGGGATCTCAAAGACCTCGCTGAGTACCTGAATGTGTTTCGCTCGCCGCACCAGGAAGACGACGACACCGTGAGGCAGTATCAGGCTCTGAAGGACTCCGCCGCGCTCCGGGAGGATTGGACGGCTCTTCTCGAATAGCAACACGGCACGTCGCCCACTGCATCGCCGTCTAATCCGTCGCGGAGCGGAACTTGTTCCGCGCAGCAGTGAAACGTCTCACCGGCAGCAGCAAAGAAGGGGGCCCACGGGGGAAACATGGTTTCCCCCGTGAAGCGAGCGAAGCGAAGCGTCAAGAAGGGGGCCCACGGGGGAAACTGGTTTCCCCCGTGAAGGCGAGCGAAGCGAAGCCGCTACGCGCCCCACCAGAAGCTCGCCGCGATCACGACGTAGAGCCCGATGAGGATCGCACCTTCCTCCCAGGTGCTCTCGCCGTCGTAGACGACGAGCGCGCCGATGCCGGCCGCCATCAGCAGCGCGACGGCGAGGAGCGCCGGGAAGACGAGCGTCAGCGACGTCGCAAAGGCAAGGCTCGCGAACACGAGCACCGGCGTGAGCAGCAGCGCGACCTGCAACGCGGAGTTGATGATCACCGCGATCGCGAAGTCCGGCCGGTTGCGTGCGGCGAGCTGCACTCCGACGACGTTCTCGACGGCGTTCCCCGCGATCGCGACGATCACGAGACCGGCGAAGCCCTGGCTCATGTGCATCGCGTGCGTGGCCGGCGTGAGGGCGGCGACGAACCAGTCGCTGACGAGGGCGGCCGCGAGACCCGCGCCGCCGAGCACCGTGACGGTGGTCGCGAGCGACCAGCGCGGCGGCTCACCGTCCTGTCCGTCTCCGCCCTTCAGAAACGACGGGAGCGTGATGAAGAAGAGCGCGATCAGCACGCCCGCGCAGATCAGGCTGAGCGTGCGCCCGTGCGGAGCCGCCGGCGTGTGGAACGTGTGCGCGAGCGTCGGCACCGAGAGGATCGCTGCGGCGAGCACGGTCAGCGTCGCGATCATCCTGGCGCGAGGCGAATCGAACGTTTGCGTCCCGTGGCGCAGGCCGCCCACGACGAACGCGATGCCGAGCACGAGCACGCCGTTGGCAATCACCGAACCGACGAGCGCGGCCTGCACGACGCCTACGAGCCCTTTCCGTAGGGCGAAGAGCGCGATGAAGAGCTCCGGCAGGTTGCCGAGTGCCGACTGGACGACGCCTGCCGCCGACGAGCCGACGCGACCGCCGAGCTGCTCGGTCGCGCCGCCGACGAGGCGGGCGAGCAGGGCGATCGCCGCGGCGGCGATCGAGAACGTCACGACCGGCGTCGCGTCGAGGTAGTGCGCGAGCGCCGCTCCCGCGACGAAGAGCGCGGCGAGAGCGATCTGCCGGAGGTCGCTTCGGTTCACCGGCGTATTAGATCGAAGCCCGCAGGCTCACGTGCCGGCGCCGCCCGCCGAAAGCGCGGCGCGGATCTCCGGCGGGATCTCCGTCTTCGTGAACGACGCTGTGTCGACGAACACGTAGTGCAGTTCCGCCTCGGCGAGCAGCTCGCTGTCGCGCTCGACGGTGGCGCCGAGCGTCATCGACGTCGTGCCGAGCGACACGACCCGGAGCCGGACGTCGATCTCGTCGTCCGCCTTCGCGGGTCGCCGGTAGCCGATGTTGCTCTGCACGAGCATGACGTCGACACCGCGGTCGATCATCTCCGCATACCCGCCCAGGCGCTCGCGCCAGAGCTCGGTGAATGCGACGTCGAAGTAGAGGAGGTAGTTCGCGTTGAAGACGACGCCCTGCGGGTCGCATTCGCCGAAGCGCACGCGCAGGCGGTGCACGAAGCTTCCGGTCGTGGACACGCGCGCAATCTACGTACAATCTTGCCGTCGATGACATACCTGCCCGCCGACGACCGGTACGACCGCATGACCTACCGGCGCTGCGGCCGGAGCGGCCTCGAGCTGCCCGCCGTCTCGCTCGGGCTCTGGCAGAACTTCGGCCACGAGCGCCCGCTCGAGACCGGTCGCGCGATCGTCCGCCGGGCGTTCGACCTCGGCGTCACGCACTTCGATCTCGCGAACAACTACGGGCCACCGTACGGCTCGGCCGAGGAGAACTTCGGTCAGCTCATGCAGCAGGATCTGCGTCCGTACCGGGACGAGCTCGTGATCTCGACGAAGGCGGGCTACGACATGTGGCCCGGCCCGTACGGCGACCGCGGCTCGCGCAAGTACCTGCTCGCGAGCCTCGATCAGAGCCTGAAGCGGCTGGGGCTCGACTACGTCGACATCTTCTACTCGCACCGGCTCGACCCGGAGACGCCGCTCGAGGAGACGATGGGCGCGCTCGACACCGCGGTGCGCCAGGGCAAGGCCCTCTACGCCGGGATCTCCTCGTACTCGCCGGCGAAGACGAAGGAGGCCGCCGCGATCCTGCGCGATCTGGGCACGCCGTTGCTCATCCACCAGCCGTCGTACTCGCTGCTCAACCGGTGGATCGAGGACGGGCTACTGGACACGCTCGGCGAGCTCGGCGCCGGCTGCATCGTCTTCTCGCCGCTCGCGCAGGGGATGCTGACCGACAAGTACCTGAACGGGATTCCGCCGGGCTCGCGCGCTGCGCAGGACGGCTCGCTGTCGCCGAAGCTGCTGAGTGGTGACACGCTCGCGCGCATCCGCGCCTTGAACGAGATCGCCGCAGGGCGCGGCCAGTCGCTCGCGCAGCTCGCGCTCGCCTGGACGCTGCGCGACCCTCGCGTGACCTCGACCCTCATCGGCGCGAGCAGCGTCGAGCAGCTCGAGGCCAACGTCGGCGCGGTCGACGGGCCGGCCTTCTCGCCGGAGGAGCTGGCCGAGATCGATCGCCACGCGGTCGACAGCGGCATCAACATTTGGGCGGGTTCGAGCGCGGAGTAGCTCCGGCGCCGCCGGCGCGACGCCGGACTCTATTTCTGCGATTTGATGAAGGCGACGAGGGCGCGGATATCGCTCGCCTTGCCGGTGAGGTCGAAGCTCGCGATCGCGGCGGGCATGATGCCGGCGCGGTAGCCCTTGACGATCTGGGCATCGGGGTTGGCGATCGCCTGCTCGAGGTAGGCATCGTCGGCGGTGACGGTCTGGCCGCTCGTGAGCGTGACCGTTCTGCCGGCGGTGCCCTTGAAGCTGGGGCCGGCGCCGGGGCTGCCGGTGAGGGAGTGGCAGCCGGAGCAGCCGTCGGCGCTGTAGAGCGTCTTGCCGCGGGCGACGAGGGCGGGTGTGGCCGCGATCGGGCCCGGGGCGGGCGAGGGTGTCGTCGTGGTCGCGGCGGTCGTCGCCGTCGGGGGAGCCGTGGTGGTGGCGGGAGCCGTCGAGGCGGGCGCGGCTGTGCGCGGGTGGTGCTGGCCGCGGTGGTAGCCGATCGCGTAGGCGGCGATGAGGAGGCCGAGGATGATGCCGCCGCCGGCGAGGCCGCCGAGCAGCCAGCGCCAGAGGCCGTCCGGGCCGGTGTGGGGTGTGGTCGCGTGGTGCTCGGTCACGTGATCAGCCTCCTTTCATGGCGGCGGCGAACATGAGTGCCATCCCGACGGAGAGGAAGGCGGCGAGGCGGCCGGCGACGAGCCCGAGCCGGGTCGCGCCCAGGCCGGCGACAAGGCCGAAGGCGGCCATGGCGAGATGGTAGAGGGCGTGTTCGAAGGGGTGGCGTTCGAGCGGCCCATAGAGGCGGGGCACCATCAGCATCAGCATCAGCGCCGGCGCCACGATCACGGCTGCGAGCCCGCTCGAGGAGTGCTCGCCGAGCCGGCGGGAGATCGCAGGCGTCGAGCCGAGCACGAGGCCGACCATGATGCCGAGGAGGAACTCGCCCGCATGGTCGAGGTGGTGATAGCGGATGCTCGCCTCGGAGGCGTTGACGATCTGGGGGAAGAAGGCGGCGAGTGCGACGACGCAGACCGCGAGCCCGAAGCCGAGCTGGGCGGGACCGGCGAGCGGCACACCCCTGCGGGCGAGCTGCGGCGCCTCGACCGCCGCCGGCCCGTCGTCGCCGCGCAGTGCACGACCCTGGTAGCGCGTTCCCGTCCAGCTGTCCATGTGCTCGACGAGCACGTAGTGGCGTCGCTTCCAGGCTGCACGGGCCAGCGGGGCGAGTTGCGCAAGACAGGCGGCAAAGCCGAGCGCGAACAGCAGCGCGAAGATGCTGCCCGCGAGGCTGTAGCCGCTGGTACCGGGCGGCTGGATCGCATAGCGGCGGGGGATGCCGAGCACGCCCGCGACGAACCACGTGCCGGTCAGCCCGTAGCCGCCGACGAGCAGCAGGCCGATCGTCCAGGCACGCGTGGCCCGCGACGATGTCCGGTCGGCGTCGCGCTCGAGCAGGTGAGCGACGAAGGCGAGCACCCACAAGACGACCGTAAGCATCAGGTAGGTGTGGAAGTGGGCGACGACCCAGACCGTGTTGTGGAAGCGGAAGTTGATCGGGATGATCGAGTCGATGAGCGCGCCCGTACCGCCGATCGCCCAGCCGCCGAGGCCGACGTAGAGCAGGGTCGAGGCGAGCGTCCAGCGGTAGCGGGAGCCCCAGACGAGCATCGTCATCGAGTAGATCGTGATCACGGCGACCGGGATCACGGCCCCGTAGGACGCGATCTCGGAGATCACCTGCGCCCAGGTCGGCTGGACGAAGTCCATGTACAGGTGGTGCGAGTAGGCGGTGGCGATGAAGAGGAGCGAGCCGGCCCAGCCGGCGACGAACACCTTGGTCGTCTCGTAGGGGCGGCCGGCGTAGCGGGGCAGGAGCACGTAGATGGCGCCGGCGGCGAGGTAGAGGATGAGGTTGGCGATCGAGTGGCCGAAGAAATAGACGAGGTTCTTCGCGACCAGTGCGTCGACGCCGACCTTGGCGTCGTAGGTGCGGCCGAGCAGGCCGATGACGATCGCCGTGCCCGCCGTCATCGAGAGCAGCCCGTCGATCGCGACGACGGTGGCGGCGATCGCCTGCGGCGGCGGCGCCTCCTGCTCGCGGCCGCGCAGGAAGTGCCAGCCGAGCGTGCGCACGAGACCGCCGTAGGCGGTCGTCGTCTGCTCGAGCACGTCGAGGCAGTAGACGAAGAAGCCCGTGCCCACGAGCAGCAGCCCGACGAAGAACAGGCTCTCAGACCAGACGGACCACTGCCCGACCGGGTAGAAGGGAAGCGGCGGCAGGAACGTCCAGCCGGCCCCGAAGCCGCCGACCAGCGTCGCGACGAGCACCGCGAGCGCGCCGGCGACGATCAGCCCGTAGCTCGCGAGCATGCGTCCGGGCCGGAGCGGCACGCTCACGTTCAGCACGTACCAGAGCGCGCCCATCATCGCGAGCAGCGTCCCGGTGAGCATCCCGGCGCCGTGCAGGGTCATCAGCCGGTAGAACCAGGCCGGCGAGAGGCCGAGCACAGTCGCCTGCGTGAGGCGGATGAGCAGGCCGAGCACGCCCATCACTGCGACGAGGGCGATGCCCGTCGCGCCGAACAGGAGGCCGATGCGCCGCTCGATGCCGCGGGCTTCGGCCGTGAACTCGGCCGCGCGCGGGTGCAGGATGGTGGACGCCGGGGCTGCGGTTGCGGCTTCCATCAGGGCTGCGCCACCGTGAAGGAGCTCTCCATGGTCGAGTGGCTGAGACCGCAGTACTCGAGACAGCGGATCTGGTAGACGCCCGGGTCGGTCAGGTTCAGGTCGAGATCGTTGTGATAGCCGGGCATCGCCTGCACCGAGCCGATCAGATGGCCGTGCGGGTCGTAGAAGCCGAAGCCGTGGTTGACATCGACCGAGGTGACGTCGAAGCGGACACGCGTGCCGGCCGGGACCCGATCCGGCGCGAGCGACCAGAAGAATTGCCCGCCCGTCACCTTCACCACCGTTCTCCCGGCCGCGCCGCCGCTCGCGTAGGGCAGATCGAACAGCGAGATGCCGATCACGAGCACGCCGATCACCAGCAGCAGCGCCAGCCAGCGCTTGCGCAGCCAGTAGCCGACCCGGCGCACCCGCTCGAACGCAACGTCCGAGCCGGCCTGCATGCCGATCACCAGGAAGAGGCCGGCGAGCAGGAACGCCAGCACGGCGAAGACGACTCCGATCGCGATCTGCGGATCCCCGAAGTGGAGACTCACCCGTCAGCCCCAGCTGCGGGCGTCGGCTCCAAAGCACGCCTCGGCGAGCGGCGCGCTCGGATCGGTCGTTTGCCTCGGTTGAGCACGTTCTCCGCCAACGATCCCCCCAGCGCACTGTCGACCGATGCACCGTACTACGACTCTTCTCCTGATAGCAATCCCGCCATCACGATGGTCGGGGCCCGGGTGGGCGACGGCCACCCGGACGAGGATGGCTTGCAGAGCACGACCGTCTTCTCGACGGCGCCGGCGAGCGCGCCCGTCCCGCGCAGAGCGGGGGCTAGGATCCGTCCGGTGGCGCCCGGCGATGTTCAGTTGGCGTTCGCGCAGGCGGCGGCCGAGGACGGGATCGTGCTCGGGAGCCAGTCGTTCGACTGGCTGTGCGAGCAGGGCCACGTCGGGCTCGAACGCGTCGCGAAGGCCCGCCGCGATCCGGCGCTCGTCGGGCCGGTGACGGCGGCGCTCGCGCCGCTCGAGGTGATCTACGCTCGCCTGAAAGGCGACATCTCGGTGCTGTACGCGTCGCGCGAGAACCTGCTGCTCCCCGTCGATCTGGTGCACGAGCCGACTGGAACCGTGATCGAGGTCGACGAGTCGCCTCACTTCACCTCGTTCCGTCTGACCGCCCTCGAGCTCTATCCCGCCGCTGTGACCGTGGGGTTCGACCTCGACGAGTACGCGGAGCTGTGCCGTGCCTGGTGCTCGAGGACCGACGGTCTCGCACGCGGCCTCCCCGCCAAGGGCTTCGGATTCGGCGGGGTACAGCGGGAACGGGCGTACCACGATGCGCTCCGTGACCTTGCCACTCCGGCCATGGGCCACCCGCCGGTCGTTCGGATCGCGGCCGTGGACGGGGACGGGGACGGGGCCTATCGCCGCCACCGGGCGTCGCTGCTCGGGCTGCTCGGCTCCTGACTCAGCGGGCGGGCGCTTCGTACCCGTCGATCACCGAGACGTTGACCGTCGAGCACCGTCCGCAGCGGACGCGGACCTTCTTCGTCATCTGCACCGGGTGCATCGCCACGGCAAGGACGTTGCCGCACTCGACGCAGACGTAGTCGTCCGGGCCGTTGCCGTGGAAGACGGGTCGGTCCGGATCCTCCTGGATCGCGGTCCCGCCGTCGGGCGGCACCTCACCTGCGCGGATCTGCCGCATTGTGATGGTCGCCACCGACGCGCCTCGCAGATCAGAGCTCGGCGAGCTTGCCGCTGAAGTTCGTGATCAGCGCGTCCAGCACGCCGACGACGACTCCCTCGCCCATCGACGCAGCCTTGCCGGTGATCTGCGCGTTGGTGTGGATCGTGCCGCCGCCGTCACTGAGCGCGATCACGACGGTGGCGTTCGCGTGCCCCTGGCCACCGGCCTCCTTCGACTTGACGCTCATCACCGCGGAATGGGCCTCGGCGTCCTGCTCGACGATCTCCACGGTGCCGGTGAACGTCATCGACATCGCTCCCATCTTGACCTTGATCTCAGCCCTGACGGAGCCTGGCTCGATCGTTTCGAGCACGCTGCCCCCCTCGACGCACGGCACCACGCGCTCGAGGTCGAGGATCGTCGCGTAGCTCTCGTCGATCGGCTTCGCGGTGGAGAAGGAATGTTCGAGCTCTATGGCCATGACGAAGCAATCTTAGAGTGAATAGGCTCCGCGCATGTCCATACAGGTAGGCACGCACACGCTCGGGCCAGAAAACGGCACCCTCCGGGTGAGGACCGGGCGCACCGGCGCCGCGGCGAAGGCCGGACACAACCTCCTGATCGACGTCACCGCCTGGCAGGCGACGCTCGAGGTCGGTGAGGATCCCGCGCAGACCAGCATCGTCCTCGATGCAGACGCCACATCTCTACGCGTGCGCGAGGGCACCGGCGGGATGCAGGCGCTCGGCGACGACGACAAGGCGAGCATCCAGGAGACGATCGACGACGAAGTGTTGAAGCGTCAGGTCATCGAGTTCCGCTCGACTGCGGTGCAGGCCGCTGCCGACGGGAGCCGGATGAGCGTGCAGGGCGAGCTGACGCTCGTCGGCACGACCTGTCCGATCGCGTTCGACCTGACGGTCGGCGCTGACGGCAAGCTCAGCGGCAGCGCCGTCGTCAAGCAGAGCGATTGGGGAATCACGCCCTACTCGACGCTGTTCGGAGCCCTGAAGGTCGTCGACGAGGTCGAGGTCGCGATCGACGCCGGCCTGCCTCACTCGCTGTAGACGGTCTGCGCGTCGAGCCCGCCCTCTACCCCCGGCGGCAGCGCGCCGGTGCCGTGCGCGTAGAGGGCGATCTCCTCGACCGTCTTGACCTGCGTGAGGTCGCTTCCGTCCCCGTTGGCCCACGCCCCGTTGACCCACTTGAGGGTCTCCGGCGAGGTGTCCAGCGCCATGCCCGCGAGCAGCTGCGCTTTCGCGCGGATCTTTCCGCTGGCGCTGACGATCGCCGCCGAGACGCCCTCGGACGGGCTGGTGTTGTAGCCGTGCCCGACGCCGAACCGGTCGGTGTCCGCGGGCACGACCTTGACGTCGAGCGCAGGGACGCCGAGCTCGTCGGCGACGAGCTGGGCGTACTGGGCCTCCTTGCCGTCGGGCTCGGTGGTCAGGCTGAGCACCATCTTGCCGGTCGGGTGCACGCGTAGAAAGACTGCTCGGTACGCCTCGTTAGCCATCGCTGCCTCTCCTCTTGGCTGGTGATTCGCTGATCATTGCTCGTTCTTGGGTGCGGCGGGTGGGCTCTCGTTCGCGAGGCGCCGGCGCTCCTGGTGGGCCCTCAGCGCGTTGTGCTCTTCCAGGTCGCAGAACGAGGGCTGCGGTCCGCCCAGCGGGTTCGGAGGCACCGCGGGCCGCTCGCATCCCGGGTAGATACAGGTCTTGGGCGCGGCCTCACTCATCGGTCACCCAGCCCGGCGTCGTGTTGCCCTTGCCCGGACCGTGGCCGCTGGGCATCGCGACCGAGCTGCCCGGCACCGGGGTGGCGCTCGCCCACGGCTCCGGCTCGTCGGCACGGACGGCGCGCGCCGGCGTCATGCGCGCGGTCGACTGCGCCCCGATCGCTTCGGCGACCTCACCGAGGGCCTGGAAGCTGTGGCCGCTCACGAGCGCGTCGCAGTGCGGCAGCGCGGCCACCATGCCGCCGGCCTGCACGGAGAAGGCGCCGGCGCTGACCCGCGGATTGACCCACACGATCCGGTGGGCCAGGCGCGCAAGGCGCTCCATCTCGCGTCCCACGAGCATCGGGTCGCCGCGCTCCCAGCCGTCGGAGAGGATCACGATCACGGCGCCACGGGCCATGCCACGACGTCCGTGCCGGTCGTTGAACTCCTTCAGCGCGTCGCCGATCCGGGTTCCGCTCGACCAGTCGGGTGCGGCCGCGGCGGCGCGCTGGATCGCGCGCTCCGGATTGCGAGAAGCCAACGCGCGCGTGAGGCGGGTCAGCCGCGTGGCGAACACGAATGCCTCGGCTTTCGGACCGCTGCCGGCGGCGCAGGTCAGGAACTGCAGGTAGGCGCGCGCGTAGGGCTCCATCGAGCCGGAGATGTCGCACAGCATCACGAGCCTCCGGCGGGCGATGCGTCGGCGTCGACGCGCGAGGCGGATTGGATCGCCCCCCGTGCGAAGGCTGGCGCGCAGGGTCCGCCGCATGTCGATGCGCTCCCCGTGGTGTCCCTTCTCGTAGCGGCGCGTGCGCCGCAGCGGGGTCGCGAGCTCCAGGCGCGACATCAGCCGGTAGAGCTGCGCGAGCTCGTGTGGCTCGAGCGCGTCGAAGCTCTTGCGTCCCAGCAGCTCCTCGTCGCTCGCCATCGCCAACGGCACCTCGACCTCGGTCGAATCCTCGTCCTCGTCGCGCTCGCTGGGCGGTGACGACGACACGCTCGCGGGCTGATCCTGCTCACCCGAGTCCCGGGGCGAGGCCTTGTGCTCGGACTTCGGGCGGTCGTCCGGCGGCGAGGCGACGGTCCGCGCATCTTCGGGACCTGCGTCCTCGCCGTGCGCTCGACCGCCGAAGACCGAGAAGAACACCGCGTCGAAGGCCGTGACCTGCGCCGGATCGGACACGAACACGGCGCGGGCGGTCCAGTACAGCCGCCGGCGCGTGATCGGCCGGATGAGCGTGAGCGCCCGTGCGAAATCGGCCGAGCGTCCGGGGGTGATGGGCACACCGCCATCGTGCAGGCGCCGGCTCAATGCCCCCACGAGCGGCGGGAGGTCGAGCGTGATCGTCTCGACCCCGAACGCCGCATCGGACGCAGGCGGGTCGGACCTACGCGCGTCAGTCACCGGCGCGCACGAGCTGGTCGAGGCCGGCCGCGCGGATCACCTCCTGGTCCTCGCTGTACTTCAGCACCGACCCGAGGGTGAGGTCCACCGCCGCGGCGTCGAGGCGCTCGATGCCGAGCAGGTTCAGTGCCGCCAGCCAGTCGATCGCCTCGGCGATGCCCGGCGGCTTCTGCACGTCGCTATCGCGCATGCGCGAGACGGCGTTTGCGACCTGTACCGCCAGCGTCTCCGACGAGCCTTTGACGCGGCGGCGCACGATCTCCACCTCGCGCTCCGGGGTCGGGTACGCGATCCTGTGGTAGAGGCAGCGGCGCTTGACGGCGTCGTGCAGGTCGCGCGTGCGGTTGGAGGTCAGCACGATGATCGGTGGATGCGTGGCTCGGATCGTGCCGATCTCCGGGATCGTCACGCTGGCGTCCGCGAGCAACTCGAGCAGGAACGCCTCGAAGTCGTCGTCGGCGCGGTCGATCTCGTCGATCAGCAGCACCGCGGGCCGCGGGCCGGGGTGCTCGAGCGCGCGCAGGAGCGGGCGGCGGATCAGATAGTCCGGGCCGAACAGCTCCTCTTCGCCGAGCGCCGAACCGCTGGACTCGGCGAGGCGGATGCTCAGCAGCTGGCGCGGGTAGTTCCACTCGTACAGCGCCTCCGCTGCGTCGATCCCCTCGTAGCACTGCAGACGGACGAGCGGCGTGTCCAGCACGACGGCCAGCGACTTGGCGGCCTCGGTCTTGCCGACACCCGCCTCGCCTTCGAGCAGCAGGGGCTGCGGCAGGCGCAGGCTCAGAAACATCGACGTCGCCAGGCCCTCGTCGACGAGGTAGTCGACGTCGGCGAGACGGCGGGCGAGCGTCTCGATGTCGGGCACGAGCCGGCGGATCTCGCCGGCGGCCTCACCCGTGACCTCACGTGGAGTCATGCGCCGACCACGAGCCCAATCACGAAGTAATCACCACGAGGGGATCACTCTGCTGCGAGTGCATGCTCGTGTTGCGCCTGGAACTTTGTCGCGCAGCCCTCGCAGCAGAAGTAGACCGTCTCGCCGTCGTACTGCACCGAAGGTGTGCCTGCGACGGCCGCGACCGTCATCCCGCAGATCGGGTCGATCGCGATCGGCGGTGGGGTGGAGTTGGGGGCGCTCTCCGCAGCGAGGACGCGTGCGCGCTCGGGCGCAGCGGGGCGTTCTCCGCGGCGTACGACGACGATCTGCGCGAGGATCGACAGCGCGACCTCGGCGGGGGTGCGGGCGCCGATGTCGATCCCTGCGGGCACGTCGATCAGCTCGAGGTGCTCGTCGGGAACCCCATCGGCACGCAGCTCGGCGAGCACGCCGGCGCCGCGCTTGCGGCTGGCCACGAGGCCGACGTACGGCACGCCCGTCTCGAGCCCGCGCCGCAGCGTGTGCAGCTCGTCTCGCCCGTGCCCCGCCACGACGAGCGCGAGATCGCCGGGCGACGGATCGGGGACCCCTCCGTTCACGAGGATGATGTCGAGCCCGAGCTCCGCGCCGAGCGACAGGACCGCGGCCGCGATCGGCGTGTCACCCACGACCAGGACGCGCGGCGCCGGAAGCACCGGCTCGAGGAAGATCTCGATCGCGCCGCCGGACAGGCACGGGTTCTGGGCCGTCACGGTTCCCTCCTCGATCGGGACCTCCCGACCGGTTCCGGGATCTTCGCCAACTGGTCCGTCGGGAACGATTCGCAAGAGCAGCGCCTCCTCGGTCTCGATCGCCTTCAACGCATATACGCGCACGCTTTGCTGCGCACACACACCGCCCACGAACCCCTCGATCGTGCCGTCGCCGAGCACGAGCGCGACGTCTCCCGCCTTCACGCTTGTCGGACGCTGCGCGCGCACGACGGTAGCGGTCACGAACGGCGTGCCCTGGGCTGCGAGCTCCTGCGCTCGCCGCGACAAGGCGCCGGTCATCATTGCGGCGGCTCGGCGCGCCCCTGCATTGCCGCCCAGACACGGGCCGGGGTGCAAGGCATGTCGATGTGGTCGACGCCGTGCGTCTGGTACAGCGCGTCGATGACGGCGTTCACGATCGCGGGCGGCGACCCGCAGTTCGGCGACTCGCCGACGCCCTTGGCCCCGAGCGGATGGTGCGGGCACGGCGTGACCGTCTCGCCGAGCTCGAAGTCGGGACACTCGAGCGCGGTCGGGATGAGGTAGTCCATGAACGACGAGTTGAGGCAGTTGCCCTCTTCGTCGAACGAGATCAGCTCCATCAGCGCGATGCCGACGCCCTCGGCGAGGCCGCCGTGGATCTGGCCGTCGACGATCATCGGGTTGATGCGCACGCCGCAGTCGTCGACCGCGATGAAACGCCTGACGGTGACATGGCCGGTGTCGGGGTCGATGTCGACGACGGCGATGTACGCGCCGTAGGGATAGGTGAGGTTGGGTGGGTCGTAGATCACCTGCGCGTTGAGCCCGCCCTCCATGCCGGTAGGCATCGGCTCGCCGCTGTACGCCCGCGCCGCGATCTCCTCGATCATCGCCCCCTTCTCGGGGTCTCCGTTGACGTACCAGCGGCCCTTCTCCCACGCGAGATCCTCCGGCCTGGTCTCGAGCATCGTCGCCGCGATCAGGCGCGCCTTGTCGCGCACCTTGCGCGAGACGACCGCGACCGCGGCACCGGACACCGGCGTCGAGCGGCTGCCATAGGTGCCGAGCCCGTACGGCGATTTGTCCGTGTCGCCGTGGCGGACCTCGACGTCCTCGGGCGGGATGCCGAGCTCCTCGGCGACGATCTGCGCGAACGTCGTCTCGTGGCCCTGCCCCTGCGTCTGGCAGCTGATGCTGACCACCGCCTTGCCCGACGGGTGCACCCGCAGGTCGGCGCCGTCGTTCATGGCCAGCCCGAGGATGTCCATGTGCTTGCGCGGCCCGGCGCCGACGCCTTCGGTGAAGAAGGCCACCCCGATGCCCATCAGCTCGCCGCGGGCGCGCTTCTCCGCCTGCTCGCGGCGCAGATCTTCATAGCCGGCGATGTCCATCGCCACGCGCATCGTCGTTGCGTAGTTCCCGGAGTCATACGTCCAACCGGTGGTGGTCTCATACGGGAACTGCTCGGGGGCGATGAAGCTGCGCATCCGCAATTCGATCGGATCGACCTTCATCTCGAGTGCGAGCGCGTCGACCATCCGCTCTACGAAGTAGACGGCCTCGGTGATGCGGAACGAGCATCGGTACGCCACACCGCCCGGCGCCTTGTTCGTGTACACCGCCTTGACCTGGACGTGCGACGCCTCGAGATCGTACGACCCGCACACGATGTGGAAGAACCCGGCCGGGAACTTCGTCGGCTGCGCGGTGCTGTCGAAGGCGCCGTGGTCGGCGATCACGTCGACGCGCAGGCCGGTGATCTTGCCGTTCTTCGAGCACAGCTCGCCGCGCATGAGGTAGTCGCGGGCGAACCCGGTGGACATCAGGTTCTCGGAGCGGTTCTCGATCCACTTGACCGGCACGCCGGCCACGATCGAACCGGCGATCGCGCACACGTAGCCCGGATAGACCGGAACCTTGTTGCCGAAGCCGCCGCCGATGTCCTGGCAGCGGATCCGGATCATGTGCTCCGCGAGCCCCGCGACATGCGCGTAGACCGTGCGGTGTGCGTGCGGCGCCTGGTTGCCGTTGTAGATGTCGAGCTGGCCGGTCTCCGGATTGAAGTCAGCGATCATGCCGCACGTCTCGAGCGGCGCCGGATGGCAGCGGGGATAGATCATGTCGCGCGCCACGATGGTGTCTGCCTCGGCGAACGCACGGTCCGTCGCCGCCTGATCGCCGGCCTCCCAGGTCGGGCTCGCGAGGTTGTCGCGCTGCCCGGCCTTGTCGTCGCGGATCAGCGGCGCGTCGGGATCCAGCGCCTTGCGGGCGTTGACGATCGCCGGCAACGGCTCGTACTCGACATCGATCAGCTGGAGCGCGTCGTTCGCCGAGTACTCGTCGGTCGCGATCACGAACGCAACCTCCTGGCCCTGGAAACGCACCTTGTCGCCCGCGAGCACAGCCTGCGTGTCGTAGGAAATCGTCGGCATCCACGCCAGCCCGAGCGTCTCGAGATCCTTGGCGGTCACGACAGCGGCGACGTTGGGGTGCGCGAGCGCCCTCGACGTGTCGATCGAGAGGATGCGCGCGTGCGCGTACGGGCTGCGGAGGATGGCTCCGTGGAGCATCCCCGGCAGCCGGATGTCATCGAGGTAGGTGCCCTTGCCGCGGATGAAGCGCGCGTCCTCCTTGCGCTTCAGGCGACCGAAGCCGATCGGGCGCTCGGTCCGGGCACTCGGGAGATTCTCAACCGTGGCCATGCTCAGACCCCCTGTTTCTCAACTACATCGGACTGCGCGGCTTCGTACTCGGCGGCCCAGCGCACGGCGCTGACGATGTTCTTGTACCCGGTACAGCGGCAGATGGCTCCTGAGATAGCAGTACGGATCTCGTGCTCGGTTGGATCCGGGTTCTCGTCCAGCAGGGCGCGAGCCGTCATCAACATCCCCGGCGTGCAGAATCCGCACTGGAGCGCGTGTGTCTCGTGGAAGCCCATCTGGACCGGGTCCAGCTTGCCGTCGACCTCGAGCGACTCGACCGTGCGAATCTCATGACCCTCGCACATCGCCGCGAGGATCGTGCACGACTTGACCGGCTCGCCGTCCATCTGCACGACGCAGGCACCGCAGTTTGAGGTATCGCAGCCCCAATGGGTGCCGGTCAGCCCGGGCGTCTCGCGAATGAAGTGCACGAGCAGCAGACGCGGCTCGATCTCGCGGGAGACCTTCTCGCCGTTGACCGTTATCGAGACGTTCATGATCAGGCCTCCTGGGACAGGGCGCGTGCCGTGGCGCGGATCAGGGCGCGTTTCGTGAGGACGCCGGCGAGATGGCGCTTGTAGTCGATCGGTCCTCGGCCGTCCGCGCTCGGAGAGCAGTCCGCCGAAGCGATCTCGCCCGCTTGCGTAAACAGCTCGTCCGACGGAGCCTTGCCTCGCAGCAGCTCCTCGGCGCGCGAGAGATGGATCGTCGTGAGCCCGACCGCGCTGAGCGCGATGCCCACGTCGGCGATCGTGCCGCCGTCGATCCACACGGCCGCCGACGCTGCGGCGATCGCCCAGTCGCCGGCGCGGCGCTCGACCTTCTCGTGCGCGCTGCCGCCGCCCGGACGGAGCGGAACCCGAACTTCGGTGAGCAGCTCGCCGTCGCCCACCGCGGTCACATAGGGGCCGACGTGAAAGTCCTCCATCCCGACCACCCGCTCGCCGGCGACGCCGCGGATCACGGCCTTCGCCTTCACCGCCGAGCAGACGGCCGAGAGGTCCTCGGCTGCATCCGCCTGGCAGAGCGAGCCGCCGATCGTGCCGCGGTTGCGCACGACCGGATCGGCGATCACGTTCTCGGCGTCGCGAAACAGCGGCAAGTGCTTGGCGAGCAGCTCGGATTTCAACAGATCCACATGGCGCGTCAGCGCCCCGATCAAGATCTCATCGCCCTGCTCGCGGATGTACGAGAGCTCCGTGAGGTCGTTGATGTCGATCAGGTGCTCTGGATTCGCAAGTCGGAGCTTCATCATCGGCAGCAGGCTGTGCCCGCCCGCGATGATGCGCGCCTCGGAGCCGAGCCTCTGAAGCGATGCGATCGCGCCCTCCACACTGGTCGCGCGCTCGTACTCGAATGGCGCAGGGGTCTGCAACAGGACTCCTTTCGTATCAGAAAACGGCGGACATATCTGAGCGCAGCCTGACCTGGCAAGCTGTCTTCGTGCGGGTTGAGACATGATCATCTTCCACGGAACAACTGTCGACTGTCTGGCCTCGATCCGGCGAGACGGGCTGCGGCCACGATCGTTCGTTGCACGGAGCCGTGCGCTGGCGGGCGAGTACGCCTGGCGCAGGGCGATGACGCTCGGCGCGGATGCCTGTGTCGTCATCGAACTGGATGTGCCGAACGCTGCGGTCGTCGAGGTCCAGAGCTGGTGGTGGGCCCGCGACCAGCTGCAGCTCCCGGTTGGCTGTCCGCCGTCGTGCATCGTCTCCGTCGACGGCTCCGACCCACGGCAGCTCTCGGTTGATTGAGCGCACGGCGAACCGACCCGGTCAGTCTTGATCGATCGCCGCGCGGCCCGGGAGCCGCTTGCGCGGTGCCCCGATGTCTTCCCGCTGCTCGTACTGCACGGGCGCGTCGGTGCCGATGACCGGAGATCTGGACAGGGACGCGGGCCACGTCTGCCGGATCTCGGGGTACAGAAGCCGCGCCGCAAGGCTTCCGCCCTCGACGTCCCTCAGCGCGGGACCTGCCGGGTTCCCGACGGCGATCGGCGCCTCGCGGCCGAGCCGTGCCAGCGTGAGCGTGCCTCGCGTGTAGACCTCGCCGATCCGCGGCGCCTTCGTCGTGGCGCTCTCCGGAAAGTTCCTGAACCCGGCGGCGGCCGCGCCGGCGTACATGCCGTCGACGAGGCCGACTGCGTCTGCCATGCCTGCCTTCTTCACGAGCAGGCCCTCGAGCAGATCGACGCCGGCGTCGAGCTGCTCATTGATCGTCGTCACGACGGCGTTGACCGGCGCGCTCTTCTGCACGATCTCACTGACGCCACCGATGACCTCGTTCAGGCCGGCGGTGATGGTGCGAAGCTGGACGATCACCGAGACGAGGTAGAAGACGAGGGCGACGACGATCAGCGCGACGGCGAAGATCGTGACCCCGCCGGCCGCCGCGAATGCAAACACCGGTGTCATGGTTCCTCCTATCGCGCGTCGTCGAGGATTACGTCGAGGGAGCCGCCGTAGTTCGCGACTCCCGCGACCGTCTTGGTCACCTGGTCCTGCGTGGTCAGCAGCAGCGCGGCGGCGTCGAGGTCTTTCGACCCCGCAGCCGCAACCTGTGCGATCTGCTGCACGCTGGGGACGATCCCCTTCGCCGCGCCGAGCACGCCGCGGAGCAGGTACACGACGACCGGAAGGATCACCGCGAGCAGGACGACGTCTCCGATCCACCAGAGGATCATCGCGGCCTCCTCTCGGCGACGATCGCAGCCTTGCTGGCGATCCCCGGCAGCGCGCCGAGGATGATGTCGAACTGTGCGTTGATCGCCTTGACGGCGCCCTCGAGCGGACGCAGGTGCTCCGACTCGACGCCCTGCAGCGCAGCTGCGAGCGTCGCGAGCCCTTCCGAGATCCTCGTCAGGCCTCTGCGCACCTCGATCAGCGCGACGGCCAGCACGAGCACGACGCCTGCGGCCAGCACGACGGTGAGGACGACGAGTGCGTGTGTGCTGCTCATGCTCCACCGAACCCATCGGTGAGCGCGTTCATGTAGCCGTCCTGGACGACAGCTTCATCCACGATCAGTGCCAGCACGGGCGCCGTCGCCTCGAGTTGCGGAATGTACGCCGTGTTCGAGGCGACGTTGCCGGCGATCTCCAGCAAGCCGTCAACCGATCTCTCGATGCTCCCGACGGACTCCACGAGCACGGTCAGCAGGATCGCGACGACCACCGCGGCGCCGAGCGCGATGCCCAGGGCTATCGCCCAATAGGTGTGGGAGGACATTGCGGCAAGCACGAGTGTCATTTCCCGACCGCCACCTTTCGCAGGGACCTGGCGGCGTGCAGGATTCTCACGCCCGAGTCATTGATCCGCGCGACGCCGCCGAGCTCCGCTGTCTGCCCGCGCACCACCTCGACGGCCTGCTCGGCCGTCTTGGCCTGCCCGGCGATTCTGATCGCCAGCAGCACGATCACGATCACGATCACCGCCGCCACCGCGACCACCGCGATGCCCAGCGCGAGCCCGATCTGCCAGCCGGTGGAGGATGCAATCATCTGGTGTCCTTTTCTGGATCCACGAGTGCCGCTACGTCGCCGGACTCGGTGAGGGTCTGGTGGCCCTGCTCGTGCCCGGCTCCAGACGCGATGCGAGGAGCAGCATGAGCAGCCCGTAGATGATCACGATGATGCCGACGGCCAGCACGAGAGGCCCGATGAAATTGATCGTCGAGATCGACATGAGGTTCTCGTAGTGTCCTCGCTGGGTCTCCAGCACAGGGATCACGTCCGACCCGAAGTACGAAGCGACGTCGGGCACGCTCTTGATCGGCGTGCCGTCGAAGCGCGTGAACCCGTCGATGCCCGGGATCTGGTCCCACCCGTTGGTCACCGTCGGCAGGTTGGAGATCGCCTGTGTGAGCGCCGGGAAGCTCGCCTTCAGCGCCGTGAGCAGCTGGGCCTGTGACACATGCAGGGTCTTCTCGAGGAACGCGAACAGGCCGGGCAGCTCCTCCGTCACCGATGACAGCGGGATCGTCAGCAGGAGCGCCGTGGTGTGCGGGAAGTTCTTCTGCAGCGCGGCAACGACTGCAGCCCGCGAAAGCCCGGTCTTCTGTGAGACGAACGCAATCAACTTCGGCACCTCGGCTGCGGCGCCGCCCTGCGAGGTCATGATCGGGTCCTCCGTGTTGACGATCGCGGCGACCATGTTGACCCCGGCGCGGTCGCCGTGCACGCGTGCGGCGGTGTTGGCGGGGCGCAGGGCATCGAGCAGCTTCTGTCCGTTGCCGACCCGCGGGACGAGCGACAGAACGAGCACGAGTGCCACCACCGCCACGCCGACGGCGAGGACGACCGACGCACCCGCCATGGCCGGCCCGCGCGCTACCCGCCCCCTGAGGTTGAGCGCGATCATCAGCGCCGCGAACAGGATCACGACGAGCCCGATGATCAGCAGGAGCGGCGCGACCCAGTTGACGGCCGAGGTCCCGTCGAGACTGTTGAAGTTGCTCTGCTGGGTCTCGAGCACGGGGATCAGATCCGAGCTGAAATACGTCCTCAGCTGTGGCACGGACAGCACGGGCGTGCCGTCGAAGCGCGTGAGCCCGTCGATGTTCTGGATGTGGTCCCACCCGCTGGTCACCGTCGGCAGGTTGGTGATCGCCTGTGTGAGCGCTGGGAAGCTCGTCTTCAGCGCGGCGATCAGTTGGGCCGGCGAGACCTTCAGCGTTTTCTCGAGGAATGCGAGCAGGCCGGGCAGCTCCGTCGTGACGGATGAGAGCGGGATCGTCTGTAGCAGCGCGGTCGTGTGCGGGAAGTTCGTCTGCAGCGCGGCGACGACTGCGGCCTGCGAGAGCCCGGTCTTCTGTGAGACGAACGCGATCAACTTCGGCACCTCGGCTGCGGCCCCGCCCTGCGAGGTCATGATCGGGTCCTCCGTGTCGACGATCGCGGAGACCATAGTGATCCCGGCGCGGTCGCCGTGCACGCGCGCGGCGGTGTTGGCGGGGCGCAGGGCATCGAGCAGCTTCTGTCCGTTGCTGACCCGCGGCACGAGCGACAGCACGAGCACGAGTGCGACCACCACGACACCGACGACGAGGACGACCGAAGCGCCCGCCGTGGCCTGCGTTCGCGACACGCGTCCCCCGAGGTTCAGTGCGATCATCAGCAGCGCGAACAGGATCACGACCACCCCGATGATCAACAGGAGCGGGGCGATCCAGTTGACGGCCGAGGTTCCGTCGAGGCTGTCGAAGTTGCTCTGCTGGCGCTCCAGCACGGGGATCAGGTCAGAGCTGAAGTACGTCCGCAGCTGCGGCACCGTCTGTACGGGGGTGCCGTCGAAGCGCGTCAGCCCGTCGATGTTCTGGATCTGGTTCCAGCCGCCGGTGACGGTGGGCAGGTTGGTGATCGCCTGTGTGAGCGCCGGGAAGTTCGCTTTCAGCGCGGCGATCAGCTGGGCCTGCGAGACCTTCAGCGTCGTCTCGAGGAACGTGAGCAGGCCGGGCAGCTCCGTCGTGACGGATGAGAGCGGGATCGTCTGCAGG
>DATCOE010000110.1:0-5015 GCA_036564885.1 Gaiellaceae bacterium | reverse complement strand
AAAGCCGCGCCGCTCGAGCTCCGCGACACCGCGCTCGAACCTGCGCGGCCGATCCGCTGCGACCGGCGACGACGGCGACACGATGCCGACCAGGTCGCCGCGCTCGAGCCGGCGTGGCAGGACGGGCACTGGATGATCGATCAGGACACGGAGAGGGCCGACGGGGCGAACGCCGCACGCACGATGCGGTCCTGCTCACGCAGGTGCGCGGTCGGGTAGCCCTCGCTCGGGCTCGCGCGCCAGGGGCGCCCGACGTACAGCAGCGGCACGCCGTCGGGCTTCGCTTCCTCGAGCCTGTGCCGGATCGCGCGCCACGCGCCCATGTTCTGCGGCTCTTCCTGCGCCCAGATCACCTCACGCAGGTTCGGGTAGCCGCGCAGCAGCGCAGCGGCCTGCTCTACGGGGAACGGATAGAGCTGCTCGAGCCGCGCGACGGCGACGCGCGTCGCGGCCGCGTGGTCCTCGTGCCCGACGATGTCGTAGTAGACCTTCCCGGAGCAGAGCACGAGACGCGCGACCTGGTTCCGATCGGCCTGCGCGTCGTCGATCACCGACTGGAACTCGCCCTGTGCGAGATCCTCGAGCGTCGAGCCCGCCTGCTTCAGCCGCAGCAGGCCCTTCGGCGTCATCACGACGAGGGGGCGTGCAGTCGCGTCGAGCGCCTGGCGGCGCACGAGATGGAAGTACTGCGCCGACGTCGTGCAGTTCGCGATGCGAATGTTCTCCTGTGCCGCGAGCTGGAGGAACCGCTCGAGACGCGCGCTCGAGTGCTCGGGGCCGCTGCCCTCGTAGCCGTGCGGCAGCAGCAGCGTCAGTCGTGACGTCTCGCGCCACTTCGAGAGGCCCGCCGACATGAACTGGTCGACGATGATCTGCGCGCCGTTCACGAAGTCTCCGAACTGCGCTTCCCACAGCACGAGCGCCTCCGGCGCGGCGGTGGAGTAGCCGTATTCGAAACCGACGCAGGCGTACTCCGAGAGCGGCGAGTTGTGGATCTCGAAGGAGGCGGCCGCTTCGTCGAGATGCTGCATCGGTGTGAACATTGCGCCGGTGTTCACGTCGTGGAGGACGGCGTGGCGATGGGAGAACGTGCCGCGCTCGGTGTCCTGCCCGGTGATCCTGATCGGGATGCCGTCGACGAGGAGCGATGCGAACGCAAGCGCCTCCGCTTGCCCCCAGTCGATGCCGCCCTGCTCGAGGGCGGTGCGGCGGCGCTCGAGCTGCTTCCAGAGCTTCGGATGGGGCGTGAACCACTCGGGCACGCGCAGCAGCTCTTCGTTCAGCGCCTGCAGGCGGTCGGCTGCCACCGCGGTGACGACTGCGCCTGCGGTCCCCGCCGGGATGCGACCTTCGGTTGCCGGCTGCAACGGCGCCGCGGCGAAGGACGCCTTCAACGCCTCGTGTGCCGCACGAAGCTGCGTCTGGACGTCGGTGAAGAGCTCGTCGGCCTGTTCCTGCGTGGTCACTCCCGCCTCGACGAGCCGCGCCGCGAACTGCTCGCGCACGGTCGGGTGGGCAGCAATCGCCGCTGCGAGCAACGGCTGCGTGTATGCCGCCTCGTCCTGCTCGTTGTGCCCGTGCCGGCGGTAGCCGACGAGGTCGACGACGACGTCGTGGCCGAACCGGCGCCGGTACGCGAGCGCGAGCCGGATCGCCGAGATCGCGGCTTCGGGGTCGTCGGCGTTGACGTGGATGATCGGCACGTCGAAGCCCTTCGCGAGATCGCTCGAGTACCGCGTCGAGCGCCCGTCGGACGGATCGGTCGTGAAGCCGACCTGGTTGTTGCCGATCACGTGCAGCGTGCCGCCGGTCGAATAGCCGACGAGGTCCTGCAGGTTGAGCGTCTCCGCAACCTCGCCCTGCCCGGCGAACGACGCGTCGCCGTGGATGAGGACGGGAAGCGCGACGCTCGGGTCGTGATAGCCCTCGCGCGTGGAGCGGTCTGTCTGCTCGGCGCGCGTGCGACCCTCGATCACGGGGTCGACTGACTCGAGATGGCTCGGGTTCGACGCGAGCGTGACGGTGATCTCGCCGGCGTGCGTCGCGCGGGTGCCTTCTGCGCCGAGGTGGTATTTCACGTCGCCGGTCCCACCCTCGTCGCTCGCGACGACCGCCGCGATCGTGCGTTCGCCCTCGAACTCGCGCAGGATCACCGCGTACGGCTTGCCGACGACGTGCGCGAGCACGTTCAGGCGGCCGCGATGCGCCATGCCGATGACGACCTCGTGCGCGCCCGCGTCGGCACCCAGCTCGATCGACTCGTCGAGCATCGGCACCATCACGTCGAGGCCTTCGATCGAGAACTGCTTCTGGCCGAGGAACGCGCGACGGAGGTACTGCTCCATCCCCTCGACCTGGCTCAGCCGCGCGAGCAGCCGGACGCGCTCGTCGTCCGAGAGCGGCCGGCGGTAGCGGCCGGACTCGATCGCCTGCCGCAGCCAGACGCGCTCCTCGTGGTCGGAGATGTGCTCGATCTCGTAGGCGATCGCGCCGCAGTACACGTCGCGCAGCCGCGGCAGCGCGTCGGCGAGCGTCTCGCCCTCGACGTAGAGGCGGAGCATCGCGACCGGGATCCGCGCCTGGAGCTCGGGGGTCAGCGGCGGGATCATCCGCTCCGGCTCGAGTGCAGGGTCGCCCGAGGGCTCCGACCCGAGCGGATCGAGGTGCGCGGCGAGATGCCCGTGCATGCGGAAGGCCTTCACGAGCGCCGCCGCGGCGGCGACGCCGCCGAGGAGCTCGTCGTCCACGGGGACGGCGGCCGGAACAGAGGCAGCCGGAGCCTCGGGAACCGGAGCCTCGGCAACCGGAGGCGCCGGCGCAGCGACGGCGTGCCCGTTGCCCCCGTTCGACTCGAAGCGCTCGAGCAGCCGCGCGAGGCCGGGCTGGATCGCGAGGAGCTCGCCGCGGTCGCTGCTCTCGAAGAGCGCGCGCCACTCGGCGGGGACGGCGGAGGGGTTGTCGAGGTACTCCTCGAGGACGAGCGCCGCGTAGCCCGCGTTGAGTCCGTCGACCTCGGGTCGGGAAGCCATCTCAGCCCCTTTGTAGCAGCGCGAAGTGCTCTACCAGAGTGCGCGGCTCGTCACGACGGCGATTGTCATGCCGAAGAAGAAGCAGGCGGCGGCAATCATCACCGCCGCGAAGGCGAGCCGCTGATGTCGGCCGCCGATGGCCGCCGCGATCAGCGCGATGAGGATCGCGGGGAGGATCAGCCGCAGCGGGTGCCACGCGACCGAGATGAGGCTGACGAAGATCGCGAGCGACGCGAGGAAGCCGGCGACCGTCTCCGACGACCGGGACGCGCTGTCCTCATAGCCGACGTCGGTCACCGGCGGTTCGCCTCCGCGCGGGCGACCGCGGTCCGCGGTGAGCGCGAGTACGTCCGCGAGGGCCCCCCGTGCGGGCGCGGCCGGAAGCGGCGCGAGCGCAGGCCGCGGCTCCAATCGGAGCCGGAATCGCCGGAGCCGGGATCGTCTGTCCCGAGCCGGACCGTGACCGCGGCGCCCTCCTCAGGGCTGGGCTCGGCCCGAATCGCGTAGACCACGACCGTGCAGAGATAGACGATCGGAATCTTGAGAATCAGCATCAGGAACACGAGCTCCCATACGGAGTGCCGGCCCACCGGTGCGATTCTAGCCGGGGGGCCATACCCCCGGGGCGTGCGGTCATGGTCCCGGCCGGGGCGTGGGCGAACCCGGAATGCGAGTTTCGCCGTAGGCATAACCGCGATCCGGTTAGGACCTGGGTTTCTCGGGGATGGAGATGGCATGAGCTACGAGCAGCTGAAAGCGCTGATGGAGCACGGCGAGGAGCTGGGCTGCGTCAACCTGTCCGCGTTCACGGCGCTCCTCCAGGAGCTCGAGCTGCACGACGACGAGGTCGCCGACCTCTTCGAGAAGCTCGCGGAGAAAGGCATCGAGGTCACCGACGACTGCGGCCTTCCCGAGGTCGAAGAGACGACGTACGCGAACGCGCAGGTCGCCGCGATGACGAGCGACTCGCTCCAGCTCTTCCTTAACGAAGCGGGCCGCTACGCGCTGCTCACCGCCGCGGAGGAGGTCGAGCTCGCCAAGCTCGTCGAGCAGGGCGACAAGGCGGCGAAGGACCGGATGGTGAACGCGAACCTCCGCCTCGTCGTGTCGATCGCGAAGAAGTACCAGGGCCACGGCCTCTCGCTGCTCGACCTGATCCAGGAAGGGATCATCGGTCTCATTCGCGCCGTCGAGAAGTTCGACTGGCGCCGCGGCTTCAAGTTCTCGACCTATGCGACATGGTGGATCCGCCAGGCGGTGCAACGTGGCGTCGCGAACAAGTCGCGCACGATCCGGATCCCGGTGCACATCGTCGAGCGCGAGCAGAAGATCGCCCGGGCCGAGCGCGAGCTCCTCACCGAGCTCGAGCGACCGCCGACCGACGAGGAGATTGCGAAGAAGACCCGCCTCCTGGTGAAGCACGTACGCGAGGTGCGTACAGCCGCGCGTACCGTCGCGAGCCTCGACAAGGCGATCGGCGACGACAGCGACACCTCGTTCGGCGACATGGTCGCGCAAGATGGAGCGGACATCGAGGAGGAGGTCGTCGTCGCGCTCAGCGAGGACGCGCTCCACCGGGCCATCGAAACGCTGCCCGACCGCGAGAAATTCGTGATCGTGACCCGCTTCGGGCTCGGCGGCGCCGAACCGAAGTCCCTCGAGACGATCGGCCGCGAGATGGGCATCACGCGGGAGCGCGTTCGGCAGATCGAGACGCAGGCGCTCAGGCGGCTCGCGCAGCAGCGCGAGATCGCAGCGCTCTCCCCCGCGGCCTAGGGGCCAGAAGAAATCTCTTACGCGTGGGCCGCGTAGGCCCGCATCGCGTCGACGAGGGCGCCGAGGCGGCGACCCGTGACGGTGAGCCGGTACTCCACGCGCGGGGGCCGCGTGTCGATGACGCGCCGCTCGAGCACGCCCGCGGTCTCGAGCTCCGACAGGCGGGCGGCGAGCGTCCGCGGCGGAATCGTCTCGAGCGCCTGCTTGAAC
>DATCOE010000109.1:0-8657 GCA_036564885.1 Gaiellaceae bacterium | reverse complement strand
TAGAGGTCGGTGCGGATCAGCGCCTTCTCGACGACGCGGTGGCCGAGGTCTTGCGCGATCTGGATCACCGTGTCGCGCGTGATGCCGACGAGGATCGATGCGGAGAGGTCGGGCGTGTAGATCACGCCGCCCTTGACGATGAAGATGCTCTCGCCGGAGCCGTCGGCGATGAAGCCCTCGCCGGTGAGGAGGATCGCCTCGTCGTAGCCGGCGCGGTTCGCCTCGCCCACGGCGAGCATCGAGTTGATGTAGACGCCGGTCGCCTTTGCCGCATGCGGAATGACGTTCGGGCCGACACGCTGCCAGCTCGACACCTTGACGCGGATCCCGTCGCGCATGCCCTCCTCGCCGAGGTACGAGCCCCACGGCCACGACATGATCGCGACGTCGATCGGGTTGTCCCGTGACGCGACGCCGAGCTGGCCGTAGCCGCTGTAGGCGATCGGGCGGAGGTAGCAGGCGGGCAGTCCGTTGGCGCCGATGACGTCCCATGTCGCGGCCTTGAGCTCGTCGACCGAGTACGGAATCTCGAGATAGAGCAGCTTCGCCGAGTCGTGCAGGCGCTGCATGTGCTCGGTGAGCCGGAAGACCGCAGGCCCGCGGTCGGTCTCGTACGCGCGCATGCCTTCGAAGACACCCGACCCGTAGTGAAGCGCGTGCGTGCCGACGTGGATCGTCGCATCGGCCCAGTCCACGAGCTCGCCGTTCATCCAGATCTTGCTTGTCTCCTGCATCGGGTCTCCTCGGTCGGACGGCTTCCGAGAATGCTACCGGGCGCTCAAACTTCGGCCAGATCGACCGGCATGGCGCCTGCGAGGCGCATCAGGTCGATCGGCGTGAGCCCGGCCATGTGCCGTGTCGACCCGGCTCCGATCCACACGACGTCCTGGAGCAGCAGCTCCCGGTCGAGGAAGACCCGGTGGACGTGCGGGGCCGGGAACGGCGCGACCGCGCCCGGCTCGAAGCCGGTAGCCGCGACGACCTCGTCCGGGCGCGCCATCCGCGCGTAGCCGGCCCCCGCGGACGCCGCGACCTTCGCCGCGTCCGCGCGCCGGTCGCCGGGAACGAGCGCGAGCACCGGGCTCCCGTCGCAGACGAAGACGATCGACTTGACGATCTGCGAGGCCTCACAGCCGATTGCGCGCGCGGCCGCCTCGGCGGTCGGCGTGCCCCGGGAGAATTCCTCCAGCCGGGCGTCGGCGCCGCGCTCGCGGACGACAGCCGCGACGCGCTCCACGGGCTCGGGCCAACTGCGCATGCAGCCGAGCGTACCGCCGCAGCCGAGCTGCGAGCTCGCCTAGGGAGGGCTTGGCGAAACAGTGGCTGTGCCGTCACGCTCCGCCGGACGCCGCGATGCGGCGTCCTCGGTCGCCCCGATAGAACCCCGCTATCGAGGCTCCCTGCGTCCTTGCCTCGCAACGACCAGCGAACCGTGCCGACGAGCACCGTTCCACCAAACCCTCCTAGAGCGGCTGGCTCGCCGGGCCGAGCTCGAGGACGCGCGCGTCGTCGAAGCCCTCGGCCCGGAACCGCTCGATGAGATCGTCCGGCGGCCGCGTGTCGACCGACAGCACCATCAGCGCCTTGCCGCCGCGGCGTGAGCGCGACACGGTCATGTTCGCGATGTTCACGCCGGCCTCCCCGAACACGGTGCCGACCCTCCCGATCACGCCGGGCACGTCGTCGTAGCGGCAGAGCACGAGCAGCGGCGAGAGCTCGATCTCGAGGTCGAAGCCGAGCGCGCTCACGAGCCACTGGCGGTTGTCGCTGCCGATCGTCGTGCCCGCGACGCGGATCTTCTCCTCACCGGTCCTGATCTCGACGCGCAGGAGGTTCGTGTAGTCGCGCGCCGACTGTGAGCGCTCCTCGCGCACCTCGATGCCACGCTCGCGTGCGATCGATGGAGCGTTCACGTAGTTCACGGGACGGTCGGCGCGGCCCTGGAAGGCCCCGTTCAGCGCCGCCACGGTCAGGAGCCGCGTGTCGTGGTCGGCGAGCCCCCCGTACGACGTGAGCACGATCTCGTCGGCCTTGCCGGCCGCGAGCTCCATGGCGAGGCGGCCGAGCTTCGCCGCGAGAGGGATGTACGGGCCGAGCGCCTCGAGGTCTTCCGCACCGATCACGGGGATGTTCACGGCGTTCGTCACGAGGCCGCCTTCGAGCGCCGCCACGACCTGCTCTGCGACGATCACGCCCGCGCGGTCCTGCGCCTCCTCAGTGGAGGCTGCGAGGTGCGGGGTCACAACGACGTTGTCGAGCTCGAGGAGCGGTCCCGAATACGGTTCCGAGGAGAACACGTCGAGCGCCGCGCCTGCGACCTTGCCGGACCGGAGCGCAGCGAGCAGTGCGTCCTCGTCGACGAGGTCGCCGCGGGCGGCGTTCACGAGGCGCACGCCGTCGCGCATCGCCGCAAACGCGCCGGCATCGATCGAACGGCGGGTCTCGGGCGTGAGCGGCGAGTGCAAGGTGAGGAACTCGGCCGCACCGTAGACGTCGTCCACCGTCTCCGCCCGTTCGACGCCCAGCTCGCGGAACCGCTCGACCGAGACGAACGGGTCGAACGCGACGACGCGCATGCCGAGCCCGAGCGCACGGCGCGCCACCTGCTGCCCGATCCGCCCGAAGCCGAGCACGCCGAGCGTCTTGCCGGCGAGCTCGATGCCTCCGTGCTGCTTGCGCTCCCAGCGGCCCTGCTTGAGCGCCGCGTGCGCCTGGGGGATGTTGCGCGCGAGCGCGACGAGCAAGCCGATGGTGTGCTCGGCGGCGGAGACGACCGTCGACTCGGGCGCGTTCGCGACGACGATGCCGCGGCGCGTCGCTGCCTCGACGTCGACGTTGTCGACCCCCACTCCCGCTCGTCCGATCACCTTCAAGTTCGTGGCGCGGTCGATGAGCTCGGCCGTCAGCTTGGTGGCCGAGCGCACGACGATCGCGTCGTAGCGGCCGATGATCTCGGCGAGATCGCTCTCGGCGTCGACATCGACGTCGAACCGGGAGCGGAGCAGCTCGACGCCGGCGTCGGCGATCGACTCGCGTACGAGGACTCGTGCCGTCACGCCGTCAAACCACTTGCACGTGCTCGTACGCCTCGAGCGCCGCGGTCACTGCAGCGCCGCGCTCGATCTCCGCACCGAGGTCGGCGAGCAGGAGCTCGACGGCCGCAAGCTGCGTCGCGATGTCGAACACGTCGAACCAGCCGATGTGCCCCAGCCGGAAGATCTTTCCCTTCAGGCTGCCCTGCCCGTTCGCGATCGTCATCCCGAAGCGGTCGCGCAAGCCCTTGACGACGTCGTCGGAGCTGATGCCGTCGGGCGTGCGGATGGCGGTGACGACGGCGCTTCGGTCCTCGTCGGGCGAGAAGAGCTCGAGGCCCATGGCCTTCGCACCCGCGCGGCAGGCGCGACCCAGCCGCACGTGACGGTCGAGCGCGGCTTCGAGGCCTTCCTCGAGCAGCAGCCCGAGGGCGACATCGAGCCCGGCGACGAGCGAGACGGCCGGCGTGAAGGGGGCGTCGAGTGATGCCTGGGCCTTGCGCGTCCGCTCCCAGTCGAAGTAGAAGCGTGGGGACGATCCGGTCGCCGCGAAGGCGGCCTCGGAGACCGCGCAGAGACCGAGCCCGGGCGGCGTCATGAGCGCCTTCTGCGAACCGGAGACGACGACGTCGAGGCCCCAGGCGTCCGTCTCGCAGCGCACCGCGCCGAGGCTCGACACCGCGTCGACGACCACGAGCGATCCCGCCTCCCTCGCGGCTGCAGCGAACGCCTGGATGTCGCTGACGACACCCGTGGACGTCTCGGAATGAACGATCCAGACCGCCTTCGCCTCGCGCTCGCGGAGCCGCGCGCGCACGTCCTCCGGGTCGGGCGTCTCGCCCCACTCGTACCGCAGGTGGTCGACCTCGGCGCCGTAGCCCGCGGTCATGCCGGCCCAGCGCTCGCCGAAGTTGCCGGCCGACACGACGAGGTGCGACTCTCCCGGCGAGACGAGATTCGCCACCGCCGACTCGAACGCCCCGGTGCCCGAGGCGGTGAAGAGGAGCACGTCGCGCTCCGTGCGGCAAACCTCACGGAGCCGCGTCAGGCAGCGCTCGTAGACCGGCCTGAAATCGGGGCTGCGGTGATGGACGATCGGCTCGGCGAGCGCGGCGAGCACCTGCGGCGGCACGGGCGTCGGCCCGGGAGTGAAGAGGTACTTCTTGCCTGCCATCAACCCCGAGACTAACGATGCGAGCCGAAGACGATCACCTGCTGGAAGGTCGGGCGGTTCGCCCAGCGCATCGTGTCGGACAGAAAGCCCGAGAAGTGGATCCGCTCTTTCGTGGCGTCGGAGCGCCAGGCAGTCGGGTCTGAGCCCTGCGCGGACGCGAGGGCGTTCCCCGCCTGGTCGAGGGACAACCAGAGCGCCGCAGCGCACGACGCAGCGCTGCCGATGCCGCACGTGAGCGTGCTCGTCGTCGTGCCGAGCGCCGCCCGCACCGCCTCGTCGACGTACGAGTACCAGCCGGCTCCGTAGGAGCTGCCGCCCGAGTTCGCGTCGTTGCTGATCGGCGCGAGCGTCTTCAGGTCGTCCGTGAGCGGGCCGAGCTGCGCCTGGAGCACGGCGACCGCGAGCGCCGGCCACCACGCGTCCATGATCGCGGCTCCGGCCGCGTCGATCTTCCCGTCGAGGTTCGCATCGAGGCGGCTGCCGTTCCAGGCCTGGAGGATCTGCAGCAGCTGCGCGTCACGCGCAGTCGGCGCCGTGCCGGATGCCATTGCCTTCGCAAGGAGCGGCAAGAGCGTGGCGCGCAGATCCTGCGTCGCAGCAGCGTTCATCGCGCTGACGACGCTCGCCGGTGTGTGCACCTTCTTTGCCGCGATGCCCGCTGTCAGAAGCTGCACCCGGTGAATTGATCCGTAGGAGAAATTGTCGTCCGCCGCTGCAAACCCGGCTGCAGGCTTGTTGTTCCAGTTAACAATCGCACCGCTCGACGGATCGACGATGTGCGGGTGCGACATGGGCGCGAGCCAACCGTGCCATTCGTACGACCCGTTGCCGTTCGTCGGCAGGCCGGGGTTGACGCCCGGCGCACGCAGCGGTAAGCGCCCGCTCGAATACATCGCGATGTGCTTCGAGTCGGCGTAGAACCAGTTGAACGTCAGCTCGAAGCCGGCCATCGTGTTGCAGAACTCGTGCGCCGAGTGGACGCCTCCCGTCGACATCGTCTGGAAGGGCAGCGCAGCGAGCAGCTCGCGGCCCCGCGTCGACCGCGCGAGCGAGAGCGCGACCTTCGCGCCGTTGCTCGTCGCGTAGGCGACGACGGGCCCGTGGACCGTGGTGCGGTACGTGAGCTCGGCGTCGGGCGCGCCGTTCTGGCCCTTGAGCACACCCGCGTCGAAGGTCCCCATCGCGACGCACGAGCCCTTGTAGACGTAGTGGACGCTGTCGCCGCCGCAGAGCGTCTCGGCGAACTGATCGGTGACGTCGGAGCTTGCCGACGTCGCACTCCAGGCATAGTCGGGCCCGCGCCCGATCTGCAGGTAGAAGCCGAGGCCGGGGAAGGAGACGCCGCGCGCATCCAGGCCGCCGCCGTGCAGGTCCTCCTCCATGAGGATCTCGGGCGAGAAGTAGCCGACCTGCGGTCCCGCGACGAAGATCGGGTGGCCGGTCGCCGATCGCTTGGCGCCGATCAGTAGCGCGTTCGACATGATCCTGCGCGGCGCGAACGGCACGTCGCTCGCCACGACGGGGACGTAGCTGCCCGCATCGATGCGCACGTTCCCGGCCCCCACCCCCGTTGGCCCGTCCGCGTAGGGGAACGCACTTGCGATCGTGACCGGCGTCGCCTTGTCCTGGATATCGCGCAGGCCGTTCCAGACGTCCAGGCCCTTCGCGTCGCCGAGCCGCTGCTGCAGGGCCGAGAGGAACTGCGCGCTCCGGCCCTCGCCGCCGCCGCCCGCCCCGAACACCGCGCCGATCAGGGTCCCGATCGCGGTGATGTCGTTGCGGTTGAACGGCGTGACGAAGCCGCCGGCGGATTTGAAGTACGCGTTGATCCCGAGCAGGTACGCGTCGACGTCCTTCAGTAACTGCCGTCCGGCCGCCGTCTTCGCCGCGAGCGTCGCCTGCTGCGCGAGGAATGCCTCGGTGGCCGCGCTCGGCACGAACGTTCGCGCAGAGAGCGCGACCGAGAACGCGTCGTAGCCGGGGACGTCGAGCGCGGCGATGCGGGCCGGGCCGCGCAACAGCTGCAGGTCGAGGCCGCGGTCCTCGGCCGTCGCCCAGCCGGCGCCGAACTCGGTGTCCGCGCGCGTCTTGCCGTAGATGTGCGGCACGTCGAACGAGTCGCGGTAGATCGTCGTGCCCGTCCGCGGACGCTCGACGCGGACGGCCTTCGCACCGCCGAGGCCGAGCGTCTCCGGCTTGTAGAACCGTTTCAGGTCTGCCGCAGTGACGTTCCCCGCGAGCGGGGTCAAGCCGTCGTAGAGCGGGATCTGGCTCGTGAGCTCCGGGACGTTCGCCCCCTGGCCCGGAGGCAGGACGTCGAGGGCCAGCAGCGCGTGATCGCTCGGGCCGAGAACGCCGGTCGCGGCTGTGACGCCGAGCGCGAGTGCGCCCACGAGCGCGGCAATGATCGGGACCGCTTTCGTCCGCACCGGCGGGAGACTACTACCCTGGTCTTGCAGATGGACGCGATCGTCGCCTTTGCCGCCGCCCTCCTCGCCCTGCGGCTCGCCGGCGACCTCACACGGCGCTGGCGGATGACGCGGCGGCCGGAGCTTGCGTGGTGGGCCTGGTCGCTCGCCGCGTACGCGCTCGCCGCGGCGGCGATCGCGTGGGGCGAGTCCGCCGGGTGGGACGCGCGCGCCTTCCGCTTCTACTACGCCACGGGTGCGCTGCTGACGGCGCCGCTCCTCGGTGCCGGCTCGCTCGTCCTCGCCGGCGTGCCGCGCGTGCGGACGGTTGCGCTGATCTTCGCGGGGCTTGCAGTCGGAATCACGCTCGCCGTGCCCGTGCACGGCCCATTCGCCGCGCACGGCATCCCCGCAGCGCAGGACCATCTCGCGTTCCTGCCCGCACGGCTGCTCGCCGTCGCGGCGAACGTGCTCGGCACACTGGCGGTCGTCGTCGTCGCGCTCCGCTCGATCCGCCGCCGCCCTCTGGGCAACTCGTTGATCGTCCTCGGCATCGCGGCGGCGGCCACGGGCAGCGGGCTCGCGGGCCTCGGCGCCGCCGGGACGGCGCTCGGCATCGCGGTTGGCGCCGCCCTGCTCTATGCGGGGTTCGTCCTGCCGTCGGCGCTTCCGCTCAGCACGCGGGCGGCCCCCGAACCGTCACCCTGAGCGTGCGCAGGTCACGCTCGGCTCGTGGCAGAGAGCTCGAGCAGCCTCACACGCTCTTAACAACCGAGTCGCTACCGTGCCGCCCGCATTCGCATAGCCGTGCCGGCGGTGGCGTCCCCTGCGAGGGGACACACACCGTCCGGCCTCCGACCGTGCAAGCAAAATCACTGGGGGTGAGTTCTTGCGGCGTTCACTCACGGCTTCGGTCGCGCTCCTCGCGCTGGCCGCAGCCACTGGCACGGCCCTGGGCGCAGAAGGCGTCCGGGCACGACAACAACAGCAAGCACACACGATCGGGCGCGACGCGCTCGCCTACTACGGCGGTGAGATCTCGCGCTTTCAGAAGGAGACCTGGCACTGGCAGCGCCTGATGGGCGCTCCATTGACGCCTCCCGGCGGACGCCAGCTTGCCGAGCTCACTCCGTCTGCCATCCAGCGGGCGGCCGAGCAGTGGCGGCAGCGGTCGGCGCAGGCGCACCGAAGCGCCGAGCACCCGCCCCATCTGCGCCAGTTCCTCTGCATCCACCACTACGAGGCCGGCTGGACGGACACCGGCGCGCCGTACTACGGCGGGCTCCAGATGGACCTCGGCTTCCAGCAGAGCTACGGCGGCTGGCTCTACGCCCGGAAGGGAACGGCCGACCACTGGTCGCCGCTCGAGCAGATCTGGACGGCGGAGAAAGCGCTCAAGAGCAGGGGTTTCTGGCCCTGGCCGAACACCGCGAGGTTCTGCGGCCTGCTCTAGTGGTCATTGCGACATCACTATGACTTGACATGATGTCATAGTGATGTCATAGTGAGGTCATGCAGATCGAAGGGTACGTCCAGGCGCTCCGCGACGACCTCGTCCGCGTAGCCGCAGTCGGCGACGAGTCGACCGCCCGCGCGGCGGAGCTGCTCGCCGTCGCGCTCGAGTCCTCCCTCGGCCGGCGCCTCCAGGAGGCACTCGGCGAGGCGGCGCTCGAGCTCTCCAGCCAGCTCGACAGCGGGCGCATCGAGGTCCGGATCGCCGGCGGCGACCCGGAGCTCGTGCTCGTGCGGGACGACGGCGCCGCCGCAGAGCCCGCCGACGAAGCGTTCACGGCCCGGATCACGCTCCGGCTGCCCGAGAGCCTCAAGGCGCGCCTCGAGGCCGCCGCGACCCGCGAAGGGGTCTCCGTCAACACGTGGCTCGTGCACATGCTCCACCACGCCGCCGAGCCGCGCGGCCACAGCGGGGGCAGCCGCCGCCGCCTCACCGGCTACGGCCGGAGCTAAGGAGCTCGTCATGTCCGACATCCTCATCCGCGCGTCCATCCCGGGCGACGCACGCTGGTCGTACGACGATCCCGCCGG
>DATCOE010000108.1:0-17262 GCA_036564885.1 Gaiellaceae bacterium | reverse complement strand
CGATGCGCAAGGAGACGCTCGTCAAGATCCTCGGGACGCTGTCGCACCGCGAGCGCCGTGTCCTCGAGCTGCGCTACGGCCTCGACGGCGAGCATCCCCGCACGCTCGACGAGGTGGGGCGCACGTTCAACGTCACGCGCGAGCGCATCCGCCAGATCGAGAACCAGAGCCTGAAGAAGCTGCGGGCGCTGGCCGACTCGCACAGCCTGCGCGACGTCGCCTAGAGCTGTTCGTCTCAGAGAGGTTGTTGACGCGCTGAAGTGGCGTCTGTCCTTCGAGCGCGTTGGCGCACGCTGCTGTGCGTTCGGGTACGTGCGCGTGTCCCCGGCAGCCACGTCTGCTGACAGGCACGGGCCGTGGCTTTCGGGACACCGCCGGTGGAGGAACTCGTGGCTGCAAGCGGGAGGCGGCGACCCTGTCTGGGCGGAACATCGTCCAGCACGGCCACGTCTGGTGACAGTCACGAGCCGTGTCCGCTCGAGACGAGGCGACTGTCGTTCCCGTCGCCCGTCGACAACGTGTCTGAGAACGAGGCCCACCAGGCGTCGATAGTTGCCCGGATGCCCGCGGCGTCGAGACCGTGGGCGGCGCGGTGCTCGGCGCCGGTAGGCGGCTTCGAGCCTAAGCTCTTGAATCCGCGGGGCGTGGGGTGAAGACTTCGCGGATCCGCAGGTACCACAACCAGGGGGTTTCATGAAGAAGCTGCTTCTCGCAGGCGCCTTGGCGACTGCCGTCGCCGTCTCGCTCTTGCTCGCCGTCACGGGGGGCGCCGCGAACGGGAACGCCCCGGCCGCCGCGGTCTGCCCGGGCTCGCCGCTCGGCTCGTCCCATTGCCACGCGCTCGTCGTCACCGACGCCCATGGCAATCCCGATGCCACCGCCTCTCCGACCGGCCTCTCGCCGACCACGATCAAGTCCGCCTACGGCTTCTCGACGAGCTCGACCGCCGGCGCGGGCCAGACCGTCGCGATCGTCGACGCGTATGACGACCCGACTGCCGAGAGCGACCTGGCCGTCTTCAGCAGCCAGTTCGGGCTGTCGGCATGCACGACCGCCAATGGGTGCTTCGCCAAGGTCAACCAGACCGGTGGGACGGCCGTCCCGCGCAAGAACGCCGGCTGGGCGCTCGAGATCTCGCTCGACGTCCAGTGGGCGCACGCCATCGCCCCGGGCGCGAAGATCCTGCTCGTCGAGGCGAGCTCGAACAGCAACGCGAATCTCTACGCCGCTGAGGACTACGCGAAGGCGCACGCCGCGTACGTCTCGAACAGCTGGGGTGGCTCGGAGTCGAGCGGCGAGAACGCGAACGACTCGCACTTCTCGGCGCCTGGAGTCAGCTTCTTCGTCTCCGCAGGCGACGCCGGCCTGCCGGCCGAGTATCCGTCGGCCTCGCCCAACGTCATCTCGGTGGGAGGCACCACGCTGAACTTCACCAACGGCGTGCTCACCTCCGAGACCGGCTGGTCGAGCGGCGGCGGGGGCTGCAGCCTCTACGAGACGGCCAATGCGGCGCAGTCGAGCTTCTCCGGCTATGCCCAGGCGGGCTGCGCCGGCAAACGGGCGACGCCCGATGTCTCGCTCGACGCCGATCCGGCCTCCGGAGTCTCCGTCTACGACTCGACCTCCTACCAAGGCCAGAAGGGCTGGTTCAGGGTCGGTGGGACGAGCGCGTCGTCGCCGATGTGGGCGGGACGCTCGGCCGACGCCGCGATCCTCGTCAACGCGACGACCGTGTACGGCGCCACGATCTCTTACCGCGACATCACGTCGGGGAACAACGGGGCGCCCTGCCTCGTCGGCTTCGACCTGTGCACCGGCCGCGGTAGCTGGATCGGCTCAACCCCGTAGCTCGGCTCGGAGCGGGAGCTGCGTCGTGCGCAGCTCCCGCTCCTTTAGAGTTCGCCGCCATGGACGAGACCTGGAGCAACGAGCTACAGGAGTTCCTCGCGATCCCGAGCGTGAGCGCGGAACCCGCGCACCGCGAAGACGTCAAGCGGGCCGGCGAGTGGGTGTGCGACTTCATCCGGCGCGTCGGCGGCACCGCCGAGCTGACGCCGTTCGGCGAGAAGGAGCTCGCGCTCGGCGACTTCCGCGCGTCGACGGATCCGGACAGCGCGCCGACGGTGCTCGTCTACGGCCACTTCGACGTGCAGCCGCCGGCACCGCTCGAGCTCTGGGAGTCGGACCCGTTCGAGCTGACGATCAAGGACGAGTGGGCCTACGCGCGCGGCGTCACCGACGACAAGGGGCAGGTCTTCATCCTGCTCAAGGCGGCGCAGCGTCTGGTCGAGCAGAACGCGCTCCCCGTCAACCTGCGCTTCGCGTGCGACGGCGAGGAGGAGATCGGCGGGACGACGATCGTCGACTGGCTCGAGATCGACGAGGTCGGCGCAGACGCGGCGATCATCTTCGACGGCGGCATGCTGCGCATGGACGTGCCGGTGTTCGACCTCGCGACGCGCGGGCTCATCGCCTTCGACGTGAAGGTGAGGACCGGCGAGCGCGACCTGCACTCCGGCATGTACGGCGGCGCCGCACTGAACGCGATCCATGTCTTGATGCGTCTCTTCCAGTCGGTGCTCGCGGGACCGGACGGCCGGCTTCCCGAGCCGCTGCGCCAGGGCGTCGCGGCGCCGGCCGCCGAGGAGCTCGAGGTGTGGGCGACGCTGCCGCCTGGCGCCGACGAGCTGCGCGACCAGGGCGCGCGGGCGCTCGACTCGACCGCTGCGGAGCAGTTCTACCTGCGCACCTGGGCGGCGCCGTCCGCTGACGTCAACGGGATCATCGGCGGCAAGCCGGGTCTGCGGAACACGACGCTGACGGTGCAGGCGTCCGGCGAGTTCACGATCCGGCTCGCACCCGGTCAGGACGTCGACACGATCGGCGCCGCGGCGGAGAAGATCCTGCGCGACGCCGCGCCCGACGGCGCCGAGGTCGAGATCGAGTGGACCGGGTCGCCGCCCTCGCTCTTCAGGCCCGATGCGCCCGCGATCCAGTTGGGGCTCGAGGCGTTCGAGCAGGTGCTCGGCGTCCGGCCGCTGCTCGTCCGCTCCGGCGGCACGCTCCCGATCATGCGTGCGCTCGCCGACAAGGGGATCGCCACGATCCTCACCGGCTTCGGGCTGCCCGAGTCGAACGTGCACTCGCCGAACGAGAAGTTCCTCGTGCGCTACTTCGAGCAGGGCGTCGACACGGCGGTCGAGCTGTACACCGCGCTCGGGAAGCTGCCGACGACTGCTTAGTGCGCGTGCGAGTGGTCGTGCTCGCAGTGCAGGTGCGAGTGGCCGAACTCGCGCATCGCGTCGATGATCGGCAGTAGCGCTTCGCCCTTCGCCGTCAGCTCGTACTCGACTCGGGGCGGCGACTCGGGATAGCTGTGCCGCTCGACGATCCCCTCGCCCTCGAGGGCGCGGAGCCGCTCGGCGAGCGTGCGCGGGCTGATGCCGCAGCAAGAGCGCTCGAGCTGCGAGAACCGGCGCGGCCCCTCGGAGAGGTCGTGGACGAGGAGCGCGGTCCACTTGGCGCCGATGATCTCCGCGGAGGCCGCCACTGCACAGGTGGCGGACTCGTGAACGGGGTTCATCGTCCGGCTCATGTTCCGAATTGTACGTGTCGCCGTCAGACGTGGCGATCCGCCGGCCTCAGGTCCTCCTCGGCCGTTTTAGCTAGCGAACGGCGAAGGGCGCCGGGCAGGCGTCGATCTTCGGGATCGAGAAGCGGGCGATCGTGCCGAACCCGCCGGGAGCGGGCTTGCACGCCTGCGCGACGCCCACGTCGCAGGCGACGGAGAGGAAGATGAACGCGTCCTCCATGGAGAAGCCGTGCTCGTCGACGAGCATGCGTGCCGCCTCCTCCGAGACGAGCTGCAGCGCCTCGTCGAACCGGTCGGCCGTGGCGTGGGGGAGCCAGCGGTCGCCGAGCTCGGTCACGGGCCAGGTCGCCTGCTTGCCCTTCAGCACGTCGAAGCGGATGTCGACCTCGCCGGCGATCTCGACGCCGGTGAAGCAGATCTCGCCGTCGCCCATGGACGCGTGCATGTCGCCGACCGCGAACATGCCGCCGGGTTGCCGCACGGGGAAGAAGATCGTCGCGCCCTTGCCGTGCAGGTGGTCGTCGAGGTTGCCGCCGTGCCGGCCGGCGAGCCCGTTCGAGAGCGTCTCGCCGTCGGTCGCCACGCCGACGACGCCGACCATCGGCCGCGCCGGGAACGAGATCCGCTCGTTCTGCCGGACCATCCCGTCCTTCACCTCGAAGAGCCTTGTCAACGGCGCCTGCACCTGGTCGATCAGCTGTCCGAAGCCGGGGATGAGCGTCGCGACGCCCCACTCGATCGGCCGGACGTCGAGGATCTCCGCGACGAGCGAGTCGCCCGGCTCCGCGCCCTGCACCGCGACGGGACCGGTCGCGCTGTTGATGCGCGACATGTTGATCCCCGTGACGAGGTCGTTCTCGCTCCGGATCTGCCCCGTGAAGCAGTCGTTCGTCTCGAACGTGACGACGTCGCCGGGCTCGACCTCCAGCACAGGCTGGAGGTCGGGCCCGAACGACCAGATCACCTGGTCACGCGACAGGCGATGCTGCGCCATCAGGCGGTGGGCATCCCGACGGTCTCGTCCTGGACGTACACGTGATCGACGTCGCGGAGCCGGTCCGGCCTGAACAGCACCACGGCAAGCGTGACGACGATGCCGAGCGCAGTCCACGCGACCGCGACCCAGTTCGCGTACTTGATCGGGTAGGTGGGAGGCACTTTGTAGAACTGGTAGTAGAGCGGGAAGAAGAAGAGCACGATCCCGCCGATCGGCATCACGAGGTGGAGGAGGGGGTTGAACTCCGACCGCCGCTCACGCAGGAAGAGCATCATGCAGCCTGCGCAGATGAGCATGTAGACGAGGATCACGAGCGGTACGGCGAGCGTCGCAATCAGGGCGAAGCCCGTCAACGCTCCCCACTTCCAGCCGATCAGAAGTGAGAGCACGAGCGCGAAGCCCGACATCCACACGATCGCGACGTACGGCGTCTTGAAGCGCGGATGCGTGCGCGCCAGCGGCCGTGGTGCGAGACCGTTGCGCGCCAGTGCGTAGAAGACCCGCGTTGCGGCGTTCACCGCTGCGTTCGAGTTCGCCGCGATCGAGTTGCAGATCGCGAGGAACACGACGACCCAGCCGGTGCCCCAGAACACCTTGCCGAGGTTGCGCCACGGGTCGGCGCCGGTCGCCTGCGTGACGAAGTTGTTGAAGCCTGCACCGAAGACCCACGCGTACGAGCAGAGGATGTAGAAGATCCCGATCGCGAGCGCGGAGCCGACGACGGCGCGTGGAATCGTCCGCCGCGGGTGCTTGGCCTCCTCGCCGAGCGGCGCGGATGCTTCGAAGCCGATGAAGGCGAGGATCGCGAACACCATGCCCTTGAACACACCGCTCCAGTGGCCCACTGCGTGGTTCGGGTTGAACGGCTGGAGGTTGAGGCGGCCCGTATTCGAGAAGAGCATCCACAGCGCGAGCGCGCCGAAGATCGCGATCTCGAACCCGCCGAGGATCACGCCCGCGGTGGTGGACAGCCGGATGTCGCGGTAGGTGAGCAGGAATACGATCACCGTCATCAACAGCACCCAGATCCACCACTGGCCGCTGTAGTGCCAGCCGACGCTCGTGTTGAAGACGTCGCTCATCGCCCAGCCGAACTCGAGGTAGAGGAACGGTGCGACGAGCGGCTGGAAGCCGATGAAGAGCCACGCGACGAGCAGTCCCCCCCACGGCCCGAGCGAGCGTGCTGCGTACGCGTAGAGGCCGCCTGCCGACGGCACGAGCTTCGCGAGCTGTCCGATCGCGGTCGCGGCGCAGAGGCACGCGATCAGCGCGAGCCCGACCGAGAGCGGTAGCGCCTGCCGCGCGTCGGGCACGGAGATGAAAAGCGAATAGGCGACCGCGGCTGCAGGCGCCATGTGCGTGATCGACTGGAACAGAACCTGCGGAAGCCCGATCGAGTGCTCACGCAGGTGGTCGAAGCCGCCACGTTCGGGTGCTGCCGAGCCTGCCGCCATCTCGTCTCCTTCGCGTGCGTCGGAACCGGATGGACGATTTGATCAAATACCAGGTACCTTTTGCAACTACCAGGGAGGCGGGTTGTGCACCCAGCGCCCGGCGACCATTGTTGCGACGACCTCGACCTCGGGCAGCTCGGCCGGCTCGCACGCGAACGGGTCGCGGTCGAGTACGACGAGGTCGGCCAGGCGGCCGGGGACGAGCGTGCCGCGGACGCGCTCATCGTGCGAGAGCCACGAGGGCGCGACGCAGGTGGCGTGGAGGGCCTGCTCGAGCGTCAGCGCCTCCTCGGGCCGCCAGGCGGGCCGGTCGTCGAGTGTGCGTAGGACGCCCGCGACGACGCCCGTCCAGGGGTCGAGCTCCTCGATCGGCGCGTCGGAGCCGTTCGCGACGACGGCGCCGGAGTCGAGCAGCGAGCGGAAGGCGTACGTGCCGTCGAGCTTGTCGCCCCAGAAGCGCTCGGCGAGGTCGCGGTCGGAGGGCGCGTGCGTGAACTGCGCTGAGACGGCGACGCCGAGCTCCGCGAAGCGCGGCAGGTCTTCCGGTGCGAGGCACTGCGCGTGCTCGATCCGCTGGCGCAGCCCACGCGGCTGCCAGGCATCGCGTGTCTGCTCGAAGGCGTCGAGCGCCTCGCGGTTCGCCCGGTCGCCGATCGCGTGCACGCCGACGGGCCAGCCGGCCTCGGCGCCGGCGCGGATGATCTCCGCCAGCTCCTCACCGCTCGTGATCTGCACGCCGCTGCCGTCGAGCATCCAGGCGGTCTGCGAGCCGAGCGCGCCGTCCATGAACACCTTCAGGTAGCCGACGCGAAGCATCTGCGAGCCGATGCCGCTGCGCAGCGACAGCGCGCGCAGCGACGGCAGCGTCTGGTGTGGGACCGACTGCCAGACGCGCAGCATCAGCCCGCCGTGCTCGTCGAGGCGCTGCCACAGGCCGGCCGCCCCGAGCCAGCCGTCCTTGTCGTGGACGCAGGTGACGCCGCGCGTGTGCGCGAGCTTCACGCCGCTGCGCATCGCGTCGAGGTATTCGTCGTCGGGGATCGTGAGGTGGCGCTCCTTGAAGCGCCACGCCGCCTCCTCGCGCAGCACGCCGTTGGGCTCGCCGCGCGCGTCGCGCTCGACCACGCCGCCGTCGACCTCGAGGTCGCCGCCCGCGAGCGCAAGGGCAGCCGAGTTGAGCCAGAGGGAGTGGTAGTCCTTGGAGATCAGCGCAGCCGGGCGGGTGCCGGTGAGGGCGTCGAGGTCTTCCTTCGTGGGGTGACGGCCGTCGGTCCAGTCCGCGTCGCGCCAGCCGTGACCGCGCAGCTGCCGTCCTGCGGGGAGCGCCCTCTCGGCGGCGCGAAGGCGGGCGAGCGCCTCGTCGAGCGAGGTGCACGCGTCGAGGCGCACCTCGTGCTGGGCGACCGCCCACGTCGGGAAGTGCACGTGCGAGTCGGTGAAGCCGGGGAGCACGCACCGTCCGCCGAGGTCGATCGTCTCGGGGCTCGCGAGCGACGTCTCGTGCACGCCGACCCCGCCCGCGATGCGGTCGCCCGCCACCGCGACCGCCCGCGAGAGCGGGAGCGACGGGTCGAGCGTGCGGATGACGCCGTTCTCGAGGATCATGTGGCCGACACTAGCGAGAGGAGCTGCGATGTTCGACCATGTCGGCCTGAACGTGAAGGACTACGCGGCGAGCCGCGCGTTCTATGAGCAGGCGCTCGCGCCGCTCGGCTACCGGGTCGTGATGGCCTTCGACGAGTGGAAGGCGGCAGGCTTCGGCACCGCCGACAAGCCGGAGTTCTGGGTTGCCCAGCGCGAGCCGTACGGCACGGGGACGCACGTCGCGTTCACGGCGCCCGACCACGCCACCGTCGATGCGTTCCACGCGGCCGCGCTGGCCGCCGGTGGGCGCGACAACGGGGCGCCGGGCATCCGGGTGGACTACCACCCGACGTACTACGGCGCGTTCGTCCTCGACGCCGACGGCAACAACGTCGAAGCCGTCTGCCACGCACCGGAGTGACTGCGATGCGTGGGCTGACGAACGGAACGGCGATCGTGACCGGCGGCGCGACGCTGATCGGGCAGGCGGTCGTTCGCGCCTTCCACGAGCAGGGTGCGAACGTCGCCGTCGCGGACATCGACGCCGAGGGTGGACAGGCGCTCGCCGACGAGCTCGGCGAGCGCGTCTTCTTCTCGGCGACCGACATCCGCGACGATTCGCAGATCGAGGAGTTCGTCGCGCAGACCGTCAAGCGCTTCGGCGGTGTCGACTTCCTCGTCAATCTCGCCTGCTCGTACGTCGACGAAGGTGCTGCGTCGCCGCGCGACGATTGGCTCGAGTCCCTGAACGTCAACGTCGTGAGCGCGGTGATGATGACGAAGGCGGTGCGCCCGCACATGGCTGCGAAGCGGCGCGGTGCGATCGTCAACTTCACGTCGATCTCCTCGAAGGTCGCGCAGACCGGGCGCTGGCTCTATCCGGTCGGCAAGGCGGCGCTCGTGCAGCTGACGCGCAACATGGCGATGGACTTCGCCGCCGACGGCATCCGGGTCAACTCGGTCTCGCCGGGCTGGACGTGGTCGAAGGTGATGGTCGAGCTCTCAGGCGACGACCGGGCGAAGACCGACCGGGTCGCCGCTCCGTTCCATCTCCTCGGTCGCGTCGGCGATCCCGAAGAGGTCGCCGAGGTCGTCCTCTTCCTCTGTAGCGACAACGCCTCCGTCGTGACGGGCGCCGACTACGCCGCCGACGGCGGCTATTCCGCCATGGGCCCGGAGCAAGCCGAGCCCGCCATCCCAAAACTCATGGAGTAGGTGAATCGAGATGTCGAAGTTCCTCATCGTCGGAGCAGGGCAGGCCGGCCTCCAACTCGCCTTCGGTCTCGTGCAGGACGGACACGACGTCACGGTCGTCTCGAATCGCACGCCGGACGACATCCGAAACGGGCGCGTGATGTCGAGCCAGTGCATGTTCGGCGCCGCTCTCGAGCACGAGCGCGAGCTCGGCCTCAACCAGTGGGAAGCGGAATGCCCGGACGTCGAAGGCATCTCGATGGCCGTGCCGGCGCCCGGTGGGGGCAAGATGATCGACTGGGCCGCGCGGCTCGAGCGGCCGGCACAGTCGGTCGACCAGCGCGTGAAGATGCCCGTCTGGATGGAGGAGCTCGAGCAGAAGGGCGGCAAGATCGTCCTGCACGACGCGGCGATTCCGGACCTCGAGGGCTACGCGCGCGCCAACGACCTGGTCGTCGTCGCCGCCGGCAAGGGTGACGTCGCGCAGCTGTTCGAGCGCGACCCCGAACGCTCGCCGTACAGCGCACCGCAGCGTGCGCTCGCGCTGACGTACGTGACGGGGATGGAGCCGCGGCCGGAGTTCAGCGCCGTGTGCTTCAACCTGATCCCGACGGTCGGCGAGTACTTCGTGTTCCCGGCGCTCACCATGACCGGCGCGTGCGAGATCATGGTGTTCGAGGGCGTCCCCGGCGGGCCGATGGACTGCTGGGGCGACGTGACGACGCCCGAGGAGCACCTCGCGAAGAGCAGGTGGATCCTCGACACGTTCCTGTCGTGGGAGGCAGAACGCTGCCGCAACGTCGCGCTCACCGACGACAACGGGATCCTCGTGGGCCGGTTCCCGCCGACGGTGCGGAAGCCCGTCGGCGAGCTGCCGTCGGGTGCGCTCGTGCTCGGTCTCGCCGACGCGGTGGTCCTCAACGACCCGATCACCGGGCAGGGCTCGAACAATGCGAGCAAGTCGGCGGCGTCGTACCTCGCCAGCATCCGCGAGCACGGCGACGGCCCGTTCGATCGAGCGTTCATGGAGCAGGCCTTCGAGCGGTACTGGGACTACGCGCAGTACGTGACGGGCTGGACGAATGCGCTGCTGGGGCCGCCGCCGCAGCACGTGCTGGAGCTGCTCGTCGCGGGGAACGACCACGAGGCGGTCGCGTCGCGCTTCGTCAACGGGTTCGACGACCCGAGCGACTACTTCGAGTGGTTCATGGAGCCGGACAAGGCGAGCCGCTACCTGGCATCGCTCGCCGCGTAGCACGGTGCCGCGGATCGCGATCGTCGGGGCCGGCCAGTCTGGGCTTCAGCTTGCGCTCGGGCTGGCCGGCTCCCCCTGGGAGGTCACGCTCGTCTCGAACCGCACGGCGGAGGAGATCGCGACCGGGCCGGTGCTCTCCAGCCAGTGCATGTTCGAGAGCGCGCTCCAGGCGGAGCGCGCTGTCGGCCTCGACTTCTGGGCCGACGTGTGCCCGCCGGTCGAGGGGATCGCTCTCGCGGTTCGCGGGCCCGACGGGGGCACGGCGATCGACTGGGTGGCCCGTCTGGACTGGCCGGCACAGTCGGTCGACCAGCGCCTGAAGATTCCGGTGTGGCTGGACGAGTTCGCCCGCCGGGGAGGCGAGCTCCTCGTGCACGAGGCGGGCGTCGACGATCTCGAGCGGTATGCACGCAGCCACGACCTCGTCGTGGTCGCAACCGGGAAAGGTGAGCTCGCGAACCTCTTCGCGCGCGACGCGGAGAAGTCGCCGTACGAGACGCCGCAGCGCGCACTCGCCCTGACCTACGTCACCGGGATGGAGGCGCGGCCGGAGTTCAGCGCCGTGTGCTTCAACCTGATCCCGGGCGTGGGCGAGTACTTCGTGTTCCCGGCGCTGACGACGAGCGGCCCGTGCGAGATCATGGTCTTCGAAGGCGTTCCGGGCGGCCCCATGGACTGCTGGGCCGACGTGCACTCGCCGGCGGAGCACCTCGCGCGCTCGCTCGAGATCCTCGAGCGCTTCCTGCCGTTGGAGGCGGCGCGATGCGACGACGTCGCCCTGACCGACGAGAACGGCGTTCTCACCGGCCGGCTCGTGCCCGGTGTGCGGCGGCCCGTCGGCAGGCTCCCCTCCGGAGCCGCGGTGCTCGGCATGGCGGACGCGGTCGTGTTGAACGATCCGATTACCGGCCAGGGCTCGAACAACGCGGCCAAGTGCGCCGAGATCTACCTCGCGGCGATCCTCGAGCAGGTCGACGGCTTCGACGAGCGCTTCATGCAGCGCACGTTCGACCGGTACTGGCGGGGCTACGCGCAGTGGGTGGTCTCGTGGACGAACGCGCTGCTCGCGCCGCCGCAGCCGCATGTCGTCCGGTTGCTCGAGGCCGCGCAGGAGCTGCCGCCGCTCGCCGAGACGATCGTCAACGGCTTCGACGACCCGCGTGTCTTCTACCCGTGGTGGTTCGACGAAGGCGAGGCCGACCGCCTGATCTCGGAGAAGCGCGCGCACGGTGCGGAGCGGTTCGACCCACGTGAGCTGCGGCGCGCGCTCGGGCAGTTCGCCACCGGCGTCACGGTCGTGACGACGCGTGCCGAGGACGGCCGGCGCGTCGGCGTCACCGCCAATTCCTTCACGTCGATCTCGCTTGACCCGCCGCTCGTCCTCTGGTGCCTCGACCGTAGAGCGCAGAGCCTGCCGGCCTTCCAGGCTGCGAGCCACTTCGCGGTCAACGTCCTCTCGGCAGGTCAGCACTACCTGTCGCGGCAGTTCTCCACGTTCGCCGAGGACAAGTTCGTGGGTGTCGAATGCCAGGACGGCACGGGTGGGGTGCCGATCCTCTCCGGCGTGCTCGCGCACTTCCTCTGCCGCAACGTGCGGCAGTTCGACGCGGGCGACCACGTGATCGTCATCGGCGAGGTGGAGCGCTTCGAGATCTTCGACGGCGAGCCGCTCGTCTTCCATTCCGGCGCCTACCGCGTCGCCACGCGTCACCCCGACCTCGATGTCAGCACGGAGGCCACGTGACCGGTCGCCACGCGGCCGCCTGACCTACAATCGATCCGTGGCCTGGGACCAGCTGACCGACGAGCAGCGCGAGATCCGCGAGCTCGTTCGCACGATCGCGCGGGAGAAGATCGCGCCTCGGGCCGCCGAGATCGACGAGTCGCACGAGTTCCCCTGGGACGTCGTGGAGCTCTACCGCGAGAACGACATCTTCGGCCTGTTCTTCGACGAGGAGCACGGCGGACTCGGCACCGGCACGCTGCTCGCGTTGATTGCGATCGAGGAGGTGTCGAAGGTCTGCGCGACGAGCGGCTTGATCCTCGCGGTGCAGGAGCTCGGCTCGCTCGGCCTCAAGCTCGCGGGCTCCGACGCGCAGAAGCAGCACTACCTGCCGAAGCTTGCGAGCGGCGAGTGGCTCTGTGCCTACGCGCTCACCGAGGCGGGCTCCGGCTCCGACTCGGCGGCGATGCGCACGACGGCGAAGCGCGACGGCGACAAGTACGTGCTCAACGGCTCGAAGCGCTTCATCACGAACGCGGGCATCGCGAACGTCTACACGGTCTTCGCGAAGACCGATCCCGCCGGTGGGCATGCCGGTATTTCCGCGTTTCTCGTCGAGAGCGACACGCCCGGCTTCGAGGTGACCCGGCTCGAGGCGAAGATGGGCATCAGCGGCTCGACGACCGGTGAGCTCGCCTTCGAGGACTGCCGCATCCCCGCCGGGAACCTGCTCGGCTCCGAGGGCGAGGGCTTCAAGATCGCGATGCGGATCCTCGACCGCTCCCGTCCCGGCGTTGCCGCGCAGGCGCTCGGGATCGCGCAGGGCGCGACGGACTACGCGCTCGAGTACGCGAAGACGCGCGAGACGATGGGCAAGCCGATCGCGCAGCATCAGTTGATCCAGGCGAAGCTCGCCGACATGGAGACCGAGACGGAGGCGGCCCGCGGGCTGCTCTACCGCTTCGGCCGAATGGTCGACGAGGGAGCCGACGACGCTGAGCTGACCAAGGCCTCCGCGATGGCGAAGCTGAAGTGCGCCGACGTCGCCATGGCGGTCTCAACCGACGCGGTGCAGATCCTCGGCGGCTACGGCTACATCAAGGAGTACCCCGCCGAGCGCTTCATGCGGGACGCGAAGATCACACAGATCTATGAAGGCACGCAGGAGGTCCAGCGGCTCGTGATCGCACGCGAGATGCTAAAGGAATCGCGCGCCTTCCTGCTCGCCGGCGCCTCGTAGAGCGACGTCCTTACCGGCCACGCCCCGTGACTGTCACCGGACGTGGCTCTTCGAGCGAACGCCGGCCACCGAGATCGCCTGGCCACGTCACAGATCGCCCGGTCTGCTAGTATTTGAGCACGCAAGTATCTCTCCAGGAGGAACGATGAAGCTCGAAGGCATCCACCACGTCACCGCCATCACGGGCGACGCGCCGGGCAACGTGGACTTCTACACGGGCGTGCTCGGGCTGCGGCTCGTGAAGAAATCCGTCAATCAGGACGATCCGACCGTCTACCACCTCTTCTACGCGGACGAGCAGGGGAGCGCCGGCTCGGACATCACGTTTTTCGAGTACCCGGGCGCTGCACCCGGCCGCGCGGGCGCCGGGATGGTGCACACCGTCGTCTGGCGGGTCGGCTCGACCGGCGCGCTCGACTTCTGGGCCGAGCGGCTCGGCGTCGAGCGGGACGGCGACGTCGTGCGCTTCGCCGACCCCGAGGGGCTTCGGCACGAGCTCGTCGTCGCGGGCGTGCCCGACGAACCGCTGATCGCCGACCACCCCGAGATTCCCGCGGCCCTCGCGCTGCAGGGCTTCGACGGCGTGCGCGCGTACGCGCGCAACCCGGAGCTGCGCGCAGGCCCGTTCCTCGAAACGCTCGGCTTCGAGCGCAAGGACGGGACGACATGGGAGGCGCGCGGCGAGGCGCGCGGAGGCTGGATCGAGTACGAGAGCGCGCCCGAGGAGCCGGGCCTGCCCGGCGCCGGCACGGTGCACCACGTTGCCTGGGCGTCGACGATGGAGGAGCACGAAGCGTGGCAGCGTCGCGTCGCCGAGGCGGGCGGGCGGCCGACGCCGGTGATCGACCGGTTCTGGTTCCGCTCGATCTACTTCCGCGAGCCGAGCGGCGTGCTCTTCGAGATCGCCACGCTCGGCCCCGGCTTCGCCACCGACGAGGATCCTGCGCACCTGGGCGAGACGCTCATCCTGCCGCCCGACTTCGAGCATCTCCGCGCTCAGGTCGAGCCGCTGCTGACGAAGCTGCCCAACCCACGGGAGAGCTGGACGCGGGCGTGAGCCTCCTTGCGCTCGAGCGGCCGGCGGCGGGCGAGCCGGAGGGCGCGCTTGTCCTCTTCCACGGGCGCGGCGCCGACGAGCAGGATCTCTTCCCGCTGCTCGACGCGCTCGACCCCGAGCGGCGGCTGCAGGGGTACACGCCGCGCGCCCCGCTCGCGCTGCCGCCCGGCGGCGCGCACTGGTACGTCGTGCCGCGCGTCGGCTACCCCGACCCGGAGTCGTTCCGCGTCGGCTACACCGCCGCCACGCAGTGGCTGGATGCGCTGCCGTTCCCTGCCGACCGGATAGCGATCGGGGGCTTCTCACAGGGGGCCGTCATGAGCTACGCGGTCAGCCTCGGCAAGGGAAGGCCGCGCCCGGCAGCGCTGTTCGCGCTCAGCGGCTTCATCCCCCACGTGCAGGGATGGGAGCCCGACCTCCAGCCGCCGTTCCCGCCGATCGTCATCGCGCACGGGACGTACGACCCGGTGATCCCCGTCGAGTTCGGGCACAAGGCTCGTGACGTGCTTGTCGGGGCAGGCGCGGAGCCGCGCTATTTCGAGTTTCCGGTCGACCACACGATCGACCCCGCGGTCATTCCCGAGTTGCAAGTCTTGCTCGCATCGCTCTAGGCTCCCCTCTCTGACCGGGTCAACGAAGGAGGAGTGAATGCGCAAGGCCGTTCTGCTCTCCCTGCTGACGCTGGTCGCGGTGTCCCTCGCCGCGGCCGGGACAGCCGGGGCGAGCCGTACCACCGCCAAGGGGACGTCGTTCAAGTACTGCGACAACCCGACCTTCCCGCCGATGGAGAACACGACGAAGGCCGGCAAGCCCGTCGGCTTCGACATCGACTTCGCCGCTGCGCTGGGCAAGCAGATGGGCGGGAGCGCGACATACGTGTTCTCGTCGTTCTCCGGCCTACTGCCGGCGCTCGGAGCCAAGCGCTGCGACGTCGTGATCAGCGGCATCTTCATGACGTCGGACCGCACGAAGCAGTTCCCGGCGGTCGCGTACATGCATTCGCACCGCGCGCTGATCGTGGCCGGCGGCAACCCGAAGAAGATCACCTCGCCTGCCGCACTCGCGGGCAAGAGCGTGGCAGTGCAGCAAGCGACGAAGTACGAGCTGTACCTGAAGAGCCTGCAGAGCAAGGTGAAGTTCACGCTCCGCAGCTACCCCGGCGACACCGATGCGATCGGGCAGATCCTCATCGGCCGAGCCGATGCGGTGTTGAGCCAGGACACATCTGCCGCGTTCGCGCAGGGTGCGCATCCCGGCAAGATCGCGATCGGCTATCTGTTCCCGCAGACGGACGCATTCGGGGTCTACTACCGCAGGGGTGAGCCGATCGGTGCGCAGATCGCGGCTGCGATCAAGGCCCTGAAGGCGAACGGTACCCTCGCGAAGCTCGCGGCGAAATACCACATTCCCGTGGGCGACGTGAAGTAAGGGGCGGGCGAGCGAATGCTCGCGAGCTTCAACCTGCATCTGTTCTGGGACGCGCTCTCCTCCGGACCATTCTGGAGGGGAGCGCTTCTCGCGATCGAACTCACGGTCCTCTCGTTCGCCGCCGCGATCATCGTCGGCTTCTTCCTCGCCTTGGGCCGGAGCAGTCGTTCGCGCGCTGTGCGGAGCGGTGTCTTCTTCTACACCTGGATCTTTCGCGCGACGCCGACCCTCTTGCAATTGCTCTTCATCTGGGACGCGTTACCGCAGATCTGGCCCACCTTCCGTCACGGTTGGTTCACGCCGTTTCTCGCGGCGGCCATCGCCCTCTCGCTCAACGAGGCCGCGTACATGGCGGAGATCATCCGCTCCGGCCTGCTGTCGGTCGACCCTGGGCAGGAACTCGCGGGCAGGGCGCTCGGGATGCCGCGCCGGCGGATTCTCCGGCGGATCATCGTGCCGCAGGCTGTGCGCATCGTGATCCCGCCGATGGGGAACGAGTTCATCACGCTCTTGAAGCTCACCAGCCTGGCGTCGGTGATCTCGGTGACCGAGCTCCTGACGGCTGCGCAGGAGTACTACTCGACGACGTTCTCGTACCAGGAAGCGTTCGCCGCGGCGGCGCTTTATTACCTGTTCATCGTGTCGGTGCTGATGTTCTTCCAGAGCCGGCTCGAGAAGCGATTCACGTTCGCCTCGCGCGGGCGGAAGCGCGCTGTCGCCCCTCCCGGCGTTCCTGCGATCTCTCACGACGCGAGATGAGCATCCTGCGCGCCTACGACATGACGAAGTGGTACGGAGACCTCGAAGTGCTGCGCGGCGTGACGTTCGAGGTCGAGCCCGGGCAGGTGAAGGTGATCATCGGACCGTCCGGCTCCGGCAAGTCCACGCTGCTGCGGTGTCTCGCGCTGCTCGAAGAGCCGGACCGAGGCGAGGTCTCGCTCGAGAACCGGCGCCCGCAACCCGGCGAGATCGGCATGGTCTTCCAGCGCTTCAACCTCTTCCAGAACATGACGGCGCTCCAGAACGTGATGTGCGGGCTCGTCGAGGTGCGCCGCCTCTCGAAGAAGGACGCGCGCGAGCAGGCGATGGCGTTCCTGACGCGCGTCGGGCTGGCCGACCGCGCGTCGCAGTACCCGGACGAGCTGTCCGGCGGGCAGCAGCAGCGCGTCGCGATCGCGCGTGCCCTCGTGATGCGGCCGAAGGCGATGCTCTTCGACGAGCCGACCTCGGCGCTCGACGTGGAGCTCGTGCGCGAGGTGCTCGACGTGATGGAGTCGCTCGCGCGCGAGGGCATGACAATGGTCGTCGTCTCGCACGAGCTGCGGTTCGCGCATCACGTCGCGAGCTCGGTGCTGATGATGGACGAGGGGCGCATCGTCGAGGAAGCGCCGCCCGAGGAGTTCTTCTCCTCGCCGAAGGAGGAGCGGACGAAGCGCTTCCTCTCGCTCGTCGAGTGAAGCTGCTGCTGCTCGACGGGCGGTACCCCGCGGCGGAGCTCGCGGGTTTCGAGGTGGTCGATGCACCGCAGGAGGACGTCGTGGCCGTGCTGACGATGCCCGAGCAGGCGGTGGGCGAGGGGCTGATGGCACAGCTGCCCGCGCTGCGGGTGGTCGGGACGGCGAGCGTCGGATTCGACCACGTCGACATCGAGGCCGCGGAACGCCGAGGCGTCGCGGTCGTCAGCGTCCCCGACTACTGCACGGAGGAGGTCGCCGACCACACGCTCGCGCTGCTCTAT
>DATCOE010000107.1:0-3754 GCA_036564885.1 Gaiellaceae bacterium | reverse complement strand
CCCGCGCCCACGATCATCATCAGGCTCTGGATCCCCTGGATCAGGCCCCAACCGATGAAGTACCGGATGGGATAGAGGTCGTTCGTCGCGCGCGAGAGCACCTGGCCGGTTGCGTGCCGGTCGTAGAACGCGCGCGGATAGCGCAGGTAGGCCTGGTAGAGCAGCTCGCGCATGCGCGCCTCGATGCGGATCCCGATGCGCGCCGTCGCGTAGCGCCGTGAGAAGTTGATCGCGAAGCGGAGCGCGGCGAGAGCGACGATCGCGACGATGTACGGCCACAAGGGTCGCGTGTGGGTCACGATCGCGTCGTCGATTGCGCGCTGGATGAGCAGCGGAATCGCGATCGAGATCAGCGTGTAGGTGAACGCGAACACGCAACCGAGGACGCCGAGCCGCCACTCCGCGCGCCAGAGGCGGAGCAGCCTGCGGAGCGTCGGCAGCAGGCCGAGGTCAGGTGGATCGACAGGATTCGCGTATTCGGGCATGGCGACAAGGCGCTGCCCGTCACGCGTTCGCTCTCTCCCGGGTCGCCGGCGGGCAGCGCCTCGACGATAGCAAGCGCCTATTACGTCAAGAAAGCCGGCGCGGCCGCCGAAACGAGCAGCTCAGCCGCGTGAGCGAGAGCGCGCGAGAGCGGCGAGCCCGTCGCTGAAGCTCGGCGCCACGAACGGCTGCGCCAGCGACTCGCGCACCTCGGCGACCTCACGGCGGCGAAGCCCACGCTCGCGCTCGAGCAGCGCGTTCCGCTCGGCGTCGAGCCCCTGGCGCACGAGCGCGAGGTCGTGCTCTCTGGCTTCGAGCTTCGACTCACTGCGTGTGAGCGTCCGCTCGCGCTTCTCGACGGCGGCGAGCTTCGCCGCCGTCTCCCGCTCGACCGAGCCGGCCTGCTGCGCACCTTGCTCTGCGGCGCTGTCGAGGGCGGCCGCCTGGGCCTCGAGCTCGCGGAAGCGCGCCTCGAGCTCCTGCCGCTCTCCTTCGATCTCCAAGCGTGCGGCAGCCAGCGCCTCCTCGCGGTCGTGCACCGCGCGGTCGCGCTCTTCCAGCCGCTCGCGCTCCGCGGTGGCCAGCTCGCGCTCCGCGGTGTCGAGCTCGCGCTCGAGCAGCGCGTTCCGCTCGGCGTCGAGCCCCTGGCGCACGAGCGCGAGGTCGCGCTTCCTGGCTTCCAGCTTCGACTCGCGGTGTGTGAGCGTCCGTTCGCGCTTCTCGACGGCGGCGAGCTTCGCCGCCGCCTCCCGCTCGACCGAGCCGGCCTGCTGCGCACCTTGCGCAGCGGCGCTGTCGACGGCGGCCGCCTGGGCCTCGAGCTCGCGGGCACGCGCCTCGAGCTCCACCACGCGGGCCTCGAGCTTCTGCCGCTCTCCTTCGATCTCCAAGCGTGTAGCGGCCAGCGCCTTCTCGCGGTCGTGTGCCGCCCGGTCGCGCTCTTCCAGCCGCTCGCGCTCCGCGGTGGCGAGCTCGCGCTCCGCCTCCGTCTCGACGAGCTTCGCCTCGGCGGCCTTCAGCTCTCCGGCGAGCTCGCGCTCGCGCTCCGCGAGCCGGGCCGCCTCGGCCTCGAGCTCGGCGGCCTGCGCCTGGACGGCGCGCTCTCGCTCGTCGAGCGCCTGCGCCCGCTCGTGCGTCGCGCGCTCACGTGCCGCGAGCGCCTCACCGTCGACCGCTTCGCGGCGTTCGCCGCGCTTCGAGCGCAGCTCGAGCAGGCCGCGGACGCCCGGGCGATCGCTCTCGAGCCGCCGCTGGAGCTCGGTGAGCTCGCGCTCGCGCGCCGCAACGGCCTCGGCGCGCTCGCGGAGAGCCTGCTTGAGCTGCTCGACCTCGGCGTCGGCGCCCGTCCGGCCGGTCTGGTGCCGTTCCCCGAGCTCGCGCGCGAGGCGCAGCAGCTCGGCACGGTCGAGATCCGTGCCCGTGCCCGTGTCCTCGCCCGCATCCGCCTCGTTGGGCGTCCTCGGCGTCCACGTGTCGAAGCTCTCTTCCCAGCTGTCCATCGGTGGCCACAGTCTGCATGACCCGCCCGGGGGATGGAGCCGGGGCGCGCACCCTCCGATCCTTGGAGCATGAACCGCAAGGTCCTCTGGATGTGCATGGCCGTGGGCTCGACCGTCGGCGGCTACCTGCCGACCTTCTTCGGCCAGGGCTCGTTCTCGCTCGCGTCGATCGTCGGCTCATGTCTCGGCGGCGTAGCGGGCGTGTTCGCCGCTGCGCGGATCGAAGCCGACTTCTAGGAAGACGCCTCGTCGAGGGTATCGGCGCTCCTCGGTTGCGACGGGAGGACGAGCATGAAACGCGCTCCGTGCGGCACCGCGTCCTCGTAGAGCAGTTCCCCGCCGTGGGCCCGGGCGTACGACCGGGCGATCGCGAGCCCGAGACCGGTCCCGACGGCGCCCGCCCGCGAGCCCTCGCTGCGCGAGAAGCGCTCGAAGAGGTCCGGCACGAACTCCGCCGCGACACCGAGGCCGCGATCCTCGACCGACAGGCGGAAATGACGGTCGGTCCGCTCTGCGCGCACGGTCACCGGCGGCGCCCCGTAGCGGAATGCGTTCGTGACGAGGTTGGAAACGATGCGCTCGAGCGCGCTGCGGTCGGCCACGGCGATCGTGTCGCCGTCGATCGCGACGTCGACCGCGCCCGGATCGGGTGCGACGGCCGCGACGATCTCCCGAACCTGGTCGCGCACGTGGATCGGCTCGGGAACGATGTCGATCGCCTCGGCGTCGAGGCGTGAGAGATCGAGCAGCTGCTCGATCAGGGCCGCCATGCGATGGGTCTGCTGGAGCAGGGCGTCCCGCACCTGTTCCAACTGCTCCTCGTCGAGCCGGTCCGAGAGGTGGTGCAGCGTCGTCACGAAGCCGTGGATCGTCGTCATCGGCGTGCGCAGCTCGTGTGCGGCGAGCGCGACGAAGTTCGACTTCACCTCGTTCGCACGTTCGAGCGCAAGCCGCGCCTCGTGCTCGGCCTGGAACAGGTTGACGTGGACGAGCGCGAGCCCGGTGAGCGCTCCGAGTGTGCGGAGCAGCGCGAGCTCTTCGTCGCCGAAGAACGGCGCGTACGGCGACGTCCACACGACGAGGCTGCCGCCGGGGACCTCGAGATCGACGATCTCGGCGTCGCGCCACAGCCTCGGCGCCTCCCGCCCTTGCTCGAGGCTCCCCCACGCGTCGTTGGGGACGTTCCAGGCGGCGACGATCTTGCCCTCCGCGTTGCGGATCGCGATCGCACGGGCGCCGACGATCGCGGCGGCCGGCTCGAGGACGCGCGACGCGACCTCCTCCTGCGACTCCGCGAAGGCAACCAGGCTCGCGATCGCCTCCTGCAGTCGTGCCGTCTCCGGGGCGCGCCACCACAGCCGGACGAGGGGAGGCGGTGCGAAGCCGAGCAGGAACGCGATGACGCTCAGGAATCCCAGCGCCCCGGATGCGAGCGAGAGCGCCGAGTACTGGTCGGACGCGAAGACCAGGAACAGCAGGGCCACGATGAGGCCTGCCGACGCGATCGCGAGGAGATGCATCCGCCGTCGCGCGACGGTGGGCTGGGCCGTCCCGGCGAGCCAGAGCCGGCGCGCGGATACGATCGAGAGCACCGACCAGTGGATCATGAAGACGACGATGAAGGCGATCAGGAAGCCCGGGCGCGGCTCGCCGGGCTGGGGGATCCGCGGCAGCGCGAACGTCCAGAGGATCAGGATCGCGGTGAGTGAGAACAGCGCGTTCGCGAAGTTCCTGCCCGGCCGCCTGAACGCGGTCGTGAAGCGGAAGAGCAG
>DATCOE010000106.1:0-14790 GCA_036564885.1 Gaiellaceae bacterium | reverse complement strand
GGAGAGCCGAGCACGAGCGGACGCGAGCCCGGGATGTGCCCCCGGATGTGGGCGTTCGGGCCGCGAACGTCGCCCACGACGAGATCCGCCTCGCCGAGGTGCTCGGCAAGCCAGGCTGCGTCGACGACGCGCGGAAAGTCTGACCCCGACATCCCTCCGGAACCTACAGCGCGGCCACGATCGACGCTTCGGCCGCGATCGCGGGACGCTCGAGCAGCCGTTCGACCCAGCCGGCGACCGCCGGATAGGGGTCGAGCGGCACGCCGAGCGAATCACGGGCGCGGAGCACCCACGGCACGTACGCGATGTCGGCGAGGCCGTATTCCGTGCCACCGAGCCAGTCGGTATCCGACAGCGCCGCGTCGAGCTGCGAGAGCTGCGCGTCGAGCCGCTCCACCGCGCCGTCGTCCCCGCGGCGCAAGGCGTAGTACGGCTTCGTGAAGTCGTCGTGGCGGAAGATCCAGAGTCGCGCACGCGCGCGGGCCGCGGCATCCGCCGCGAGCAGCGCCGGCTCGGGGTAGCGCTCCTCGAGGTACTCCATGATCACGGCCGACTCGGGCAGCAGCCACGTGCCTTCCTCCAGCACGGGCACGCGTCCGGTGGCGTTCTTCTCGTAGATCCAGGCCGGCCGGTCGCTCAGGTCGATCTCGACGGTCTCGACCTCGACGCCCTTCTCCGCCAGCACGATGCGTACGCGGGCGCAGTACGGGCAGCGGGCGGCGTCGTAGAGCGTCAGCATCAGATGGTTGATGCCTCGGCGGGGTGCGTCTGGGGATGGCTCAGGCCAAGCCGTGGGGACGGGCCAGCCGAAGGCAAGGCTGGTTGCCTTGTCAAGGCTGGGCCGGCCGCACGGCGCCGCGCATGAGCCACCATCCAGGCGTGCACTGTCGGGGCATCAGCCATCTAGGTTGACGGTACCCATCCGTGCCCGGCCTCCGCGACGCCGAGCACGCTCGCAACCGCCTCGACGAGCTCCAGCGCGGGCGGGAGCTCGGCCGGCGAGGCTGCGGTGCGGACGACCTCGCGCACACGCGTGGGATCGGCGCCGGTCAGACGCGCGAGCACCGTGGGGTTCGCACCGAGCGCGACGACGTCGCCGGGCGGCAGCGGCCCGTGGTACTCGGGCACCGAGGCGTACTCGTCCACCGCGCCGCCGCGGTCGAAGAGCGCGTAGCGCACGACCGCGCCCTCCTCGACGCCGATCGCGAGCACGACGCCGCCGACGGCATACGAGAGCTCCTTGCCCATCCGCTGGAGCAGCTTCGGCTCGCGATCGAGCAGCTCGTCGTGCACGGCGACCCAGCCGTTGCGCGGCCCCGTGACCGAGGTTCCGGCGGAGCGACCGAACCGAGGCAGCGCCTTCTGCACCGCGCGCTCGACAGCGCCGACGTCGTCGGTCTGGACGTGCACGGATCCGAACGTGGGACCAGACGAACGCGAGAAGCGCTGCTCGAGTGCCGCAAGCGGTGCGCCGAGATTGAGCTGCACGGGCGTGAAGCCCCAGCGCTCGTAGATGGCGCGCGCCGCCTCGTTCGACGCCAGAACGTCGAGCTCGAGCACCTCGACTCCCTCAGCGGCGAGCCGCGCTGCAATCTCGCGCACGAGCTCCGAGGCGACGCCGCCGCCGCGCGCAGCGGTACGCACGTAGAGGCTGCTGAGATACCCGACACGCGTGCCTTGCTTGTCCGCGACCGCGAGCCCCACCGCGTCGCCGTCGTGCTCCGCGATCAGCACGTGCATGGTCTTGCCGAGGCCGCGCTCGATCTTCGCGAGATCCTCCTCGGTGTCGTCGTCGCGGTGTGGTGCGTCCTCGAGCTCGTCCATGAACTCTCGGAAGAGCTCGCGGACGAGCGGCCGGTCTGCGTCGGTGGCGTCTCGGATCACGGTGTGCGCTGGGCGAGCAGGAGGTAGTGGGCGCTGAGGTTCTCGAACGGATGGAAGTGGGCGCGCGCCTCGCGCACGTCGAGGCCACCATAGAGCGACTCCACTGCCTTGCGCAGCGCGAGGTCGCCCCACGGCCAGGCGTGCGGGCGCGCGAGGTGGCGCGCGAGGAACCAGTCTGCCGTCCACTCGCCGAGGCCGCGCACCGCGGTGAGCCGCGCCTTCACCTCGTCGTCGGGCAGCGCCGCGAGCGCCGCGAGGTCGAGCTCCGAGCGGGCGAGCCCGACGACGTATTCGGCCTTGCGCCGGGTCAGGCCGAGCGCATGGAGCTCGTCCTCGCTCGCGCCCGCGATCCGCTCGCGCGCCGGGAACGACCACGCCGCGCCCACCTGTGTGCCATAGCGCTCGATCAGCCGGTTCCGGATCGCCGTCGCGGAGCGCAGCGACACCTGCTGCGCCGTGATCGCGCCGACGAGCAGCTCGAACGGATCGGGCAGCAAGGCGGGGCGGAACCCCATGAGCGCCGTCACGACCTCGCGGAGCACTTCGTCCCCGGCCGCCCACGTGTAGAACGGTTCGAGGTCGAACGGGAGCCCGACGAGCGCACGCACGACCGGCTCCGTCTCCCCGTCGAGCGGCTCCGCGTCGACGCCGCCAGGAGCCGGCTCGATACGCAGCTCGCGTCCACCGACGACGCGGTGCAGCCCGCCCTCGTGCCACACACTCGCGCGGTCGACCCCGAACGCGCGAAAGCGCTCGGTCGTGAGCGCGAAGTCGAAAGGTCCGGGCACGGCGAGGAGCGCCATGCCCGGACCGTAGATGCACCGTGCCCCTTCCGGCCGAGGCTGCGGGTCCGCGCCTCGACGCTGCGCCCGCGCGCGCACACAAGCGTGCCGCGGCGCGGAACTAGAGGCCAGGCCGGACGGGTTACGCGCCGGGAAGCGGCCGCCAGACTGTCAGCCAGGTGCCGGTCACCGGTTGGGTGCCGAAGGTCAGGTGGGTTGAGCCGCTCCGGCCGGCGAACTCGCCCACACACGCGCCTCGCCTCTTGCAGGCGTAGGGGCGCAGCAGCCTGAAGGTGTCTGCGTACTGGGCGCGGATCGCTGCCTGAAGGGCGCTCGAGCTGCGCTGCAACAGGTCGCCGAGCTTCACGTCGCGGACGGGGCCGCGCTCGAAGACGATCGACCCGGCGCGCTGGACGCCGCCGCTGCGGTGGAAGATCACCTCGATCGAGAAGTTCCTCCGACTGCCCCAGCCGATCCGGTATCGCGACGGTGTCCCGATACGGAAGTCGGAGCGTCCGAGCGCGGCGGTTACTCCCGCGATGGTGCGCCCGAGGATGCGGTGGCCGTCAACGCGGCCGCTGGTGAGATCGACTGTGTGGCCCGCCGCTGCCTGCGCTCCGGCCGGAAGGGCGAGAGCAGCAAGTGTGGAGAGAAGAAGCAGGCGGTTCATCGAAACTTCTTTGACGGCTCGACCCGATCGTACGCTCCAGCCTGGGAGTCTCCTGCCGGGCGCTACAGGTGCGAGGTGAGGCCGGCGCCGCTCGCGTCGCCGTCCGACGCGTCCGCGCCCGAGCTCTCATACCACGAGCGCCAATAGGTGCCGTCGTCGAGGCCCTTCGCGAACGTCGACAGCTTCAGCGGATGGAACGTGTCGCACATCACGGCGAGCTCGTGCGTCTCGTGCAGGCCGATGCTCTTCTCCGCGAGGCCCGGCTGCGGGCCGTGCGGCAGGCCGGACGGGTGCAGCGTGATCGAGCCGACGTCGACGCCCTTGCGCGAGCCGAAGTTGCCGGAGACGTAATAGATCATCTCCTCCGACTGGAGGTTCGAGTGGTGGTACGGGATCGGCACCGCTTCGGGGTCGAAGTCGAGCTTCCGAGGACAGAAGGAGCAGATCACGAAGTTCTGGCCGGCGAACGTCTGGTGTGACGGCGGCGGCTGGTGGATGCGGCCGGTGATCGGCTCGAAGTCGTGCACCGAGAACGTCCACGGATAGAGGTAGCCGTCCCACCCGACGACGTCGAACGGGTGGTAGTCGACGAGATACGTCTGGTACCCGCCGCGCACGCGCACCTTCACGGCGAACTCGCCCTGCTCGCGCACGGTGCGCAGCTCGGTCGGCGGATGGATGTCGCGGTTGTAGTACGGCGCCCCTTCCACGAGCTGCCCGTCCTGGTTGCGGTACCGGCGCGGGATCTCGATCAGCCCCGGCGTCTCGAACACGAGATACCGCTGCGCCCCGACCGGGTCGAAGCGGTACGTCGTTCCACGCGGCACGACGATGTAGTCGCCTTCCTTGTACGGCACGTCGCCGAAGGTCGTCTGCAGCGTCCCCGTTCCCTCGTGGACGAAGATCACCTCGTCGCCCTCACCGTTGCGGAAGAAGTAGCCCATCTCCTTCGCGGGGCGGCAGAGCGAGATCTCGACGTCGTCGTTCCACATCAGCACGCGACGGCCGGTGATCTCGTCGCCCTCGGGCTCGACGTCGGCCGTCTTGAAGTGCCGGTGCGCGTGCTGGTCGGGAACCCACTCGTGGCGCTTGATCTCCTTGAAGCCGTCGAGCTCCATCACACGGCACGGCGAGTGCAGGTGGTAGAGGATCGACTCGTTGCCGGTGAAGCCCTCGAGGCCCATCACCTCTTCGGTGAGGAGCGTGCCGTTCTCGCGGAACTGCACGTGGCGCTTGCGCGGGATATCGCCGAGACGCTGGTAGAACGGCACGACCCGAACCTTAATCGAGCGCGAGGGCAGCGAGCCGCCGCCCCACGACGGGCGCGAACTTGAACCCGTGCCCGGAGCACGCCGAGCCGACGACGGTCCGCCCGCGCCGCTCGAGCACGAACGACCCGTCCGCTGTCGAGGTGTAGAGGCACGTCTCCGCGCCGATCGGCTCCGGGTCGACGTCCGGGAAGCGGTCGCGAACCCACGCCGCCACGCGCGCGACCGATTCCGGCTCCGGCGCGCCCTCGACGTTCGGATCGACGTCCGGCCCGCCGTGGTGCACGCCGGCCTTGAGCCCGTGGACGGGGTCGTGCAGCGAGTACATGCCGTGCCCGCGCGTGATCTCGTCGAGCTCGACGATCGACGGCCCGGGAGCGCCTTCGCGGTTGAAGTACGCGACCGTCTCGCGCGTCACCTGCACCGGGACGTCGGGGACGAGCTCGCGCACCCACGCCCCGGAGGTCACCACCACCGCGTCGGCGTCGAGGTCGTCGACCGACTCGACTCTCTGCCCCGTCTCGACACGCGCGCCGCGCGCGATCGCGAGGTCAAGGAACGCATGCCGCGCGAGGTCGGCGCGCACGATGCCGGCCTCGGGCTGGAGCAGCGCGAACCATCCTTGCGGCAGAACGGCGCCGAACGCGCGTGCGCCCTCCGCGTCGAGCCAGCTGTACTCGACGCCGCACGCATCGAGGCCCGCCGCCGACGTCAGCTCCGGCGTCGAGACAAGCTCGACGATGCCGTGCAGGTCGAGCAGCGCCTGCCCCGACTCCTCCTCGAGCTCGCGCCAAGCGTCCATCGCCTCGCGCGCGAGCCGCACCCAGTGCGCGTCGGGATACGAGAGCCGGACGATCCGCGAGCGGCCGTGACTCGAGCCGCGATCGTGATCGAGGTCGAACTGCTCGTGCACGGTGACGTCCGCGCCGCGCGCGGTGAGCGCCCACGCGGCGGCGCAACCCATCACGCCCGCTCCGACGATGGCGACCCGTGTCACCCGCATATCCTGTCCGACATGGCGAAGGGACCGGACAACATGCGCGCGGCGATCGTCCGGAACCTGCTGGAGAAGACCGGGCGCTCGATCCGGCAGTGGGCCGAGCTGGTGGGCTCGAAGGCGCCGGCGGGCTCGCGCAAGGAGCGGATCGCCTGGCTGCAGCGCGAGCATGCCCTCGGCCACGGCCAGGCGTCGACGATCGTCGACTGGGTCGACCGCCCGGAGGTGTTCGAGGAGCCCGACGCCGCGACGCTCGTCGAGTCGATGTTCACGGGGATGGAGCCGATCCGTCCGATCCTCACGCGGCTGACGTCCTTGATCGAAGAGCTCGGCGGCGACGTGAAGGTCGAGCCCCGCCAGACGTACGTCGCGTTCTCGCGCGTGCGGCAGTTCGCCGTGCTCCAGCCGTCGACCCCGACTCGGCTCGACGTCGGGCTCGTGCTCCCCGACGCGCAGGAGACGCCGCGCCTGCGTCCCGCGGGCTCGTTTGGCTCGGGCCGGATCTCGCACCGTGTCTCGCTCGCGCACGAGGACGAGATCGACGCGGAGCTCACCGGCTGGCTGCGCGACGCCTACAACGTCGCGGCGCCGCGCTGACCGATGCGATTTCGCAGCACGCCGATCCCCTCGACCTCGAGCTCGACGACGTCGCCGGGCTGCAGCCACCGGCCGTCGTTGTGCTCGAGGATCGAGCCGCCGCCGACCGTGCCAGACCCGATGACGTCGCCCGGCAGCAGGCGGGTGTTGCGCGAGGCCTGCGCGACGATCGACTCCCACGAGTGGTAGAGGTCGCGCAGGTTGCCGCGTGAGCGCTCTTCGCCGTTCACGCGCGCGACCATCACGGCCTCGCTGCCGTCGAGCTCGTCGGTCGTGACCACGACCGGGCCGATCGACGTCGCAAAGTCCTTTCCCTTCGCGGGGCCGAGCCCGACTCGCATCTCGGCGAACTGGAGGTCGCGCGCACTCCAGTCGTTCATCACGGTGAAGCCGCCGAGCGCGCCGCCGGCGCCGACGATCGCCGCCACCTCGAGCTCGTAGTCGAGCTGCGCGGTGCCGTCGGGGTACGGGATCTCGTCCTCGGGACCGTAGATCGACGCCGGGTTCGAGAAGTAGAAGACGGGGATCTCGTACCACTCCTTCGGCACTTCGCGGCCGCGCAACGCCCGGGCGTTCCTGCTGTGCTCCTCGAACGCCGAGAAATCGCGCACCGACGGCGGGTGCAGCACGGGCGGCCGCAGGACGACGTCGTCGAGCGCATACTCCGCATGCTCCCGCGCGCCGCCGCCGCCCGTGAAGAACGACTGGAGCGTCTGCGCTGCAAGCTGAATGACGCGGTCGCCTTCGATGCGGCCGGGCCAGCCGCGCTCGAGATGGTGGTCCTTCGGGCTGAACATGCAGAGCTTCACGCCCGCGGCTCCGTGTGCACGAGCACGTCGGCGATCTCGGGGCGCTCGCTCCGGATCAGCTCCTCGACGCGGCTCGCCTCCGCGTGGGCGTCGGCGAGCGTCGTACCGGGCGGGAGAGGAAGCGTAAGGTGCACGACGAGCCCGTCGTCGGTGTGCACGAACCGCAGCTCCCTCGCCTCCGCACCGATCGCGTCTTGCACGATGCGCGCGACGAGATCGTGCTCTGCCGCGACGTCCGTCGCCGGCAGGCGAGTGCCCTCCGCCTCCTCTGCGAGCGGCTCGAGATGCGTCTCCACAGAGCAGACCTCGGGCAGGGCGGCGACGATCGCGCGCTCGACGTCCTCCGCGATCTCGTGTGCCTCGTCGAGCGAGAGCCCGCCCGGCAGCTTGAGGTGCAGCGAGATCTCGATGCCCCAGTCGGTCGACACCACGCTGACGTTGTGCACCTCCCGCACCCGCTCCACGCCGAGGGCCGCGGCGAGCGCGCGTTCGCGCACGTCCGCGCGGTCGCCGAGCGGCTCGACGTGCACGACGACGTCCGCCTCGGTAAGCGCCGACTGCACCGCGCGCTCGACCGCGTCCGCCGCCGCGTGGCCCTGACCGACGACGGCGTCGACGGAGACGCCGATCACGACGTCGGCGAAGTAGCGGCCCGCCGCCTGGCGCATGCGCAGGCGCCGGAGGTCGACGGACGGGCGGATGCCGTCGATCGCGCTGCGTGCCGCATCCTCGGCTTCAGCCGGCACGCGATCCATGAGCACGTCGACGTTGCGTCGCATGAGCCGCACCGCCGCGAGGAGCACGAGCGACGCGACGAACAGCGCGGCGATCGAGTCTGCCTTCACGTAGCCCGCGCGCACGAGGAAGAGGCCGACGAGCACGGCGACGGAGCCGGCGAAGTCGCTCGCGAAATGCAACGCGTTCGCCGACAGCGCCGCGCTCCCGTATGCGCGTGCTGCGCGCGCCGACGCGATCGTACGAGTGACGTCGATGACGAGGACGACGCCGATCACGACGAGCGCCCACCACGCTGCATGCACGGCGGGGTGCGTCGAGCCGGTGAGACGCATGATCGCGCGCCAGACGATCAGGAGGCTCGCGAGCACGAGGATCGTGGCCTCCCCGAGCGCCGAGAGGTGCTCTGCCTTGCCGTGCCCGTACTGGTGGCCGGTATCGGCCGGCCGGACGGCGACGCCGACCGCGAAGAAGGTCAGCAGCGCGGCGATCAGGTCGGTGCCCGAGTGCAGCGCCTCGGACAGAAGCCCGAGGCTGCCGGTGGCGAGGCCCGTGCCGAGCTTCAGCCCGATCAGGGCCAGCGCGGCGAAGACGGAGAAGAGCGCGGTGCGGCGCGGCGCGGTCATCCAGCACAGCGTATTCGGGCCGCAGGCTCGACGGATCGCCTACGGCACGGCAAGATCCCGCCATGCGAGTCACGTGGAGTCTTGCGCTTGCAGGCGCCGTGCTCGCCGCGTCCGGGTACGGCGCGCATCACGCTGCATCGGGCTGCGCAACGCACCCCTACCTCGTCGCGAGCCACCGTGCCGACTACGAAGACGGGGCGTTCGGTCCGGTCTGGTCGCCGGACGGAACGCGAATCGCATTCTCGTACGAGGATCCGGTGGAAGCGAGCGACGCCGAGTACGTCGCAGACGTCGCAACGGGCAACGGGCGACTCGTCGCTCGAGGAGCCGCTGTCGGGCAGTGGGCGCCGGACGGGAACCGGCTCGTCGTCTCACGCGAGGAGGACATCGCGATCGCTCAGGCCGACGGCAGCAGAACGCACCGCCTCGTGCAGGGCGCTTCGTACCCCGTGTGGTCGCCCGACGGGTGCTGGATCGCGTACACCGCGGGCACGAACGGCGGGGCGGCGATCGCACACCCCGACGGAACCTCCGCGCACAGCTTCAACGCAGGCGCCGGTCTCGGAGACCCGGCCTGGTCCGCGGACTCGCGGCGGCTCGCGCTCTCGGACGGCGATATCTGGACGGTCGACGTCCCGGCCGGCACACCGAGACGCCTGATCCATCCGCCCGGCATCGCCCTCGATCCGGTGTGGTCCCCGGACGGCACGAAGATCGCGTACGTGATGGCTCCGTCGCAAGAAGACACCTTCTTCGACGACTATCCGGGCGGAACGCTCTACGCCGTCGACGTCGCGACAGGGGCAGCTCGGCGTCTCACGGCCGGAACCGCGCCTGTCTGGTCACCGAGCGGCGACCAGATCGCGTACATGCACACCGACGGCTGCTCGAAATCGTGGATCGGAACGATCCACTCGGACGGCACCGGTCTCCGACACGCCACAGACGGCCACTACGACAAGTATCCCGCCTGGTCGCCGAACGGGAAACGACTGGCCTACCGGCACGCCACGACGATCACCGGTTGCTACACGATCGGCGCGATCTGGCATGTCGCCGCGGACGGAAGTGACGCGAAGCCGCTCATTCCGGCAACCGCCGTCGCAGCACCGAAGCACTCGCTCGTGGGAATGCGCGCAGGCGCCGCCCGCTCGATCCTTCGTCCGCTCGGTCGGCACGCCCGAGTCGTCGGTCCCGACGGAACGCCCGCACCGGCAGAGTGGACCGTCTGCCTCGAGAGGCAGTCCAGTGGGCCTCTCGGTCCGGAGTTGCTCGCGATCGCGACGCCGATCTGCCCGTTCCGCGCCCCTCGGCTGATCGGGATGAGCTACGCAAAGGCGAGCCGGGTCATCAGCTCGATCGGAGCCCTCGAGGACGATGACTCCTCGGACCCGAACTACACGAAAGCCGACATCGCGACGAACTGGATCGTCTGCGTGCAAGACCCGGCCGCGGGTGCGCGCATCCCTCTCTCGACGACCCGGCAACCGATGATCTCCATCGGCCTGGCGCCGACGTGCCGCAAACGTGTCAACGAGCGGGCTCGAGCGGCCAGATCACCACGTCCTGGCGGCGTGAGAAATGGCAGAGCGGGAGCCCGTCGAGCCCGATGGGCGAGATCGTCGTCAGCTCGATCTCGGCCTCTGCGCCCTGCAGGGGCCAGGGCTCGTGATGGATCTCCGCGCGCCGCAACGTGCCCTGTTCGTCGGTGGTGTACAGGCAGTACCGCTCGGTGAGGAACCACTCGAGCGAGCCGGGCTCCGCGTTGAAGACGTCGCCTTCAGGCCGGTAGCGGCCACTGAAGACGCGCCCGCGCTCGTTGAGCCGCGCGCAGTCGTAGTCGAGCCACTGACCGCGCCGCTCGACCGAGATCCGCGCGTGGAAATACGGGAGCCTGTACGTGCGCCGTGCGACCTCGACGGCGATGCGGCTCGACGCGTCGAGGCTGAAGAACCAGACGCCGGGCTTGCCGTCGGCGGCGCGCACGTAGGTGCGAACGTTCAGCTCGAGGAACGACGACACGCCGGGCAGCGGTAGCGTCCCGCGCAGGCGCAGGCCGGTGACGCGGAACGGCACGACGCCGATCCACGCGCTGCCGTCGTGCTGCTCGACCTCGAGCTCCGCGGGCACGTGTGCACGCACTGCCTCGAGCGGCACACGCCAGTGCGCGAACAGAAGGTCCTCCCAGGTCTGCCCCATCGTCCAGCCGCGCGCAGGTACCGGCCAGGGACGGTGCTCCAGATGCTCGAGCGAGCGGGCCTGCCGTTGGGCGGCGTCGAGCATTACAAGTTGCCGCGGAGCGCCTGTTCCCGCTCGATCGCCTCGAACAGCGCCTTGAAGTTGCCGTCGCCGAAGCCGCGCGCGCCGTGGCGCTCGATCACCTCGAAGAACATCGTCGGCCGGTCCTGCGCCGTCTTCGTGAAGATCTGCAGCAGGTAGCCGTCGTCGTCGCGGTCGGCCAGGATCTTGTGCCTACGCAGATCCGCCCAGTCCTCGGCGATCTCGCCGACGCGATCGCCGACGTCCTCGTAGTACGCGTCGGGCGTGTCGAGGAAGAGTATCCCCCGCTCCTTCAGCGCCTCGACCGTCGTCACGATGTTCTCCGACGCGAGCGCGATGTGCTGTGCGCCGGCGCCGCCGTAGAACTCGATGTACTCCTCGATCTGGCTCTTCCGCTTGCCCTCGGCCGGCTCGTTGATCGGGAACTTGATCTTCCCCTCGCCGTCCGCCATGACCTTCGACATCAGCGCCGAGTACTCGGTGGAGATGTCTTCGTCGGTGAAGCTGATCATCTCGGTCATCCCGAAGACGCGCTCGTAGTACTCGACCCAGTGGTTCATACGGCCGAGCTCGACGTTGCCGACGATGTGGTCGACGTTCAGCAGGCCGACGCCGCCCGGCGCGCCGTTCGCCGATACGGAGACGTAGCCCGGCTTGAACGGTCCCGCGTAGTCCTTGCGGTCGACGAACGTGTGGATCGTGTCGCCGTAGGTCGCGACCGCCGACGTCTCGATCGTCCCGAACTCGTCCTCCTGCCGCGTGGGCTCCGCCACGCCGCGCGCGCCGCGCTGCACGGCCTGCCGGTACGCCTCGGTTGCGTCCGGGACGGTGAGCGCGATGTCCTTCACGCCGTCGCCGTGGCGCGCGTGATGCTTCGTGATGTCGCTCTCCTCGCGGACGGCGGACGTCACGATGAGTCGGACGTCGCCCTGCTCGAGCACGTACGAGGCGCGGTCGCGCACGCCCGTCTCCGGACCGGAGTACGCGGTGCGCGAGAAACCCATCGCGTGCTCGTAGAAGTACGCGGCCTGCTTGGCGTTGCCGACCCAAAGCTCGATGTAGTCCCAGCCGAGCAGCGGCATGAAATCTTCGGCCATACCGGGAGTATGCCGCCCAATTCTTTACGCGGCGCGAGCGCGACCTTTACAGGCGCTGCGTACGGTTCAGCCCGTGACCAGGCGCCTTTGCTCCCTGATCGCCGTCGCCGCGGCCGGCGGCTTCTCCGCCGCCGCCGCGGCGACACCCGTCGTCCCGGTCGTCACTCAGCACCGGATCGCGAAGACCGTGCCCACCCTCGCCTACGTCCCCGCCAGGCTGGCGATCGGCTGGCAGTACGAGCGCTGGACGCACGGCGGCGCGCTGCGCATCTTCTTCCGCAACACGGCCGGGCGGGAGATCGTCTTCGTCGCGGCGCGCTTCACGGGCGACTGCCGCGCAGGCATGGAGAAGAGCTTCCAGCTCGACGGCGTCAAGGTGTGGTGGGCGCAAACCGCGTCCGAGCAGGAGGCGTGGCGCTGCGTGAACGGGATGAAGCTCGTCGCAGCGACGTCACTCGGGCCCGATCGTTTCGCCGACTCCGGTCTCGGCCGGATTGCGGCTTCCGGGCACCGCATCCGCTAGAGGTTTGCGCCACACGCGTTCGAGCGCGATGCCGACGAAGATCAGGACGCCGCCGGCGATCTCGAGCGGACTCAGCGACTCCGAGAGCAAGAGCAGTGCGAACAGCACGCCGAAGAACGGCTGCAGGTTGTTGAACAGCGCCGCGCGCGGCGCGCCGACGATGTCCACGGCCGTGAACCAGAGGATGTTCGTGAGGAAGAGCGGCCCGATCACCGCGTAGCCGAAGCCGAGCCAGATCTTCCAGCCGAAGGTGAAGTGCTGCGCACCGACCTGCGGGATGCTGACGAGCGCGAGCGGGATCCAGCCGATCGCGAGCACGACCGCGCTGATCCGGTACGGCGAGTAGCGGCGCATCAGCGGCGCTATCGCGACCGTGTAGCAGGCCCACGTGAGGGCCGTCCCGATTCCGAGCAGGGTGCCCCGAAAGTCCGTCGAAAAACCGCCGCCCGACGCCAGAGCGATGAGCGCCACGCCGGCGAACGTCACGGCGGCGCCGAGCCAGAACGTCCCCTGGAGACGTCCGAGCCGGAAGGCGAGCGCGAGCAGCCCAACGAAGACGGGCGTCGTCCCGAAGAGCAGCGAGATGGTCGACGCATGGCCGAGCTTCAGGCTGTAGACGAAGCAGAGCTGGTTGACGAAGATCATCGAGGCGGCGACGAGCACGAGCTTCAGGTCGCTCCGGGCGATCCGGAACGACCGCTCCCGGTGGTACGTGAAGGCCCAGAAGAGGGAGATCGCGGCGAAGTAGCGGATCGTCCCGTACGCGAGCGGGCTCCAGCCGTGCTCGAGCATGTACTTCGTGACCGTGACGTTCAGCGCCCAGAGGAGCACGGCGCCGAGCAACATCGCGTCCACGGGAGAGGCTCGTCGCACGTCTCCGAGGCTACCGTCGGTTAGGGTTCGTGCGATGCCAGAGCCCACCCTCGCCGACGTCGACGCCCTCGTCGGGCCTGCGACGCCGCATTTCGCCTACCAGCTCCGCGCCCGCGTGCAGGAGCTCGTCCAGGACCTGCCGGGGACGCACCCGGTGCGCCGCTATGCCGAGGAGAAGATGGCCCTACTCGACCGGCTCGGGCACGCCTCATCCAAGGCGCACGACGGCGGCCGCGAGCCGCGCTCCCGGCCCGGCTGGGACGAGCTGCCGAGCTCCGCGCCGGTGGCCAGACCCGGACGAAGCTCATGATCCCGGCTCTGGCCACCGGGTGCGTTGCTTGGGGGCCTTCGGCCGAGGGCGACACGCCCCGCCCGCACACGCGATGAGCCTCGACGGCTCGTCGGTGCTCGTCACCGGCGGCACACGGGGGATCGGGCTGGCAATCGCGCTGCGGCTCGTCCGTGACGGCGCGAAGCGCGTCGTGCTCGGCTACATGCGCAACGACACCGCCGCGGAGCAGGCGGCGGAGACCGTGCGCGCAGCGGGCGGCGAGCCGGTGCTCGTGCGCGGCGACGTATCGAAGGCGAGCGTCGTCGCGAAGCTCGCGTCGCACGGGCCGTACCGCGTCGTCGTGCACAACGCGGCGACCGGCGTGATCCGCCCCGCCCTCGAGACCGAGGACAAGCACTGGGACTGGACGTTGAACGCGAACGCACGCGCGCTGCTCGCGATCGCGCGCGCGACCACGCCGGCGATGGACGATGGCTCGTCGTTCGTCGCCATCTCGAGCCTCGGCTCGCACCGGGTGCTCGAGAACTACGTGCTCATCGGAACCTCGAAGGCTGCGCTCGAGTCGGTCGTGCGCTATCTCGCCGTCGAGCTCGCGCCGCGCGGGATCCGCGCGAACGCCGTATCGGGCGGCGTCGTCGACACCGGCGCGCTCGAGCACTTCCCCAACAAGGAGGAGATGCTCCGCTCGGTCGAGCGCACTCCCGCCGGCCGCCTCGTCGAGCCCGACGACATCGCCTCTGCGGTTTCCTTCCTCTGCTCCCCCGACGCTGCCATGGTGCGCGGGCAGACGCTCATCGTCGACGGCGGCTTCTCGCTGCTCATCTAGGACACGAAGGCAGACACAATGGAGCCGACCGAACGCAACCGCCGAGCCTGGAACGAGCGCCATCTCGGACGATCGGGCCCGCGGCCCGGCCTTCCCGCGATCGTGCGCCAGACGCTCGGCGACCTGACGAAGAAGCGCGTGCTGCACCTCAGCTGCGGCACCGGCGAGGGCGCGGCCGAGCTCGCGGAGCTCGGCGCCGTCGTCACAGCGATCGACGAGTCGGTGGAGCTGCTCGACGCGGCGCGCGAACGGTGGCCCTCGATCCTCTGGGTGCGGGGGGACGTGCAGGCGCTCCCGTCGGAGCTGCGCCGCCGGCGCTTCGACCTCGTGTACAGCCCGGAAGGCGTGCTCGCGCGGCTCGAGGATCTGGACGGGTGGGCACGCGGGATCTCCGCGGCGATGCCGTCGCGCGGCGAGCTGCTGATGTACGAGGAGCACCCGGTCGCGGAATGCGTCGACCGGCTGCTGCACTGGCACCACGACTACTTCGACGAGTCGCTGCCGGGCGAGCGGCTGTGGCGGCTCGGGCAG
>DATCOE010000105.1:0-32414 GCA_036564885.1 Gaiellaceae bacterium | reverse complement strand
CTCGACGACGGCGGAGGCCGGCCGCCAGGCGGCAGAGGACGGTGACCCGACCGTCGCGGTGATCGTCGGCGACGAGGCGGTGGAGCTGTACGGGCTGACGGTGCTCGAGCACGACGTCGGCGACACGCTCGCGTTCACACGTTTCGTCTCGATTGCGCCGTACACACGCGTCGACCGTGGGTTGCGCGATGCCCGCACTGCGTTCACGTTTGCGACGAACCACAAGCCGGGCGCGCTGTTCGCGGCGATCGAGCCGTTCGCGCGCGCGGGGCTCGATCTGGTGCGGCTCGTGTCGCGCCCGCTGCCTGCGACGCCGTGGAAGTACCGCTTCGACGCGGTCGTCGCCGGACATCCCCTCGAGCCGACCGTGCAGGTCGCGCTGCGAGAGCTCGATGCGGTGACGCGCACGTTGCGGGTCGTCGGAGTCTACGAAGGTCATTCTGAGGAGGGAGCATGAGCTCTACCGAGAAGCACGGTGTCGCCGCGCCCGAGGATCCGTACGTCCTCGGAGCGCGGCGAGAGATCTCCGATCTCGATCGCTCGCTGGTCGAGCTCGTGAACAAGCGACTGAAGCTCGTCGCACGGCTGAAGCGCTACAAGGAAGAGCACGGGATCGGCTTCGTCGATCTCGCGCGCGAGGAGTGGATGCTGCAGTACCTGCAGCGCGCGAACCGCGGGCCGCTGTCGGAGGCCGGCCTCGCGCAGCTCTACCACGACCTGCTCGGGTTGATGAAGCAGGAAGTGCAAGCCCAGGACGACTCAGGCTCGGCGGCCTAACCCTCCAAGCGCCGCCGTTGCGATCGGAGCGGCGTTCGCGGCCCCACGGCCTCGAGCGCCGCTTCGACGCGCATCCGCCCCTGTCGACCGCAGCCACGTCTCGTGACTGTCACCAGGCGTGTCCGCCGGGGACACCTGGGATTGCGGGCGGTGGCGTCGCTACAGCGCGGTCGTGGAGATCGGCGCGGTGTGCGCCGTCTCGTACGCCGTCAGCGCCGGCTCGTCGCGCAGCGTGAGCGCGATGTCGTCGAGGCCTTCCAGCAGGCACTCGCGGGCGAAGTCGTCGAGCTCGAACGGGAAGCCGCCGGCAGTGCGCGCCTCGAGGTCGACCGTGATCTCCTCGCCGGCGTCGGCGCGCGCCATCAGCTCCTTCACCTGCTCGGGCGGCAGCTGCACCGGCAGCAGCCCCGTCTTGAGCGAGTTCTGCCGGAAGATGTCGCCGAACGACGGCGCGATCACCGCGTCGAAGCCGTAGTCCGCGAGCGCCCACGGTGCGTGCTCGCGCGACGACCCGCAGCCGAAGTTGCGACCGGCAACGAGGATCCGCGCGCCTTTCGCCTCCGGGCGGTTCAGCTCGAAGGCGGGGTCCTTGCGCCAGTCGAAGAACAGGAACTCGCCGAAGCCGCTGCGCTCGATGCGCTTCAGGAACTGCTTCGGAATGATCTGGTCGGTGTCGACGTCGGGGCGGTCGAGCGCCAACGCGTTCGAGGTCACCCTGCGGAACGCCTTCACGCAGGCACCAGCTCGCGTGCGTCGGCGAAGTGGCCGGCGATCGCGGTCGCCGCAGCGACGGCCGGGCTGACGAGATGCGTGCGCCCACCCGCGCCCTGGCGGCCTTCGAAGTTGCGGTTCGACGTCGAGGCGCACCGCTCGCCCGGCGCGAGCACGTCGGGATTCATGCCGAGGCACATCGAGCAGCCCGCGCGCCGCCACTCGAAGCCGGCGTCGACGAAGACCCGGTCGAGCCCCTCCGCCTCGGCCTGCTCCTTCACCTGGGCGGAGCCGGGAACGACCATCGCACGCACCGACGGATGCACGTGGTGTCCGCGCACCACCGCGGCGGCCGCGCGCAGGTCCTCGATCCGTGAGTTCGTGCACGAGCCGATGAACACGCGGTCGACCTCGATGTCGCGGATCGGCGTGCCCGGCTCGAGCGCCATGTACGTCAGGGCGCGCTCGGCGGCGGCACGAGCGTCGGCGTCGTCGAACGACGCCGGATCCGGCACGACGCCGTCGATCGGAACGACCATGCCGGGGTTCGTGCCCCAGGTGACCTGCGACCCGAGCTCCGAGACGTCGATCGTGAGCTCGCGGTCGAAGACGGCATCGGCGTCGCTGGGCAGCGTGCGCCAGCGCTCCAGCGCCTGCTCCCACGCGGCACCCGTCGGCGCGCCCGGCCGGCCTTCGAGATACGCGAAGGTCGTCTCGTCAGGGGCGATCATCCCCGCGCGCGCGCCCGCCTCGATCGACATGTTGCAGATCGTGAGCCGGCCCTCCATCGAGAGCTGCTCGATCACAGGGCCCGCGTACTCGATCACGTGGCCGACCCCGCCGTCGACGCCGAGCCGGCCGATCGCCGCGAGTACGATGTCCTTCGCCGTGACCTCCTCCGGCAGCTCGCCCTCGAAGCGGATCCGCATCGAGCGCGGCTTGTTCTGCTGCAAGGTCTGCGTCGCGAGCACGTGCTCGACCTCGGAGGTGCCGATCCCGAACGCGAGCGCGCCGAACGCGCCGTGCGTCGACGTGTGCGAGTCGCCGCAGACGATCGTCATGCCCGGCTGCGTCAGCCCGAGCTCCGGTCCGATCACGTGCACGATCCCCTCGTGCCCGCTACCGGTCTCGTACAGAGGGACACCGAACTCTGCGCAGTTCTGCGCGAGGGCTTGGAGCTGCTGCGCCGAGAGCTCGTCCATGGGCGTGTCGTCGCCCGTGACGACGTTGTGATCCATCGTCGCGAGGGTCAGGTCGGGACGGCGCACCGGGCGGCCGGCGACGCGCAGGCCCTCGAATGCCTGAGGCGAGGTGACCTCGTGCACGAGGTGCAGGTCGACGTAGAGGAGCGCCGGCAGGCCCTCCGCGCGCTGCACGAGATGGCTCTCCCAGACCCTGTCGAAGAGCGTCTGACTCATGCATCGACGCTAGCGCGGGCCTGCCGGAAGCTGGAACCGATTGTTCGGTTTTGAGGTAGCCCCAAGCCTAGGCTGGACACGTGGAAACCCCCGATGCACCGCTCCGCCGTGACGTCCGCCTGCTCGGCGACCTGCTCGGGCGCGTCCTCGTCGAGCAGGAGGGCGAGTCGCTGCTCGAGGACGTCGAGCGGGTGCGCGCGCTCGCGCGCGCGTCGCGCGCCGGCGCGTCGCACGAGGAGGTCCAGGAAGCCGTCGAGGCGCTGCCGCTCGAGCGGCAGGCGAGCGTGCTGCGCGCCTTCGCCCTCTACTTCCAGCTCGCAAACGTCGCCGAGCAGCACCATCGCGTGCGCCGGCTCCGTGCGTACAAGCTCGACGAGCGCGTGCCGCGGGAATCGCTCGACGATTCGTTCGCGCGGCTCGAGGGCGTCGCGTCGGAGGAGCTCGAGCGCCGGGTCTCGCTGCAGCTCGTGCTCACCGCGCATCCGACGGAAGCGACGCGCCGGACCGTGCTCGCGTCGCACCTGCGCATCGCAGCGCTGCTCGCCGAGCTCGACGACCCGCTGCTCGCACCGGCGCGTCGCGCCGAGATCGAGGCGACGCTCGCCGCCGAGATCACCGCGCACTGGCAGGCGGACGAGGTGCGCTCGCGGCGGCCGCGCGTCGTCGACGAGATCCGGAACGGCCACTGGTTCTTCGAGCAGAGTCTCATCGATGCCTCCGAGCGCCTGCTCGCCGACTACCGCCGCCTGCTCCCGGGCGCGCCCGCGCCGCTGCGCTGGGGCACCTGGATCGGCGGCGACGCCGACGGGAACCCGAACGCCGGAGCCGACACGATCAGGGAGGCGCTCGAGCGGGCGCGGCGTATGCTCCGGCTCCGCTACGGGGCCGAGGTACGCGCGCTCGCTGCGGAGATCGGGGTGTCGTCGCGCCTCACACCCGTCGACGACGACCTGCTTGCGTCGATCGAGCGCGACGAGCACGAGCTCGCGGAGTACGCAGACGAGATCGGTGACCAGAACCGCGACGAGCCCTACCGGCGCAAGCTGTCGTTCATGTGGCGGCGGCTCGACGCGGACGCATACGCGTCTGCGGACGATCTCGCAGAGGATCTCGCCGTCATCGACCGGAGCCTGCGCGCCAACCGTGGCGCGCGCATCGCCGACGGCGCTCTCGCCGCGCTGCGGCGCCGGGTCGAGATCTTCGGCCTGCATCTCGCGAAGCTCGATGTCCGCACGCACGCACGCGACCTCGTCGAGCCTGACGAGCGCATTCGCGGGATGGCGGAAGCGGTCGCCGACGCCCGCAGGCGGCACGGGCCGCAAGCGCTCGACACGTGGATCGTGTCGGGAACCGATTCGGCGGAGGACGTGCGCCGCGTGCACGAGCTGACGGACGAGCCGCTGTCGGTCGTGCCGCTCTTCGAGTCGGTCGAAGCGCTACGGGCCGCGCCGCGCATCTACGGCGAGCTGCTCGACACGGTCGGCTGCCGCGAGGTGATGGTCGGTTACTCCGACTCGGCGAAGGACGCCGGCTACCTCAGCGCCCAGTGGGAGATCCGCCGTGCGCTTGTCACGCTTGCGGAGGTCGCGCGGTCGCGCGGGGTCGAGCTGACCGTCTTCCACGGCCGCGGGGGCAGCGCGGGCCGCGGAGGCGGGCCGACGTACGACGCGATTCTCGCGCAGCCGCAGGGCGAGCCGCCCGGGCGGCTGAAGCTGACGGAGCAGGGCGAGACGATCGCGTTCAAGTACGGGCTGCCGGGTCTCGCGTACCGCAACCTCGAGGCGTCGCTCGCGGCGACGATGCTCGCCTCGGTGCCCGAGCGGACCGACGTCGATCCGCCGGAGGGCGCGGAGGCGATCGTGGCCGCCCTGGCCGACAGCTCACATGCGGCATTTCGTGCGCTCGTCGACGACGCCGGGTTCGTCGACTTCTTCCGTGCGTTCACGCCGGTCGACGAGCTCGCGCTCCTGAACATCGGCTCCCGGCCGTCGAGGCGTCCGGAAGGGGCGGAGTACCTCTCTTCGTTGCGTGCGATCCCGTGGGTCTTCGCGTGGACGCAGAACCGCTGCCTCGTGCCGGCGTGGTACGGCTGCGGCACGGCCTTCTCGGGCGCGGACATCGCGGAGCTGCGGCGTCTCTATCGCGACTGGGCGTTCTTCCGCACGCTCGTCAACAATCTCGAGATGACGCTCGCGAAGTCGAGCATGGAAATCGCGCGCGAGTACCTCACCCTCGTGCCCGACGACCGGTTGTGGGAGCCGATCGCCGCCGAGCACGCGCGCACGGTTGCTGCGGTGCTCGAGATCGTCGAGGCCGGCCGGCTGCTCGACCGGCAGCCGGTTGTTCAGAGATCGGTGCAGTTGCGCAACCCGTATGTCGACCCGATGAACGCGATCCAGGTCGCGCTGCTCCGCCGCTACCGCGCGGGCGACGAGGCGGCCGAGCCGCCGCTGCTGCGCTCGATCGCAGGCATCTCCGCGGCGCTGCGTAATACAGGATGAGCTGATGACCGAGCTGAGAGAGCAGGTGGCGCACGAGGCGGCTGCGGCCCAGGGAGCGGTGGGGGCGCTGACCGACGACGGGGTCGCGCGTGCGCTCGAGCTCGCGGCGGCGCTCGTCGGCGAGCGTCACGACGCGATTGCGCAGGCGAACGCGGAGGACGTCGCCGCCGCCGAGCTCGACGAGGGTGCGCTCGACCGGCTCCGCCTCGACGACGTGCGCATCGCAGCGCTCGGCGAGCAGCTCGCACAGCTCGCGGCGCTGCCGGCGCTCGAGCGCGAGGACGAGAGCTGGGAGCTCGAGAACGGCCTGCTCGTCTCCCTGCGTCGGATTCCGATCGGCGCCGTCGGTGCGAACTTCGAGGCCCGGCCGAACGTGGCCGTCGATGTCGCCGGCCAGCTGCTGAAGAGCCTGAACGCGGCGGTGCTGCGCACCGGCGGCGCCGCGCTTCGGACGGTCACCGTCCTCGTCGACGAGGTGTTGCGCCCTGCGCTCGCCGGGGCCGGCCTGCCGCCCGCCGCCGTCGGTCTTGTGCGCTCGCCGGAGCGGGAGGGCGCGCGCGTGCTCGTCTCCCTGCCGAACGTGCTGCCGCTCGTGATCCTCCGTGGCAGCGGCGAGACGACGGCCGCGCTCGCGCGCGAGGCCGCCCAGCACGGCGTCCGCACGCTCGCGCACGCCGAGGGCGGCGGCGTCCTCTATGTCGGCGCCGGCGCCGACCCGGCGATGGCAGAGCGGCTCGTCGAGGCGAGCCTCGACCGGCTCGGCGTCTGCAACCGGCTCAACCTGTTGCTCGTCGACCGCGCGGCCGAGGCGCAGCTGCCCGGGCTGTTCGCCGTGCTCGCGCGGATCGGGATCACGGTGCGCGAGCCGGAGCGGATCGGCCACGAGTGGGCGAACGACGCCGATCAGATCGCGTCGGTGACCGTGCGCGTCGTCGAGTCGCTCGACGAAGCGGTGGCGCTTGCGAACGGCGAGACGTCGGGTCTCGCCGCCACGATCGCCACCGAGGACGCCGCGGAGGCCGAGCGGTTCCTCTCGTCGTACAGAGGTACTGCCGCCTTCTGGAATGCACCGACGCGCTTCACCGACGGCTTTGCGCTCACCGGCGCGCCCGAGACGGGCATCAACGTCGACCGGGTGCCCGGGCCCCGCGGTCCCGTCACGTACCGCGACCTCTGGCTGCGGCAATACCGCGTCGTCGGCGACGGAACGCAGAAGCGGTGAAGCCGCCGCTCGTCGTCAAGCTCGGCTCGAGCCTCGTCGTCGACGCGCAGGGGCGGCCGCGCCGCTCGCTGCTGCGAGGGCGCGCGGCGGAGATCGCGGAGATCGTCGCCTCCGGCACGCCGGTGTGCGTCGTCTCCTCCGGCGCGATCGCGCTCGGGATGCGCCGCGTCGGGCTCACACGGCGGCCGACGAGCCTGCCGAAGCTGCAGGCGGCATCGGCCCTCGGCCAGGCGTCACTCCAGCGCGCGTGGCAGGACGCGCTGCGGCCGCACGGGCTCGAGGCGGCGCAGATCCTGCTCACCGGCACCGAGATCGCCGAGCGTCGCGCGTACGTGAACGCGCGCAGCGCGCTGACGGCGCTCTTCTCGCTCGGTGCGATCCCGGTCGTGAACGAGAACGACGCAACCGCGACCGACGAGATCAGCTTCGGCGACAACGACGCGCTCGCCGCGCAGGTCGCGGTGCTCGTGCAGGCACGCCTCCTCGTCCTGCTTACAACAGTGCCGGGCGTGCTCAGCGAAGGCGTGCTGATCGAGGACGGCGCGGCCGCGCGTTCCGCCGTCTTCGGCCCCGGCAGCGCGCTCGGGCGCGGGGGGATGGAGAGCAAGGTCTCCGCCGCGGAGGTCGCCGCCGGCGCCGGCATCCCGACCGTGATCGCAGGCGGCGAAGGCGAGGGAGTGCTGTCCGGCATCCTCGCCGGCCGCGCGACCGGCACGCGCTTCGCCGCCGCCGAGTCGGCGCCCGCCTTCAAGCTCTGGCTGAGGCACGGCAAGCGCGTGACCGCACGGATCACCGTCGACGAGGGCGCGCAGCGCGCAGTCGTCACCGGGGGAGGCAGCCTGCTCGCCGTCGGCGTGACCGGCTGGGACGCGGACTTTCGTGCCGGCGACGGCGTCGAGCTCGTCGGGCCCGACGGCACGTCGTTCGCGCGGGGCATCGCCTCCGTCGACGCGTCGGAGCTCGCGGGCAAGCCGGTCAACGTCGAGGCCGTGCACCGCGACCGGCTCGTCCTGGTTGTCTAGAGCTCTACCAGACCGGACAACCCACTTCCCAAAGTATAGTGACTTCCCGTAGCGTCGCGGAATGGCGCCGACCCCCACGTGGGAGACCGTGCTCGAGCGGAACACCGTCGAGCGCATCAAGCTCGACAAGGCGCCGCTCGGAATCCGCGACGAGCTGCCCGCGCTGATCGCCGGCGGGTACGAGGCGCTCCCGGAGGAGGACATCGTCCGCCTCCAGTGGTGGGGCCTCTACCACGACAAGCCGAAGGTCGGCACCTTCATGCTCCGCGTGAAGATCCCGAACGGCGTGCTCACGCCGGCCAGGCTCCGCACGATCGGCGAGGTCTCGAACCGCTACGGCCGGGGCGACGCGGAGCTGACGACGCGGCAGTGCATCCAGCTGCACTGGCTCGAGCTCGCGTCGCTCCCAGACGTCTTCGCCGACCTCGAGGCCTCGGGCGTCACGAGTGCAGGCGGCTGTGGAGACACCGTGCGCAACATCACCGGCTGCCCCGTGTCGGGTATCGCTGCCGACGAGCTCTTCGACAGTACGCCCGTCGTCGACAGCGCGACGGAGACGTACTACGGGAGCCCCGAGTGGGCAAACCTGCCGCGCAAGCACAAGTACTCGATCGCGAGCTGCCCCGACCGCTGCAACGCGCCCGAGATCAACTGCATCTCATTGGTGGGCGTGTTGAAGGAAGGCCGTGAGGGCTATGCCGTCCAGGTCGGCGGCGGCCTTGCCTCGGTGCCGCGCATCGCGCGCGACATGGGCGTCTTCGTGCCGAAGGAGGAGGCCGTCGAGATCCTCGGCGCCACGACGACGGTGTGGAGCGAAGACCTGAAGTACCGGATGTCGCGCGTGAAGGCGCGCATGAAGTTCATGGTCGACGACATCGGCGCCGACGGGATGCGCGAGCGCGTCGAGGCGAAGCTCGGCCGCACGCTCGAGCGCTTCGAGCTGCCGCCGATCGACGCGCAGCCCTCCGCGCACATCGGCGTGCACGCGCAGAAGCAGGACGGTCTCTCGTACATCGGCGTGCCCGTGCAGCTCGGGCTCACCTCGGGCGACCAGCTGATCGCCGTCGCGGACCTCGTCGACTCACTCGGCGGCGACATCAGGCTGACGCGCCAGCAGAACCTGATCGTCACCGGCGTCCCGAACGAGCAGGTCGATGCGGTGCTCGCGCAGCTGGACGAGCTCGGCTTGCCGCTGACGACGAACGAGATCTGGGCCAATTCGATCGCCTGCACCGGCGAGCCGCATTGCAACTTCTCCGTCGGCCAGACGAAAGACCGGCTCGGCGACCTCCTCGAGCACCTCGAGGCGACGTTCGGCGATGCGGTCAGCGAGTTGCGCCTCCACCTCGACGGCTGCCCGCACGCGTGCGCGCAGCACTGGGTCGGCGACCTCGGCTTCCAGGCGACTACGGGCAAGGACGCGGAGGGGCAGCGCATCTCGGCGTACGACATTTTCGTCCGCGGCTCGCTCGGGCCGGCGCCGGAGGTCGGCCGCTCGCTGTTCCGCCGCGTCGCGAGCGAGCAGCTCGAGCCGGCGGTCGAAGGGATCGTGCGCGGCTGGCTCGCGGAGCGCGAGGAGAACGAGACGTTCACGGCATTCCAGCGCCGCCTGTCAGACGACGAGCTCGGCGCTCTCGCCGGCCTCGAGCCTGCACGCAAGCGTCCTGGCAGAGAGGAGGCAGTCGCTTGAGCACCTACGAGTTGATCGACGAGCTGGAGGCCGGCGAGCTGTCGGTGGAGTTCGAGGGCGAGGAGCCGCAGGTCGTCCTCGAGTTTGCGATCGAGCGGTTCAGCCCGCGTCTCGCGATCTCGGCCGCCTTCCAGGCCGACGACGTCGCGCTCATCGACATGGCGTACAAGATCGACCCGTCCGTCCGGATCTTCTCCGTCGACACGGGCCGGCTGCCCGAGGAGACGCACGAGCTGATCGCCGAGCTCCGCGACCGGTATCCCGGCCTCAACCTCGACGTGCTGCTGCCGGATCCCGCGCAGGTCGAGCGGCTCGTCTCGAAGAAGGGGCTCGATCTGATGAAGGAGTCGGTCGAGAACCGCCTGCTCTGCTGCAACGTGCGCAAGGTGCAGCCGCTGACGAAGCAGCTCGACGGGCTCGACGCCTGGGTGACGGGCCTGCGGCGCGACCAGTGGGCGACGCGGACGAACATCCGGAAGATCGAGATCGACCACGACCACGGCGCGATCGTGAAACTGAACCCGCTCGCCGAGTGGACGAAGCGCGAGGTGTGGGCGTATGTGCGTGAGAACGACGTGCCGGTGCACGCGCTCTACGCGAAGGGCTACACGTCGATCGGCTGCGCTCCCTGCACGCGTGCGATCGGCCCCGACGAGGACGACCGCGCCGGACGGTGGTGGTGGGAGTCGAACGCGCCGAAGGAGTGCGGCATGCACTGCTCGATCGAGCACGGCGGCTTCGAGCACGAGCTGAAGGCGATTCTCGGCAAGGACGCGCTGAAATGATCGCGGTGCGCGGCGACGCGGCAGAGGTCGCGCTCGGAGAGGCGCAGGCCGTGCTCGCGATGGTGCAGGACGACGAGCGGCGCGGCCGTCTCGCCGACCTCGTCGCCGCGGTGCAGGAGGGCGAGCTCGGCGACGACGAGGCGCAGGCGCTCGAAGAGCTGATCGAGCTCGGCCTCTCGACCGGCCGCATCCGCAGCGTCTACGGGCCCGAGGGCGAGCAGGCCGCGCTGAAGACGTTTCGCCGGCTTCCCGGCGGGCGGGCCCTCTCGGACAGCGCGCAGGAGGTCAGCTCGGCGCTCGACGCGCTCGAGGGCCGCGTGCTCGAGAGCGTCAAGGTGCAGTCCGCCGGCCCCGGCGCGTACGTCGTCTCGGTCGCGGTCGAAGGGCTCGAGCTGAGCGTCAAGCTCGATCGCGCGGGCGCGCGCATCCACTCCGTCGGCGTCTGATGCCCCAGCAGCAACATTACGTCGCGTGCCTCGACCTCCAGGGCCGGACCTGCCTCGTCGTGGGGAGCGGCGGGATGGCCGGCGAGAAGGTCGAGGGACTGCGCACGACCGGCGCGATCGTCACCCTCGTCACGCCCCAGGACTACCGCTCGGCCGACCTCGAGGGCGTCTGGCTCGTCGTCGTGGCAACGAGCGACGACGAGCTGAGCCGGCGCATCTCGGCCGACGCCGAGGAGCGCAACCTCTTCTGCAACGTCGCCGACGTGCCGGAGCTCTGCTCGTTCATCCTCCCGGCCGTGCACCGCCAGGGCCCGATCGTCGTCGCCGTCTCCACGGGTGGCGCGTCGCCCGCACTCGCTCAGCTACTTCGTGATCGATTCGCCTCCCAACTCGGCGCGGAGCACGAGTCGCTCGCGCGCGAGCTGCGACGACTGCGCCCGTGGGCCAAGAAGAATCTCCCGACGTACGAGGAGCGCCGCGACTACTTCCGCGAGCTCGTCACGCAGGCGCTCGGATGACCGTCGCACTCGTCGGCGCCGGCCCCGGCGACCCCGAGCTGATCACGGTTCGCGGGCTCGCACGCCTGCGCGCGTGCGAGGTGCTCGTGTACGACCGGCTCGTCGGCGACGAGCTCGTCGCCGAGGCTCCCGTCGACGCGTTGCGCATTGCACGCGACGAGCTCGAGCAGGAGGACGTGAACAGGCTGCTCGTCATGCACGGCCGCAACGGGCGGCGTGTGGTTCGCCTCAAGGGCGGCGATCCGTTCGTCTTCGGGCGCGGCGGGGAAGAGGCGCTCGCGCTCGCCGAGGCCGGCGTGCCGTTTGAGCTCGTGCCCGGCGTCTCGTCGCTCTCCGCAGTGCCGGAGTCGGTCGGCATCCCCGTTACGCACCGCGGCGTCTCGTCCTCTGTGACGGCGTTCGCAGCGAACGACGTCGAGGCGCTCGACGCCGGTGCCCTGGCCCGTGTTCCCGGGACCCTTGTCGCCTTCATGGGTGGGGCGGTGGTCGCCCGGCTCGCCGAGCGCCTGATCGAGCACGGGCTCGCCGCCGGAACCCCTGCCGCGGTCATCTCGGCGGGTACCACGGAGCGTGAGCAGGTCGTCGTCGCGCCGCTGGGCGCGATCGGGGCGGCTGCGGGCGACCTGCCGACCCCGGCGCTCGTCGTGATCGGCGCGGTGGTTGCGGTGCGCGAAGCGCTTCGCGCCGTGCGACGATGTGCTGCGTGATGCAGTTTCGCAGGGTCGACGCCCTCCCTCCCTACGCCTTTGCCGAAGTCGAGCGGCTGAAGCTCGAGTTGCGGCGGGCGGGCGAGGACGTGATCGACTTTGGGTTCGGCAATCCTGACGTTGCGCCGCCGGAGATTGCCGTCGAGAAGCTGCGCGAAGCCGCTCTGTTGCCGCGGAATCACCGCTATTCCTCGAGCCGCGGCCTGCCGAATCTGCGCACCGCTGTGTGCGAGCTGTATCAGGAGCGGTTCGGCGTCGAGCTCGATCCCGAGACCGAAGCGACGATGTCGCTCGGCGCGAAGGAAGGGCTCGTCCATCTCCTGTGGGTACTGCTCGGCCCGGGCGACGTCGCGCTCGTGCCGAGCCCGAGCTACCCGATCCATCTCTTCGGGCCGGGGTTCGCCGGCGCAGCGGTGCAACGCGTGCCCGTCGGGCCCGAGGTCGACTTCGTCGCGGGCGTGAAGGAGGCGTGGGAGCTCTCGCAGCCGCGGCCGCGCGTGCTCCTGTGCTCGTTCCCCCACAATCCGACGACGGCGATCGCCGATCGCGCGCAGATGCAGGAGCTCGTCGACTTCGCGCGCGACAAGGAGATGGTGCTCGTGCACGACTTCGCGTACGCCGATCTCGGCTTCGACGGTTACCGCCCGCCCTCGATCTTCGAGGCGGAGGGCTCGCGCGAGGTGGCGATCGAGCTGTACTCGCTCACCAAGGGCTTCTCGATGGCCGGCTGGCGGATCGCGTTCGTGCTCGGCCGCGCCGACGTCGTCGGTGCGCTCGCACGGTTGAAGTCCTATCTCGACTACGGAACGTTCCAACCGCTGCAGATCGGCGCGACGGTCGCGATGCGCGAGGCACGCGAGCGTCCTGCGGAGGTCGCGCAGATCTACCAGGGTCGCCGCGACGCCCTGTGCGGCGGCCTGCAACGGATCGGGTGGGACGTGCCCCCGCCGCCCGCGACGATGTTCGTCTGGGCTCGGATCCCGACGGAGGAGAAGGCGCAGGACTTCGCAGTGCGCCTGCTGCGCGAGGCGCACGTCGCCGTCAGCCCGGGCAGCGGGTTCGGCGTCGACGGCGAGGGCTATGTGCGCTTCGCACTCGTCGAGAACGAGCAGCGGATCGACCAGGCTGTACGCGGGATGCGCGGCGTTCTCTCGTAGCTCGGCCGGGGCGCCCCGACCGCGTAGCCACCGCGCGCTTGCGCACGTCCGCCGCTGCAAGTACCGTGGGTGTCAGGTCGGCCGCGAAGAAGCGGCCCGCCGAAGGCAGTGGTGCCTTCAGGAGCGCGTGCTCCTGGGGGCTTTTTTTGTGGACCGCGATGTTTGATCAACTGCGATGTTTGATCAACCGCGGTGTTTGATCAACAGAGGGGAGAGCGAAATGGGCGGCGAGTCGGAGAGCGTCGGGACGGGCCCGCTGCGCGTCCTCGTCGCGGAGGACCAGGCGATCATCCGCCTCGACCTGCGCGGCATCCTCGAGAAGCACGGCCTGATCGTCTGCGCCGAGGCGAGCGACGGCGAGGAGGCGGTCGAGCTCGCGCGCAGCTCGCGCCCCGACGTCGCGCTGCTCGACCTGCGCATGCCGCGCCTCGACGGGATCGAAGCCGCGCGCAGGATGTACGCGGAGCGGCCGATTCCGATCGTGATGCTGACCGCGTTCTCCGATCGTGCAGTCGTCGAGAAGGCGATCGCCGCCGGAGTGTTCGCGTATCTCGTGAAGCCGTTCAAGGAGAGCGACCTCGTGCCGGCGCTACGCGCGGCCGTCGTCCGCCACGCCGAGTTGCTCACGGCCCGCCGCGCCGTCGGCGAGAAGCCGTTGCGTCCGGTCGTGATCTCCGTCCGGTCGCCGAGCGGCAACGAGTGGCCGCTGCGCATGGAGCGGACGGAGGACGGGGCGCTCGAGGTGCACGCGGTCGGCGAGGAAGGAACCCGGCCGTGAGGGTGCTGGTCGGCGAGGACGAGACGCTGATCCGCCTCGACCTGAAGGCGATGCTCGAGCGGGCGGGGTTCGAGGTGTGCGCCGAGGCGCGGGACGGGGTGGAGGCGCTCGAGCTCGCACGCTCGGAGCAGCCCGATCTCGCCGTGCTCGACGTGAAGATGCCGCGCCTCGACGGGATCGAGGCCGCGCGCCGGATGCTCGGCGAGCGGCCGATCCCGATCGTGATCGTGAGCGCGTTCACGGAGCAGAGCCTCGTCTCGCGTGCGGCGGACGCCGGCGTCTTCGGCTACCTGGCGAAGCCGTTCCGCGAGGACGACCTGCTGCCGGCGATCGTCACCGCGCGGGCGCGCTTCGGCGAGCTGGCGGCGGTTCGCGACCAGGTGGACACGCTGGCGGACGCGCTCGCCGCGCGCAAGGCGATCGAGCGGGCCAAGGGGATCCTGATGGAGAAGCAGGCACTCTCCGAGGACGCGGCGTTCTCCCGGCTCCGCAAGGCGAGCCAGGTCTCGGGGCGCCCTATGCGCGTAATCGCGGAGGCAGTAATCGAGACATTCTCAGCTTGATTTGCATAATACGCGCTGAATTGAGTAATATGCCGAGATGGCCACGGTTGCGATCCTCGGTGCGTCCGGGTACTCCGGACAGGAGACCCTCGACCGCGTGCTCCGGCACCCGGAGCTCGAGGTCGTCGCGCTCGGCTCCGACTCGCTCGCCGGCGAGCCTGCGTCGGCCCTCGATTTCCGCCTGAACGGCTCGCTGCCGCCCTTCGTCCGAAACGACGAGGCGCTGGCCGCAGGCGCCGATGTCGTCTTCGCTTGCCTCTCGCACGACCGGGCCGCGCGGCTCGACGCGCCGGCGGGCGCTGTGGTCGTCGACCTCTCGGGCGCGCACCGGCTGCAGGACTCCGCGCTCTACCCCGCGTGGTACGGCTTCGAGCACCCGCAGGCGTCGGCGCTTCGCGACTGGTGCTACGCGGTGCCGGAGCTCTTCCCGCCCACCGGGTCGCTCATCGCCAACCCCGGCTGCTACGCGACCGCGGCGATCCTCGCGCTCGCACCGCTGAAGGACGCCATCGACCCGGCGAGCGTCGTCGTCGACGCGAAGTCGGGAGTGTCGGGCGCGGGCCGCCAGCTGAAGGAGAGCTCGCACGCGGGCTTCGTGCTCGAGAACCTCTCGCCGTACAAGATCGGCGCGCATCAGCACGCGCCCGAGATCGCGCAGGCGCTCGGCTTCCCGGTCTGCCTCGTCCCGCACCTGCTGCCGGTGCGCCGCGGGCTGCTCGCCACCTGTTACGTGCAGCCCCAAGATGTCGAGGCAGGGTGCGACCTCCGGTCGCTGCTCGAGGACGCGTATGCCGAGAGCGACGTCGTTCGCGTGCTGCCGGAAGGGATCGTGCCCGAGCTCGCACGGGTGCAGCACACCGACGGGGCGGAGATCGCGGTGTTCGAGGATCGCGCGACGAGCCACGCAGTCGTGATCTGCGCCCTCGACAACCTCGGCAAGGGTGCGGCGGGGCAGGCGCTCCAGAACGCAAACCTCGCGCTCGGCCTCGAGGAGACGCTCGGCCTGCGCCTCGCGGGGGTGCTGGTATGAGCGTGACTGCCGCAAAGGGATTCGTCGCGGGCGGCGTGCACTGCGGCATCCGCAAGAACGGGCGCCGCGACCTCGCGCTCGTGCGCTCGCTCGTGCCCGCCACGGGTACCGCGATGTTCACGACGAACCGCTTTCTCGCGGCGCCTGTCGTCGTCTCGCGCGAGCACCTCGACGTCGCGCAGCCGCAGGCGGTCGTCGTGAACTCCGGTGTCGCGAACGCCGCCACGGGCGATCAGGGCGTCGCCGATGCGCGGGCGACCGCGGTCGAGGCGGCACGGCTTCTCGGCATCGAGCCGGAAGAGGTGATTGTCCTCTCGACGGGCGTCATCGGCGCACTGCTGCCGCTCGAGAAGGTCGTCAACGGCATTCGGGACGCGGCGCTGCACCTCTCGCGGTGGGGAGGGGCGACCTCGGCCGAGGCGATCATGACCACCGACACGCGCCCGAAGGAGTCGATCGCCGAAGGGACGGATTTCGTCGTCGGCGGCATGGCAAAGGGCTCCGGGATGATCCATCCGAACCTCGCGACGATGCTCGCCGTGATCACGACCGACTATCCGCTCGAGCCGGGCGAGGCGATCGACTTCCTGCGCCCCGCTGTCGACACGAGCTTCAACGCCATCTCCGTCGACGGCGAGTGCTCCACGAACGACGCGGTCGTGCTCCTCGCGAACGGCGCGAGCGGCATCGAGCGGACGCCTGCGACCGACGCCGAGTTCGCGCTCTGCATCCGCAAGGTCTGCGGGGAGCTCGCGAAGGCGATCGTCGCCGACGGCGAAGGCATGACCGTGCTCGCCGAGATTCGTGTGAGCGGAGCGACGAACGTGGCCGAGGCGCGAGCGATCGCCGAGCGCGTCGCCACCTCGCCGCTCGTGAAGACCGCGTTGCACGGTCACGACGCGAACTGGGGCCGCATCGCTGCCGCGGCCGGCTCGGCGAAGTTCGACGGCGGCTACGCGCACCTCGACCCGGGCAAGCTCTCGATCACGATCGACGATGTGCAAGTGCTGCTCAACGGCACGCCGACCGGCGACGAGCCCGCCCTGCTGAACGGGCACTGCGCGATCGAGCTCGACCTCGCGCTCGGCACCGGCAGCGCCAACTACCTCACCACCGACCTCTCGTACGACTACGTGCGGATCAACGCGGACTACCGCACATGAGCGTCGTCGTCCTCAAGGTCGGCGGCGCGTCGACCGGCGGCGTCGCGGAGGCCGTCGCGGAACTGCGCGCCACCGGCTACGGGGTCTGCGTCGTGCACGGCGCCGGCCCGCAGATCTCCCGGGAGATGGCGAGGCGCGGTCTCGACGTGCAGTTCGTCGGCGGCCGCCGCGTCACGACCGCCGACGGGCTCGAGGTCGTGCGGGAGAGCCTCGCCGCGGTCAATGCGGCCGTCTGCGCAGCGATCGGCCCGGACGCCGTCGCCCTCGCGGGCGACGAGGCGGGGCTCGAGGCGGAGCAGATCCCGGAGCTCGGGCTCGTCGGACGCCCGCTGCCCTCGGCGCCGGGTGCCGTCGTCTCGGCGCTCGCAGCAGGCCTCGTGCCCGTGCTCTCGCCCCTCGCCCGTGGGCCGCTGAACGTGAACGCGGACGAAGCGGCGTCCGCGCTCGCCGTGGGGATCGGCGCCGCGCGCATCCACTTTCTCACCGACGTGCCGGGCGTCTTCCACGACGGCTGGCTCGTCCGCTCCATCCGCGCCGGCCGCGCGGAGACGCTCGTGGGCGACGGCACGTTCGAGGGAGGCATCGTTCCGAAGCTGCTCGCCGCCGCACGCGCCGCGCAGAGCGGGCTCGTCGCCGAGATCGGCTCGACGGCGGTGGTCGCATGAGCGTCGCCCTCGAGAGCGCGCTCCTCCCGACCTATCCAGCGACGCGGGTCACCTTCGTCGAGGGCGACGGCGTGTGGCTGCTCGACCATGCCGGACGGCGCTACCTCGACTTCGCCGGCGGTATCGCCGTCGTCGGGCTCGGTCACCGCCACCCGGCGCCGCTCGCCGCCGCGCACGCGCAGCTCGACAAGCTCTGGCACGCGTCGAACCTGTACGGCACCGAGCCCGCGCAGGTGCTCGCGCGGCGTCTGTCGGATCGATTCGGTGGCGCTCAGGCCTTCTTCTGCAACTCCGGCGCCGAGGCGAACGAGGCCGCGCTGAAGTACGCGCGCAAGGCGACCGGCAAGCCGGGCGTGCTCGCCCTCGAGCAGAGCTTCCACGGCCGGACGACGGGCTCGCTCGCCGTTACCGGCCAGCCCGCGAAGCGTGCGGCGTTCGAGCCGCTGCTGCCGGGAGCCAGGTTCGCGCGTCCGAACGACGTCGACTCTCTGCGCGCGGCCGCGTCGGACGACATCGGCCTCGTGCTGCTCGAGCCCGTGCTGGGCGAGGGCGGCGTGATTCCCCTCGAGCCGGCGTTCCTCGCTGCGGCGGCGGCTCTGGCGGACGAGCTGGGTGCGCTGCTCGCGTTCGACGAGGTGCAGACGGGGATGGGCCGCACCGGCAGCTTCTTCGCGTTCGAGCAGCTCGGCGTCCGTCCGCACCTCGTCACGCTCGCCAAGGCGCTCGCGAACGGCCTGCCGATCGGCTGCCTGCTCGTCGCCGACGACGCCGCGCGCGCGTTCCAGCCCGGCGACCACGGCTCCACCTTCGGCGGCAACCCGGTCGTCTGCGCGGCGGCCGTCGCGGTCTGCGATGCGATCGACGACGAGCTGTTGCAGCACGTGCGCACGAACGGCGCGCGGTTGAAGGCCGGGCTTGCGTCGCTGCCCGGGGTGGTGGACGTGCGCGGCGCGGGTTTGCTCGTCGGTGCGGAGCTCGCCGGCGCAGCGCAGCCTTTGGTGGACGCCGCATTGGACGCCGGACTTGTCTGCCTGACGTCCGGCCCGAACGTCCTGCGCCTGGCGCCGCCGCTCGTTGCGAGCTCCGGCGACGTCGACGCGGCCCTCGAAATCCTCGCGGAGGTGACGGCACGATGAATCGCGCGCAGCGTCATGCGGCAATCCTGCGGCTCGTCGACGAGCGGCCGGTCGGAACGCAGACCGAGCTCGCAGAGGCGCTGCGGAGCCAGGGCCACGAGGTCGTGCAGACCACCGTGTCGCGCGACATCCACGAGCTCGGCCTGATCAAGATCCGGCACGAGAGCGGCCGGCTCGTGTATGCGCCGCCTGAGGCGGCAGAGTTCGCGCTGAACGAGGCCCTCTCCGTCGCGCTCGGACGCTGGGCGCTCGGCCTCGAGCCGAGCGGGAATCTCGTCGTCGTGACGACGCCGCACGGATATGCGAGCGCGCTCGCGCAGGCGATCGACGTCGCGCGCCATCCGCACATTGCCGGGACGATCGCCGGCGAGAACACCGTCCTGCTCATCTCCCGCGAGCCGGTGACCGGCGCGCAGCTCGCCGAGGAGATGCAGGCCCAGGCGCTGCGCGGGGCGGCGTGAGCGTCGATTCCCTCTCGCTCGCGCGCGTCATCCTCGGCTCGCTGCCCGTCGGAGAGCGCGTCGGCATCGCCTTTTCCGGCGGGCTCGACACCTGCTGCGCGCTCGCCTGGATGCGCGAGCACGGCGCGATCCCGTACGCGTTCACCGCCGACCTCGGCCAGTACGACGAGCCGGACATCTCCGTCGTTCCCGACCGCGCGCGGCTGTACGGCGCGGAGGACGCCGTGCTGGTCGACTGCCGCGAGCCGCTTGCGCGCGAGGGTCTCGCTGCGCTGCAGTGCGGCGCCTTCCACATCCAGACGGCGGGCAAGCGCTACTTCAACACGACACCGCTCGGACGCGCCGTCACCGGGACGCTGCTCGTGCAGGCGATGGCACAGCATGGCGTCGACATCTGGGGCGACGGGTCGACGTACAAGGGCAACGACATCGAGCGCTTCTACCGGTACGGATTGCTCGCGAACGCGGGCCTGCGCATCTACAAGCCCTGGCTCGACGAGGCATTCGTCTCGGAGCTCGGCGGCCGCCGCGAGATGAGCGAGTGGCTCGAGTCGCGCGGCCTGCCGCACGGAGCCTCCGCCGACAAGGACTACTCGACCGATGCGAACCTGCTCGGCGCGACGCACGAGGCGAAGGACCTCGAGCTGCTCGAGACGAACATGAAGATCGTCGACCCGATCATGGGCGTTGCGCACTGGGACACCGGCGTCGAGATCGAGCCGGAGGTCGTCACGATCGCGTTCGAGGGCGGCCTGCCGATCGCGATCGGCGGTGTCAGGCTCTCCGACCCAGTCGCCCTCGTGCAGGCGGCGAATGCGATCGGCGGCCGGCACGGCCTCGGCATGTCGGACCAGATCGAGAACCGGATCATCGAGGCCAAGAGCCGCGGCATCTACGAGTCGCCGGGCATGGCCCTGCTGCACATTGCGTACGAGCGGCTGCTGAGCGCGATTCACAACGAGTCGACGCTCGAGCGGTACGCCGTCGACGGCCGCCGCCTGGGCCGGCTGCTCTACGAAGGCCGCTGGTTCGACACGCAGGCGCTGATGCTGCGCGACTCGCTGCAGCGGTGGGTCGCGTCCGTCGTCACCGGCGAGGTCACGATCGAGCTGCGCCGCGGCGACGACTACACGATCCTCGACACGCGCGGCGACGCGGTGACGTACGACCCGGAGCGGCTGAGCATGGAGCGGAGCGCCACGGCCTTCACCGCGGGCGACCGGATCGGGCAGCTCGCCGTGCAGATCAACGACATCGCGGATTCGCGCACCATGCTCGCGCAATACAGGCATTTGCACATCGACGCCCCGGTTCTCGAGCTTGGAGGCGCGGAATGACCCTCTGGTCGGGTCGGGTCGGGGGCGCTCTCGCCCCGGAGGTCTGGACGTTCCTGAAGGCCGACGACTCCGAGCTGTTCCCGTACGACTGCGCCGCGACGCTCGTCCACGCGCAGCGCCTCTACGAAGCAGGCTTCCTGTCGAACGACGAGCTTGCGGTGGTGGAGTCGACGCTCGAACGGATCGCCGCAGACGGCACCGTCAAGGACGAGGACGAGGACGTCCACTCTGCGATCGAGCGGTTGCTCGGCGAGGTCGGCAGGAAGATCCACGCCGGCCGGTCGCGCAACGACCAGGTCGCGGCAGCGTTCCGGCTGTACGTCGGGGATGCGTGCGTCGAGGCCGACGCTGCGCTGGTGGCGTTCGTGGCGGACGTGATCCTCGAGCGCGCCGCCGAGGAAGCGGACACGCCGATGCCCGGGTACACGCACCTCCAGCGCGCGCAGCCCGTCACGGTCGGCCACCACCTGCTCGCGTGGGCCGAGATGCTCGAGCGCGACCGCTCCCGCTTCGCGTTCGCCGCAGTGCAGGCCGCGCCGTCGCCGCTCGGATCGGGCGCGCTCGCGGGGTCCACACTGCCGCTGCCGCCTCCGCCGAATGCGATGCGCAACTCGCTCGACGCGGTCGCCGACCGCGATTTCGCGCTCGACTACCTCTACGCCGTCGCCGTGCTGTTCACGCATCTCTCGCGGATCGGCGAGGAGCTCGTGCTGTGGACGAGCGCCGAGTTCGCGTTCGCGCGGCTGCCCGAGTTCGCCGCGACGGGCTCGTCGATGATGCCCCAGAAGCTGAACCCCGACGTGGCCGAGCTCGCGCGGGGAAAGGCGGGAACCGCGATCGGCCGCCTGACCGGCCTGCTCGCGACGATCAAGGGCCTGCCGCTCGCGTACGACCGTGATCTGCAGGAGGACAAGCCGCCCGTGTTCGCGGCACGCCGCGACGTCGCAGGCGCGCTCGGCGCGCTCGGCGTCCTCGTCGACGGACTACGGTTCGACCGGGAGCGGCTCGCCGCTGCCTCTTCCGACCCGTTGCTCCTCGCTACGGACGCCGCCGAGGCGCTGGTGCGCGAGGGCGTGCCGTTCCGCGACGCCCACGAGCAGGTGGCCGCGTCGGTGCGCGAAGGGACGTTCGTCCCGCCCGCGCCCGCGCCGCGCTTGCCCGACGTCGCGAATGCGATCGAGGAAGCGAGGGCACGATGGGCGCGCTGAGCGGACTTCCGGCCGTCGGGCTCGGTGGACGCGATCTCCTTCGCATCTCCGACCTTGCGCCTGCCGAGGCCGAGGGCATCCTCGACCTCGCCGCCGAGCTGAAGGTCAACCCGAAGGAGCAGCTCTTCCCCGGCGCGACGCTCGGCCTCTACTTTGCGAAGCACTCGACCCGCACGCGCGTGTCGTTCACCGTCGCGATGACGCACCTGGGCGGCTCGGCGGTCGCGCTGACGCCGGACGAGCTGCAGCTCTCGCGGGGCGAGTCGCTACCTGACACGGCGCGCGCCCTGTCGCGCTACCTCGACGCGATCGCCGTGCGCACGCACGAGCACGCCGAGCTCGAAGCGTGGGCGGAGTGGGCGACCGTCCCCGTGATCAACGCGCTGACCGAGGAGGAGCATCCGTGCCAGGCGCTCGCCGACGCGCTGACGATCCGCGACCGGCTCGGGTCGCTCGACGGCGTGCGCGTCGCGTGGGTCGGTGACGGCTCGAACGTGCTCGTCTCGCTCGCGGCGCTCGGCCGGCTGCTCGGGTACGAGGTCGTCGCCGCGTCGCCCGAGGGCTACGAGGCGGACGGCGTCGAGACGGTGCGCGACCCGCGCGAGGCGGTGCAGGGCGCCGACGTCGTCGTCACCGACACGTGGATCAGCATGGGCCAGGAGCACGAGCGGGTGAATCGTCTCCACGACCTCGAGCCCTACCGGCTCGACAAGGCACTCCTCTCGCTTGCGGCGCCTGAGGCGTTCGTCATGCACTGCCTGCCGGCGCACCCGGGTGAGGAGATCACCGCCGAGTTGCTCTATGGCGAGCGCTCCGCGATCTGGGACGAGGCGGAGAACCGCCTCCACGTCCAGAAGGCGCTGCTTGTCGCATTGCTCGGCTGACGCCGAGCTCGCTTCACGGGGGAAAGACGCTTCGCTTCGCTCGCTTCACGGGGGAAACCATGTTTCCCCCGTGGGCCCCCTTCTTCTCTGCGGGCGCTGAGCGTGGTCATTGCTGCGCGGAACAAGTTCCGCTCCGCGACGGCAAACGGGTGCCCGGTACCGGGGTCGAGGCCACCGTGCTCGCTGCCGAGCTTCAGAGCTCGAGCGTCCCGTCGAGCCACGCCCGACCGACGACGACGCCGTCGATACCGAGCTTCCGCACCGCGTCGACGTCGGCCACGTCGCGGATGCCGCCCGCTGCGAGGATCGAGCCGGCGAACGATGCCCGCACCTCACGCAGCAGGTCCAGGTCGGGGCCGCCGCGTGCGCCGTCGCGGTCGATCGCGGTGCACACGACGTTCTGCACGCCCGCTTCGGTGCAGCGCGCGAGCGCCTGCTGCGTGGTGAGCCCTGCGGACTCGAGCCAGCCGGCGGTGCGCACGATGCCGCCGGCGACGTCCACGGAGACGACGAGCCGCTCGCCGAGCGCCTCGACGAAGTCCCGCAGCGGGATCGGGCCGAAGGCGGCGGTGCCGACGATGACCCGGGCGATGCCTGCGTCCGCCAGCGCGAGCGCGTCGGCTACGGAGCGCACCCCACCGCCGAGCTGCACGGGCACGGGAGACGCAGCCTCACTCACCGCCTGCGCGAGCTCGACCGGAGCTCCGCCGTCGCGCGCCGCCCCCAGCGCGACGACGTGAACGAGTGGGGGAGACGATCGGGCGACCTGCCGGACGAGGTCGAGTGGGTCGCCGGCGTCCACCTCGACGCTCGCGTAGTCGCCCCGCAGCAGCCGGACGGCGCGGCCGTCGAGGACGTCGACGGCGGGAACGATTGCGAACTCCTGTAACAACGTGTTAGCATGGTAACACGATGCCATCAACAGAGCCCCGACATTGGCCGACCGGCGACCACGAGGAGTTGTTCGAAGCGATTGCCTCGATGAAGAACGCGGAGGAGGCGGCACACCTCCTGCGGGACCTCTGCACGGTCTCGGAGCTGGACGCGCTGGCGCATCGCTGGCAGGTCGCGCAGCTGCTGGACGAAGGGCTGCCGTACCTCGAAGTGGCGAAGCGGGCCCACGCCTCGACGACGACGGTCACGCGCGTGGCGCAGTGGCTCCGACGCGGCGAGGGCGGCTACGGACTGGCGCTGCGTCGCCGCAAGAAGCAGCGCGCTTGAGGATCGCAGTCCCGTCGAAGGGCCGCCTGCGCGAGCCCTCCATCCAGCTGCTGCACGACGCCGGGCTTGGCCCCGAGACGCCGGGCGATCGCGCACTCGCGTTCCCATGCCGCAACGCGCCGGTCGAGGCATTGCTCGTGCGCGCGGACGACGTTCCCGAGTACGTGCAGGACGGCGTCGTCGACTGCGGCATCACCGGCCTCGACATCGTGCGCGAGCGCGGCGCCGACGTCGTCGAGCTGCTGAAGCTCGGCTTTGGCGCATGCACGCTCGAGGCGGCGGTGCCCGCGGAGTCGGCGGCGCAGTCGCTCGAGGATCTGAGCGGCGTGCGCGTCGCGACGAGCTTCCCGCGCCTCGCGCGCGAGTTGATGCCCGGGCCGATCGAGCTCGTCGACGTGCACGGCTCGGTCGAGCTCGCGCCGCGGCTCGGGCTCGCCGACGCGATCGTCGACCTCGTCTCGAGCGGCAGCACGCTGCGCACGAACGGCCTGCGGTCGATCGCGCTGCTGCTGGAATCAGAGGCGGTGCTGATCGGCCCGCGGGACACGCCTCCGGACGCGCTGCACCTGGCGGGTGTGTTCCGCAGCGTCGTCGACGCGCGCGGTGCGCGCTACCTGATGCTCAACGCGCCCGAGGACGCGCTCGAGGCGATCTGCGCGCTCGTGCCCGGCTCGCGCGCGCCGAGCGTGCTCCCGCTCGCCGAGCCCGGCATGGTCGCCGTACACAGTGTGATTCCCGCGACCGACGTGTGGCAGCTCCTGCCGGCGCTCGAGGCGGCGGGCGCGTCGTCGATCCTGCTCGTTCCGGTCGAACGGATGCTCGCGTGAGCGGGACCGTCGCGGAGATCGTCGCCGACGTCCGCGCGCGGGGCGACGAAGCCCTCACCGAGTGGGCACTCTCACTCGACGGCGTCGCGCCCGCGCGTGCGGAGCCGGAGGCAGGGCTGCCCGAGGACGCCGTGCTCGACCTTGCCGACCGCGTGCGCCGCTGGCACGAGGCGCAGCGGCCCGCCGACCTGCACATGGAGATCGAGCCGGGCGTCGAGCTCGAGCGGCGCTGGGTTCCGCTCGGCTCGGTGGGCATCTACGTCCCGCGCGGGCTGGTCTCGACGCTCGTGATGTGCGCCGTGCCCGCGCGCGTCGCCGGGGTCGAACGGATCGTCGTCGTCACGCCGCCGGGCGGCAGCGGGCTCGTTGCGGCGGCGGCGGAGCTCGTCGGCGTCGACGAGGTATGGGCGGTCGGCGGGCCGCACGCGATCGCCGCTCTCGCGTACGGCACCGAGACGATCCGCCGCGTGGACAAGATCGCAGGGCCGGGCAACGCCTTCGTGAACGAGGCGAAGCTGATCGTCTCGCGTGACGTCGCGATCGACCTGCCCGCGGGCCCGTCCGAGGTCGTCGTCGTGCTCGGCCGCGGCGGCGACCCGCGCATCGCGGAGCTCGAGCTCGCGGCGCAGGCGGAGCACGGACGCGACGCCGTGTGCCGGACGGTCGAGGGCGACGACCTCGAGGCCGCGCTCGCCGAGGTGGAGCGCATCGCGCCCGAGCACGTGGTGCTGCTCGGCGAAGCGGAGTCGCTTGCACCGCGCATCCGCAACGCCGGAGCGGTGTTCGTCGGCGCGAGCTCGCCCGTTGCGAGTGGCGACTATGCCACCGGCGGGAACCATGTCCTTCCCACGGGCGGCTGGGCGCGCTCGGTCGGCGGGCTCGGGCTCGAGACGTTCCTCAAGCCCGTGACGGTGCAGCGGCTCACCGCAGAAGGGCTCGACCGTGTGCGGCCGACCGTCGAGGCGCTCGCCGCCGTCGAGGGCATGAGCGCGCACGCCGCAGCGGTGCAGAGATGACCGGCTCGGGGTTGAAGCCGCTCGCCGCCGGTTTTCAGCCGTACCGTTGGGCGCCGACAACCCTCGACCTCGCGCGGCGCGCGGGCATCGATCCCGTCGAGCTCGTGCGCTTCGACGGGAACGTCCCGCCGCTTCCCCTGCCGAGCTCTCGGCCGGCGACCGTCGCCGCCGCGCTCGCCACCGTGAACGAGTACCCGCGCACGCTGTACTCCGCGCTGACCGAGGCGATTGCCGACTACGCCGGCGTGGAGCCCGAGAATGTCGTCCTCGGTGCAGGAGCCGACGACCTGATCCTGCTCGTCGCGCGCGCGTTCGCCGGACCCGGCGACGTCGTGGCGATCGCCGACGAGCCGACGTACTCGCTCTACCGCGTCGCCGCGGAGCTCGCCGGCGCACGCGTCGGCGACGACGATCCGGTGCTGACGTTTTGCTGCCGGCCGAACAACCCGACCGGCGCGCTCGATCCCCTTCCGGGCGCGCGGCCGCTCGTCGTGGACGAGGCCTACTGGGAGTACAGCGGGTCCGACGGTGCCGTCGGGCTCATCGACGACGGCGTCGTCGTCGTCCTGCGCACGTTCTCGAAGGCGTTCGCGCTCGCCGGCGCGCGGGTCGGCTACGCGCTCGCGTCGGCCGAGGTCGCGGCCGAGCTCAACGCGCGTCAGGCTCCCGCGCCGGTGTCGTCCCTGTCCGCGGCGCTCGCGCTCGCCGCGCTCGCATCGCCCCCCGACTTGCGCCCGACGATCGAGGAGCGCGAACGCGTCGCCGCGCAGCTCCGGTCGCTCGGCTATGCGCCGCTTCCGTCGTACGGCAGCTTCCTGTTCGTTCCGGCCGACGAGCCGCAGCAGCTTGCGAACACCTTGCTCGCGCGGGGCTGCGTCGTGCGCGTCTACCAAGACGGAGTCCGCATCACCGTGCACGACCGTGAGGACGACGACCTGCTGCTCGCGGCCTTCGCCGGCGACGAAGCGCCGCAGGGGCGGCGCGTGCGGCACGTTCGTGCGACCGCCGAGACGCAGCTTCGCGTCCGCCTCGGGCTCGACGGGCAGAGCCGCGTGCGCGTCGCGACGGGCGCGGGCCTCTACGACCACTTCCTCGAGCAGCTCGCGTTCCACGGCGGCCTGGATCTCATCCTCGAAGGGACGGGTGACCTCGAGACGGGACCGCACCACACGGCCGAGGACGCAGCGATCGCACTCGGCGAGGCGCTCGACCGGGCGCTCGGCGACAGGCGCGGGATCGCGCGCTACGGCGATGCGGTCGTGCCGATGGACGACGCGCTCGCACGCGCGGCGGTGGATCTCGGCGGCCGCCGCGCGTCGGTGCTCGACCTCCAGCTCGACCCGGGCCTCGCGAAGCACATGCTCCAGAGCCTCGCCGACAGCGGGCGCATGTGCATTCACGTCGAGGCGACGGGCGAGGATCCGCATCACGTCGCCGAAGCCGCGTTCAAGGCGGTCGGCCGCGCGCTGCGCGCCGCGCTCCGTCCCGAGGGCTCGCTCGTTCCCTCCACCAAGGGGATCCTGTAGTGACGGGGCACACGGTTGCGATCTGCCGGTACGGCGCGGGCAACGTGCGGTCGGTCGAGCTCGCGCTCGCCCGCCTCGGAGCGGAGCTCGTCGACGACGTCGAGGGCGCCGACCTCGCGATCCTCCCGGGCGTCGGCTCCGCACGCTCGGCAATGGCGGGACTGAAGGAACGAGGTACCGACGCGGTCTTGCGCGAGCGCCACGCTGCGGGCAGGCCGATCCTCGGCATCTGCCTCGGGCTCCAGCTCGCGCTCGACGAGAGCGAGGAGGACGGCGGCGTGCCCGGTCTCGGGCTCGTCCCGGGACGTGCCGTGCGCCTGCGCAGCGAGCGCGTGCCGCGCATCGGCTGGGCGCCGGTCGAGCCCGTGGGCTCAGGCCTGAGGGAACAATCATGGTCCAGGCCTGAGCCCCCGGGTGTGTCTGATCTGGGGCTGCGCGCCGGTGGGGAGGCCTTCTGGTTCGCACACTCGTATGCCGCGGAGACGGACGCGACGGTGGCGACGAGCGAAGGAGTCGCGGCGATCGTCGAGCACGGCTCGTTCACCGGCGTGCAATTCCACCCCGAGAAGAGCGGCGCCGCCGGCGCGCGCTTCCTGGAGCGATGCCTCTCCCGCGCCTGATCCCGTGCCTCGACGTGGCGGCCGGCCGCGTCGTGAAGGGCGTCAAGTTCCAGGGGCTGCGCGACGTGGGCGATCCGGTGGAGCTCGGCGCCGCGTACTCCGACGCCGGCGCCGACGAGCTCGTCTTCCTCGACATCTCCGCGACGGTCGACGCGGGCGTCTCTGCGGTGGACGTCGCAGCGCGTGTCGCAGAGCAGGTGACGATCCCATTCACGTTCGGCGGCGGCATCCGCACGCTCGACGACGCGACGGCGGTGCTCGAGGCAGGCGCGGACAAGATCAGCGTCAACTCGGCGGCGCTCGCGCGGCCCGGGCTCATCGAGGAGCTCGCACGCGTGCTCGGCAGCCAGGCGGTCGTCGTTGCGATCGACACGGAGAACGGGCGCGTGCGCTCGCACGCGGCGACCCGCGACGCCGCGCGCGGGACCGTCGAATGGGCGCGGGAGTGCGAGCAGCGTGGCGCGGGCGAGCTGCTCGTGACGTCGATCGACCGCGACGGCACGCAGAACGGTTACGACCTCGAGCTGCTCGCGCAACTGCGCGATGCGGTGTCGCTGCCGGTGATCGCATCCGGGGGCGCAGGCAATGCGCAGCACATCGCCGCCGCGCTCGAGGTGTCACAGGCGGCCCTGCTCGCTTCGATCCTGCACGAGCGGCCGGCGCGGCTGATCACGCTGCGAGACGAGTTGCGCGAGCTGGGGGTGAATCTCCGCGATGCAGCGTGAGCTTCGAGCCGCGATCGTGCAGAACTCGAGCGACGGCCGCGTCCTCATGCTCGCGTGGATGGACGACGAGGCGCTGCGACTGACGCGCGAGACCGGCGAGGCGTGGTTCTGGAGCCGGTCGCGCGAGCAGTTGTGGCGCAAAGGAGAGACCTCCGGGAACGTGCTCACGGTCGAGGAGATCCGCGACGACTGCGACGGCGACGCGCTGCTCGTGCGGGTGCGCCCCGCGGGACCGGCGTGCCACACGGGCTCGACGTCGTGCTTCGCGCCCGCGCTCTGGCGTACGGTCGTCGAGCGCGTGCGCGAGCGGCCGGAGGGCTCGTATGTCGCCTCGCTCGCGGACGCCGGCATCGCGCGATGCGCGCAGAAGCTGGGTGAGGAGGCGCTCGAGGCGGCGCTCTCCGCGGTTGCGGGCGACGGAAGGCTCGTGGAGGAAGCGGCCGACCTCGTCTTCCATCTCTACGTGCTGCTCGCCGTCGCGGGCGTCGACGTCGCGGCGGTCGAGGACGAGCTCGCACGCCGCGCAACACCCGCGCCGGATTCTTAAGTTCGTCACACCGCGTTCTTAGGTCACGCCGCGAGGCTCTTTGCATGACCCACAAACGCAAACTCAAGCTCACAGTCACCGCAGTCGGTGCGCTCGCCCTCGCCGGCGCCGGCATCGCAGCCGGAGCCACCTCTGGGCACGGCGTCGGCAAGAAGAACACCGCACGGGCCGGCGTCGTGCGCGTCGGGAACGGGCTCGGCCACCCAGGCGGCCTCCATGAAGGCGGCCCCAATCAAGCCGGACAGAGCGACGATCTCAGCGCCGCCTCCGCGTATCTCGGTGTGACGAGCGCCGCTCTGCTCACCGACCTCCAGTCGGGCAAGACGCTCGCGCAGGTCGCGAGCGCGACGGCCGGCAAGTCGACCGCGGGCCTCATCGCCGCGCTCGTCGCGCACGAGACCGCCGAGATCAACGCGGCCGTCACGGCGGGCACGCTGACACAAGCCGAGGCGACGACGCAAGTCGCCGGCCTGACCGCGCGGTTCACCGCGTTCGTCGCGGGCACATTCACCCCGCACGGCGGGCCGGGTGGCCCGGGAGGCCGGGGCATGCACGGCCCAGCTGGGCAAGGACCGGGCGACGATCTCGCCGTCGCTGCGAGCTATCTCGGCGTCACGAGCGACGCGCTCGTCACGGACCTCCGCTCGGGCAAGACGCTCGCACAGGTTGCGGCTGCCACGAGCGGCAAGACGGCCGCCGACCTGATCGCCGCGCTCGTCACGCATGAGCAGGCGGAGCTCGCCGCCGCGGTCACCTCGGGCAGGCTCACCCAGGCGCAGGCCGACGCGATGACCACCTCGCTGACCCAGCGGTTCACCGACTTCGTGAACGGAACCGCACCCTTCTTCGGCGGTCCGCACGGCGGGCATCGCCCGTAGAGAGCGTCATGAGCCGTCGCAGAATCACGACGGCTCCCCTCGCCGCCCGGCACCGCGCTCGGTGCCGGCGGCGCGCGGGCTGCCACGAGGCAGACGCCGCACTCCGACGCGGCGATGAGCCCGCGGTAGTGCAACCGAGGCGTATCGTCTGGGGATGGCAACCGTGTCCTCCGTGGGCGCCGCGAACCAGCCGCCACCGCTCGCCGGCCACGATCTCTTCGCCTCGAACCGCCCGCTCGCCGAGGCGCTGGAGCGCGAGGGCGCGGGCTGGGCGGCCGAGCGCTGCTCCGCGTTCGGCTCGCTGCTGACCGGTGAGCCGCTCGAGTGGGGGAGGCTCGCGAACGAGCTCCCGCCGCGGCTGCGCACGCATGACCGGTTCGGCGAGCGCGTCGACGAGGTGGAGTTCCACCCGGCCTGGCACGAGCTCATGCGGCTCTCCGTCGGCCAGGGGCTGCACGCGCTGTCGTGGACCGACGCGCGCGAGGGCGCCCACGTCGCCCGGGCCGCGCTCTTCATGCTCGCCGGGCAGGTGGAGGCCGGGCACTGCTGCCCGATCTCGATGACGCACGCCGCCGTGCCGGCGCTGCGCTCTGCATCGCTCGAGCTCTCCGAGCAATGGGAGCCCCGGCTCACCTCGAACGAGTACGACTTCGGCCTGCGTCCTGCGGCCGACAAGCGCGGGGTGCTGTGCGGCATGGCGATGACCGAGCGTCAGAGCGGCTCGGATGTGCGGGCGAACACCACGACGGCGCGGCCGCTCGGCGGCGGCGGCGAATACGTGCTCGACGGGAGCAAGTGGTTCTGCTCGGCGCCGATGTGCGACGTGTTCCTCGTGCTCGCGCAGGCGCCGGCCGGGCTCACGTGCTTCCTGCTTCCGCGCGTGCTCCCCGACGGCACGCGCAACGGCTTCCACATCCAGCGTCTGAAGGACAAGCTGGGCGACCGCTCGAACGCGTCCGGCGAGATCGAGCTGGAAGGGGCGTGGGCGGAGCTCGTGGGCGAGGAAGGGCGCGGCGTGCGGACGATCGTCGAGATGGTCGTGCACACCCGCCTCGACTGCGTGCTCGGCTCGGCGGCGGGGATGCGCCAGGCGGTCGAGCAGGCGACACACCACGCAGCCCACCGGTCCGCATTCGGCAAGCTCCTGTCCGAGCAGCCGCTGATGCAGAACGTGCTCGCAGACCTCTGCGTCGAATCGGAAGCTGCGACCGTCACCGCGCTGCGCCTCGCGGGCGCCTACGACCGCCGGGCCAACGACCCGGCCGAGGCGGCGTTCGCGCGCATCGCCACGGCAATTGCGAAGTACTGGATCTGCAAGCGCGGCCCCGGCCACGCGGCCGAGGCGCTCGAATGCCTCGGCGGCAACGGCTACGTCGAGGAGTCCGGCCTGCCGCGCCTCTACCGGCAGCAGCCGGTCCAGTCGATCTGGGAAGGCTCCGGGAACGTCGTCTGCCTCGACGTCCTGCGGGCGCTCCGGCGGGAGCCCGAGTCGGCAGCGGCCCTACTCGACGAGATTCGGCTCGCGGGGGACGGGAGGTTGACGGCATTGACCGAGCGTGCGCTCGCCGAGGCGGAGGAGTCGCGGGCGCGGGAGGTCGTCGAGGGGCTCGCCGTCGCGCTGCAAGCCTCGCTCCTCGTCCGGCACGCGCCGGCCGCCGTCGCTGACGCCTTTTATCGGTCTCGCGTTGCCCGGGAGGGCGGCTTGGCGTACGGCACCCTCGCCGCGGGGCACCACCTCGGCTCAATTGTCGAGCGGCACCGGCCGATACCGCTCGAGGTGGGCTAACTCGGATTCGTCCCGGACGTCCTAGGTAGAGAGAGAGCATGCTGACCCCGGTACCACCCACCGAGTGCATGAGCGCCCGCGAGGCGGCTTCGGCCCGTCTCGACAGCGAGGTCTCCGAGCTCGACGTCGCGCGGCTCGACGCGCACCTGCTCGCCTGCGCGGCCTGCCGTGCGTACGCGGTGGCGATCGCCGGCGTCGCGGCCGAACTCCGTGCGGCCCCGCTCGAGTGGCCCAGTCATGCCAGCGTCGAGGTGGGGATCTCACCCCGCCGGATGCCGGTCGCCGCAGCGGCTGCTGCCGCTGTGCTCGTGGCCGCGGTCACAGGCTCCTCCTTCGCCGTCGGCCGCGTTCTCGGAGCCCGCGCCACCCCGAACAGGACGGCCGCGGTCACGGCGGACGCCGCCGGACTCCGCCGGGACTCGACCCAGCAGCACCTGCTCGCGATGCTCAACTCCTTCGAGCTCGCCCAGCCGTCGCGCACCGGCCGCATGCACGCGATCTGAGCCGGGCGGCGCAGGCTGACCCTGGCGCTTTCCGGCAGACCTAACTAAGCTACGGCGCCGTCGTCCTACGATCGTGACGGGGCGTCCCTTCGGGGGCGTGGGAGGAAGCAGGCGCCGCCGTACCGTACGGCTCCCGGCGCACACAAAACGGAGGGAATCGATGCAAAGACGTCTCTGGCTCCTCGCGGGAGTGGGTACCGCAGTTCTGATGATTGCGGCATCAGCCACCGCGACGACCAAGGTCGCCGGCAGCGCCAATGGCTCGACATTGGCCGCTGCCCCGTTTGCCCAGTCGTGGGCGAACGTGCCGAGGACGCCCGCAGCCCGCAAGGCGAAGACCGTCGTCGTCTTCGGTGCCGAGCAGGACGTCACCGGCTTCAACACCCTGAACGCTGATGAGAACGCCCTGTGGGCGCAGCTCACCGGCATCACGCCGACGATGCGTGGCGCCTACATCATCGACCAGAACGGCGACTACCACCTCGACATGGCGACGAAGGTGACCGCCACGAAGTCGAACCTCACGATCACGCTGCGCAAGGACGCGTTCTGGAACTGGGGCGGCAAGAAGCTCCCGGTCACGAAC
>DATCOE010000104.1:0-5657 GCA_036564885.1 Gaiellaceae bacterium | reverse complement strand
CGAGGAGCGGAACCTGAAGCTCGTCAAGGTCAACATCGACGAGAACCAGGATCTGGCGACGCGCTACGGGATCCAGTCGATCCCGAACATGGTCCTCTTCGAAGGCGGACAGCCGAAGGCCTCGGCCGTCGGCGCGATGCCAAAGGGGATGCTGGAGCGCTCGCTCGGCCTGGTCGAGGGAGCACCCGCCGCCTAGCGAGGGACTGCGGCAGGGGCCGGAAAGCCGGCCTCTGCCTTCTCCCTAGCTCTCTTCGGAGTCCAGGAGGGTCAGGAAGCTCGTGAACGCCGCGTGCCTGGCGAGGAAGTCCTCGATTTCCGCCACGCCGGCACCCACCCAGTCCTCGAGCCAGGTCTCGGCGAGGTCGTCCTCGATGCAATGGAGGCCGCGTTCGCTCATGGGGGCATAATCGACGGGATCTCCGGGACCGGCCATGGGCCGTTCGGCTCAACTTGGCGGCCGCGAGGGCCTACCGCCGCGGGTGGCGTAGGTCCGGTTTGCAGCGTTTCCTCTTGATCAATCCGCGCTCGGGCGACCGCCGGCGTCGGAAGGCTCGATGTGCGATCGTTCGCTCGTGGCGCGAGCTTCGATCGCATTCGGCCTGCTGGCGGCGCTGCTCACCGTTGCCGGCGCAGCCGCAGCACCGGGCCCCGGCCGCTACTTCTCGTGGAGCGCGTCGCACCATGTGGTGCATCTGACGCTCCTCGCCGGCTCGGGCGCGGGCAACAACGGCTTCAACTTCGACGGCTACGGGCGGGGCGAGCTGCTCGTCACGGTTCCCGCGGGCTGGCGCGTGGTCGTCGACTGCGAGAACCGCGGCAACATGCGCCACTCGTGCGCCGTCGTGAAGGGCGCCCTCGCGTCACGCCCCGCGTTTCGCGGCGCGGCGAGCCCGCACCCTGTGGTCGGGCTCTCGCCCGGTGCGCACGCGACGTTCTCCTTCACGCCCACCCGCACGGGCAGCTTCCGCATCGCCTGCCTCGTGCCGGGCCACGAGCAGGCCCGCATGTGGGACGTCCTCGACGTGACCCGCGGCGGCAAGCCTTCGATCTCGGCGCGCCCGGGGCCCTAGACGGCCGCGTCGGCGGCGGCCGCGACAAAGAGCAGCGCGAGGTAGAGCAGCGAGTAGTGGAACACGAGCGCGGCGGACCGCCGTCCGGCCCCGCCGCGGAGCCGGACGGCGAGCACGAGGAACACCGCCCCGCACGCGAGCACTGCGACGAGGTAGATCACGCCGAACGTCCCGGCGAAAAACGGAACGACCGTGAACGCGACGAGCACTACGGTGTACCCGATGATCTGCCGGACGGTTGCGCGATCCCCGTGCACCACCGGCAGCATCGGCACTTTCGCGGCCGCGTAGTGGTCGCGCAGCAGGAGCGCGAGCGCCCAGAAGTGCGGCGGCGTCCAGAGGAAGACGATCAGGAACATCCAGAGTGCGGGCAGCGCGAGGTTGCCCGTGGCGGCGGCGTAGCCGACGAGCGGCGGCACGGCTCCCGCCGCGCCGCCGAGCACGATGTTGCTCGGGCCGCGCCGCTTCAGGAAGCGCGTGTAGACGACGACGTAGAAGAGGTTTCCCGCGAGCGCGAGCACCGCGGCGAGCACGTTCACCGTCGAGGCGAGGACGACGAACGAGCAGGCCGACAGCGCGAGCCCGAACTCGAGGGCCCGCGGCGCCGTGAGCCTGCCGGAGGCGACCGGCCGGCCGGCGGTGCGCGGGCCCATCAGGCGGTCGATGTCGCGGTCGAGCAGGTGGTTGAGCGCGCTCGCGCCGCCGCAGGCGAGCGCGAGCCCGAGGAGCATCGGCCCGAGCCGCGCCGGGAAGCCGTGCGCGCCGACGACCATGCCGCAGGCGCCGGTCAGCAGCAGGAGCGTCATGATCCGCGGCTTCGTCAGGGTCACGTAGTCGCGTAGCACGCCGCGCGCGACGGGCTCGCCGCGGAAGGTCGCTGCGGCGACGACGAGCGCGGCCGCGAACGCGGCCGCGGCGAGTGCGATGTGCAGCGGGCGGCCGACGGCCGCGGCGGCACCGAGGAAGAGCACGAGCGCAGCGGCCGCCGGCCACAGCAGGCGCCGATGGGCGAAGAGTGCGGCGGCGAGGAGCGCCAGGAGCGGCGGCAGTGCGAAGGCGGCCAGCTCGCGATGCGTCGCGCCGGCGGCGGTGACGCCGCTCACGACGGCGAGCAGCGATGCGGCCGCGGCCGCAAGCGCCGTGAGTCGCAGGGCGAGCCCGGGCGCCGCGGCGGTTCTCATGCCGCGGCCTCGCGCGCGAGCAGCCGGAGGTCGCCCTGGACGAAGCCCTGCAGGAACGGGAACAGGTACGCCGTCCGCTCGTACCCGCGCCCGTCGATGAGCAGGAGGGCGAGGCTGTGCACGATGTCGTTGGAGACCGGCTCGACCGTGATCCCGTACGAGCGCCAGACTGCAGCGAGCTGCGATCGGCGTGCGTTGAGCCAGTGCCAGCGCCACGGCCCGCCGAGCTGCCACTTCCGCATCGCCTTCCGGATCGCGGACCGCGTGTCGCCCTTCGGGTTGACGCTGACGACGACGAGCGTGGGCCGCTCCGCTGCAGGCAGGCGCCGCAGGATCGATCCGAGCTGACGTCCCTGGATCGGGCACTGGGCGCGGCACCGTGAGTCGAGGAAGGTGAGCAGCACCGGGCGTCCACGGAGGGCGCCGAGCGAGACGCGCACGCCGTTTTGATCTCGGAGCGCGAAGCCCGGAGCCGGTCGCTTGCCGGCGGACCAGACCGCCTGGCCGTGCAGTTCGGGCAGGCCCCGCACCGCCGGGGCGGACACGACCACGGCGCGCATCAGGTGCAGGGCGAAGCCCCCCGCCACCCCGGCGACCGCGGCCGCGAGGAAGACCTTCGCAACCCACCAGTGCGCCACCGCGGGCGTCGCGGCGGCGTGCCGAGCCGGCGTCATTCGACCTTGCCGGTGCGGGCTCCGGCTGCGCGCCGCCGGAGCAGCACTGCCCAGTAGATGCCGACGGCCAGGAGCACACCGATCGGCATCGCCCAGGTCAGCAGCGCGCCGGTGAGGAAATGGGAGGCGACGATCATGCGCATGGCTCCTTCAATCGTTGGTCATTGGCAGTTGGTCATTGGCAATCGGGGGTCATTGGCTGCCCGCGACCGCGAGCCGGTTCTCCGGCTCGTGACCGAGCCAGCGGTAGAAGAAGATCAGGATCGCAACGGTGTACACGATGGAGCCCGGAACCCACATCACGCCCGCGGCGATCTGCTGATCGCCGAGTGCGGACACGCCGCCGGGCCTCGACGGCAGCGCGGCGTAGGCGTGGTAGAGCGGCGTGGGAGCGAAGGCGAGCACGACCGCGAGCACCCACCCGACCAGCATCCCGGTCGTCGCATAGGCGGCCCGCCAGAGCCAGTCGAGCGATGCCCGGAAGGGCGCTGAGTCGAAGACCTGGGCCCAGAACAGGAGCCCGGTGGAGAAGAAGAGCGCGTGCTCGAGGTCGTGCGCGGCCTGGCTGCGGAGCGTCAGGTCGTAGAGGGCAGGCAGGTGCCAGAGCAGGAGGTTCGCGTCGAAGACGAACCAGGCGACGAGCGGGCGGCCGAAGGCGTGGGCTGCCGCCCGTAGCGGCCGCGCGTTGGGGTGACGAACGACCGCCCGCGCCACGGCCCGGCGGAACCCGAGCGGCAAGGGCTGCCACATCTGCATCCAGGGCGCCGAAAGCACGACGAGGGTCGGCGCCACGGTCAAGAGCAGCACGTGCTGCGCCATGTGGGCGGCGAAGAGCGTGTCGGACAGCGGGTCGAGCGGCGAGTCGAGCGCCAGCACAATCGTGAAGAGCCCGAGGTAGAACGCGGCGGTCTTCGCCGGACGCTCGAGCCCGCGCCGCGCGGCCACCCGGCGCCGCCCGCCGAGCCAGTAGAGCGTCCCCGCGACGACGACCGCGAAGAGCGGCGGCTCGACCGGCCAGGCTGCGCTGCTCCAGATGCTCGGCACGGCCGGGCGCGATCAGAGGAGGTAGAGGACGATCCAGGCCAGGACGCCGAGCCCCGCCAGGAACGCCCAGTAGAACGAGAGCGCCTCCAGGCCCGGTCGCACGAGCGACAGTGGGTCGGCAACGTCGTGTCCGCGCCGTCCCGGGTCGCCGGAGGCATGCCCGGGGGTGGGCTCGCCGCCGGCCGGGACGTGGCGGTAGCGGATCGCCGTCGCGAGCAGGTTCTCGAGCCAGAAGAGGGTGCCCGCCGCGAAGAGCACGTCGAAGGCCGTCCAGCCGAAGAACACGCTCGCGTAGCCGCCGTCGGCGGGCCCGAAGCCGACCGCCGACCACTCGACCGCCTGCAGCACGATCGCGACGACGCCGAGCGTCAGCGCGCCCGCCGCCTTGAGGCGCCACTGCCTGCGGCGCGCTGCCCGCTGGTCGTACAGGCCCAGCCGCACCAGGCCTGCGCTCGCAACCGTCAGGACCATCACGAGCGCCCCGAGCGTCATCGAGGGCTTGACGTTCGCCGGATGCCACAGATGCGCGTTGTTCAGCGAGCGGAGATAGAAGTACGCGAAGAGGAACGCGAGGAAGAAGAAGGCCGTTGCGCTCGCCAGCAGATGGCCGGCCGAGTTGAGGTTGCGCCCGAGCAGCTCGGGCGGCTCCGCCTCGACGATCTCGTAGCCACTCTGGGCTTGGGCCAGCTCGCTCATGCGCTGCCTCCCGCCGGTGACGCTGCGGGCACCGCGATGGGCACCTGCGAGCCGTAGTCGTAGGGATCACCCGAGATGACCGGGATGCGATCGAAGTTGTGCACGGGGACCGGCGACGGCAGCTGCCACTCGAGCGACAGGGACGACCACGGGTTCTGCGGCGCCGGCACGCGCGCAAAGAGCAGCGAGTACACGAAGTTGTAGAGGAACACGAGCATCGACAGTCCAAGCACGAACGCCGACACGGAGACCCACACGTTCAGGAACTGGAGGTTGTGCGGATACGTGACGACGCGGCGCGGCTGCCCGAGGAAGCCGACGGCGAAGAGCGGCGCGAACGTCGAGTTGAACGAGATGAACATCACCCAGAAATGGATCTTCCCGAGCCGCTCGTTCAGCATGTAGCCGGTCATCTTCGGCACCCAGTAGTAGATCGCAGCGAAGAACGTGAAGACGAGGCCGCCCATGATCGTGTAGTGGAAGTGGGCCATCGAGAAGAAGCTGCCGTGCGTCGTCACGTCGCTCGGCACGTCGGAGAGGAACACGCCCGAGAGTCCGCCGATCAAGAAGTTGAAGAACCAGGCGAGGCAGAAGAGCATCGGCACCGTGTAGCGGATCTGCCCGCGCCAGAGCGTCATCAGCCCGCAGAGGAAGGTGAAGCCGGTCGGGATCGAGATCAGCTCGGTCGAGAGCATGTAGAAGGGGCGCAGATCGCTGTTGATCCCGCTCACGAACAGATGGTGCTGCCAGACGAGCCAGCTCAGCAGCGTCACCCCGAGCATGCCCGAGACCGCGAGCCGGTAGCCCCACAGCGGCTTGCGGGAGAACACGGGGAGCAGCTCGAGCACGATGGCGAAGCCCGGCAGCGCGAGGATGTACACCTCGGGGTGCCCGAACACCCAAAAGAGGTTCTGGTACAGGTAGGGGCTGCCGCCGGCGCTCGGTATGAAGAAGCTCGTCTGCGCCGTGCGGTCGAGCATCGCCATGGCGAG
>DATCOE010000103.1:0-1750 GCA_036564885.1 Gaiellaceae bacterium | reverse complement strand
CGCCGAGTTCCTGGGGATCGACGACGCCGCGACGTCCAAGGCGATGCCGGTGACGACGTCTGACGGAACCGTCGTGCTTGCGCTCGTCCGTGGCGACGACCGGTTGTCCGAGGAGAAGCTGCTCGAGGCGCTCGGCACGGACTTCAGGCCCGCGACGGACGACGAGATCCGCACGGCGTTCGGTGCGAGCGGCGGGTCGCTCGGGCCTCTGGGGTTCGATGGCGAGATCGTTGCCGACGAAGCGCTGCGCGAGGGACAGTTCGTTGCCGGCGCGAATCGCGACGGTTGGCACCTTCGCGGCGTCGAGGCGGGGCGCGACTACGCGCCGACGTTCGCCGACATCCGCGCGACGAAGGAGGACGACACCTGCCCCGTGTGCGGCGGCAAGCTGATCGTCCAGACCGCGATCGAGCTCGGCCACATCTTCAAGCTCGGCACCTATTACTCGGTTCCGTTCGGCGCGACGTTCCTCGACGAGGACGGCAGCGAGAAGCCCCTCGTGATGGGGAGCTACGGCATCGGGCCGGGACGCGTGATCGCAGCGATCGTCGAGCAGCACAACGACGAGCGCGGCATCGTCTGGCCCGCGGAGGTGGCGCCGTACGACGTGCACGTCGTCGCGCTCCAGGGCGCGGAGGAGATCGCACTTGAGGCTGCTCGGGCCTACTCGGCGGCCGGCCTCGACGTCCTGCTCGACGACCGGGTGGCGCGGCCGGGCGAGAAGTTCGCCGACGCCGACCTCGTGGGCGCTCCGATCAGGATCACGGCCGGGAAGAAGAGCCTCGAGGACGGCAAGGTGGACGTCCGAAACCGCGCGTCGGGTGCGGAAACGCGATTAGCTCCATCCGAACTCGGCAAGGAGAGCTGACAATGGCGCGGCGACGGCGATTCAGCGAGGAGTCCTTCGGGCCGACGATCGAGGCGTTGATGGCCGAGGCGGGCGTCACATATCGGGAGCTCGGGGCCCGGACAGGCCTCTCGGCCGGCTATCTCAACCACCTCGTACACGGGAACCGGCCCGTGCCCTCGACGGACGTCGTCCGCACTCTGGCGGAGGCCCTCGGAGTCGAGGTCGACCACTTCCGCGAGTTCCGCCTCCGCTCGATCACCGAGCGCCTCGAGGCCATGCCGGAGCTGATCGACAGGCTCTACAAGCGCCTCGGCGAGTAGCGGTTCCAACACCAACAGGCTGGGCCCGCGTCGAGCGCGTGCTACGGCGTCCGCTGCCCGCCTCGATCGTCAGTCATCCAGGTATCCTGCGCCACTTCGGGGTGTGGCGCAGCCTGGGGACGAGATCCGGCGCCGCGACCGGCTCGGTGGCCTGATTCACGAGTACTACCGAGCCGCCGCTTGAGGCGCGACACGAATAATGGCGCCCTTCAGGGCGCGCTGGAGCGGCACCGTCGCCTCGACGACCGCGCCGTGACCGGGCGCCGAGAGCACGTCGCAGTGGCCGTCGAGGAGGCTCGCGCGCTCGCGCATTCCGAGGATGCCGAGGTGGCTTCCCGCCACCGGCCGAGCGGCGCCGGCGTGGTCAAAGCCGCGGCCATCGTCAGTGACGATCATGCGCACGACGCCTTTGTCATAGGTGAGCTCGACAGAAAGGCGATTGGCGCCGGCGTGGCGGACGACGTTGCGCACCGCCTCCTGGACGATCCGGAACACGCCGACCTCGGTCTCGGGTGTCCCACGCGCCACCTCGCCGGTCACCGCCAACTCAGTTGTGAGGCCTTCCTCGACCTCGATATCG
>DATCOE010000102.1:0-5548 GCA_036564885.1 Gaiellaceae bacterium | reverse complement strand
GGAGCCACCATTGCGGTGCTTGGCTGCGGCATCGACCGCGACTACCCCGCGGCGCACGCAGAGCTCGCGCGCCGCATCGCCTCGACCGGACTGATCGTGGCGGAGTATGCGCCCGGTGTGGAGCCGGCGCCGTGGCGCTTTCCGGCGCGCAACCGCATCGTCGCGGGCCTCGCCGCGGCGACTGTGGTCGTCGAGGCGCGCGAGCGCAGCGGGGCGTTGATCACCGCCGACCTCGCGCTCGAGGAAGGCCGCGAAGTGTTCGCGGTGCCTGGAGAGATCACGTCGGCGCTCTCGGCGGGGACGAACGCACTGCTCAAGCTCGGCGCGTCGCCCCTGACGTGTGCGGCCGACCTGCTGTCCTGCTTCGGGCTCGAGGCGGCCGAGCCGCCGGGCGTCCCGCCGTCGGGCGATTCGGCCACGGTGCTGTCGCGGCTCCGCGAGTCGGCCGCGGGCGCGGACGAGCTCGCACGCGCCACCGGGCTCCCTGCCTCGGCGGTCGCCCGGGCCCTCGTCGAGCTCGAGCTCGACGGACGGGTGGTCGGCGCGGACGGGCTGTACCGCTCCATCGCCGGCTGACGCGCGAGCGCCAGACGAGCGGCAGCTGCCCGCTCCCGAGTAGCATCCGCCGCGGTTTGGGGAACCCCTACTGGCTCGAGGACGACGCACCTGCGCGCGTGCGGCAGCGGCACGACGGCCGCGTCGACGTCGCGATCGTCGGTGCGGGCGTCACGGGCTGCGCTGCAGCGCTGCGGCTCGCCGGGGCGGGCCTCAGCGTGCGCGTGCACGACCAGCGCGGCGTCGCAGAGGGGGCGAGCGGCCGCAACGGCGGCTTCGCGCTCCGCGGCGGCGCGACGCGGTACGACATCGCGCGCGAGACGTACGGCCGCGATCGCGCGCTCGATCTCTGGCAGTGGACGGAGCGCGCGCTCGACCGGATGGAGCCGCTCGCCGGGGACAGTCTCGCGCGCGTGGGGAGCCTGCGGCTCGCCGCCGACGAGGAGGAGCGCGAGCATATCCGGGCGGAATACGACGCGATGTGCGAGGACGGGATCGCCGCCGAGTGGATCGACCAGGCCGATCTCGCCGCGCATCTCAGCAGCTTCCACGGCGCGATCGAGCATCCGGGCGACGGCTCCCTCCAGCCGGCGCGCTTCGTGCGACGGCTCGCGGCGAATGCGGCCGAGGCGGGCGCCGACATCCGCGAGCACGACCGCGTTGACGATGTGGCGTCGCTCGACGCGACGCACGTGGTCGTCGCGACGGACGGCTACGGCCACGGGCTCGTGCCCGAGCTCGCCGACGCGATCTGGCCGACGCGCGGCCAGGTGATCGTCAGCGAGCCGCTCGACCGTGTGCTGTACGACCGCCCGCACTACGCGCGGCAGGGATTCGATTACTGGCAGCAGCTGCCGAATCGTCGCCTCGTGCTCGGCGGCTTCCGCGACGTCTCGATCCTCGACGAGCTCACCGATGTGGAAGAGACGACGCCGTTGATCCAGGAGTCGCTCGAGCGCTTCATGGGCGAGCTGATCGGCGAGACGCCGCGCATCAGCCATCGCTGGGCGGGGATCTTCGGGCTGACGCAGGACATGCTGCCCCTCGTCGGCCGCGTGCCGGGCCGCGACGGCCTCTGGGTCGCCGCCGGCTATTCGGGCCACGGCAACGTGCTCGGCTTCGCGTGCGGCGAGCTCGTCGCGGACGCGATCCTGGGCGACACGTCGTCGCCGCAGCTCGAGCTGTTCGATCCGGCCCGCTTCGCGTAGCTCGGCCCACAGACGGACATCCTCTCCAACGGACACGCCCCGTGACTGTCACCAGACGTGACGGTAGGGGACAGATGCTGGGCGGACAGGGCACCGTGCGGGCGCCGCATTCGTCCCGCTTCCCGCCGGATCACCCGCCCCGGCGGACACGTCTCGTGCCTGTCACCGGACGTGACTGCCCGTGACGGTTCCTACAAGTCGACGAGCGGCAGGTCGAGCTCGTCGGCGCGCTCGAGCGCGATGAGGGCGACCGCGAGATCCTGCAGCGCGAGGCCCGTCGAGTCGAACGCCGTTGTCTCGTCGTTCGTGCGGCGGCCCTCGGCGTCGCCGGCGAGCACGTGGCCGATCTCGGCGATGTCGGCACGCGACAGCACGCCCGCCTCGACCGCGGCTGCGCACTCGCCTCCGTGGCTCGCCTGCTCCCAGTCGTCGCAGAAGACGCGCACACGCGCGAGCTCGGCGACCGCGATCTCCGCCTTGCCCGGCCCGTCCGCCCCCATCAGGCTCACGTGCTGCCCGGGCCGCAGCGAGCCCTCCGGCAGCAGCACCTCGCGGCCGGGCGTGACCGTGACGACCAGATCCGCGGCGAGCGCGTCTTCGCGGCTCGCGGCGACTCGACCGCCGACCCGGTCGGCGACAGCCTGCGCGCGGGCCTCGTCGAGGTCCCACACGAGCGGCTCGCGTCCGCGCGCGGCGAACGTGCGCGCCGCCGCCTCGCCGTTCACGCCGGTTCCGACGACCGCGGCGGTCTCCGCGTCCCCGCGTCCGAGCGTCTCGGCGGCGAGCACCGCCGCCGCGCCCGTACGGATCGCCGTCACCGCGCCGGCGTCGAGCAGCGCTAGCAGCCGTCCGTCCTCCGCCGAGGAGACGAGCACGACGCCCATCACCGTCGGCATCCCCTTGGCGGGATTCCCGGGAAACGACGTCACCCACTTGAGCAGCGCATGCCCCGAGCCGAGCGCGGGCATCGCACGGAAGTCGCCCGCCGGATAGGCAGGCACGTACACCTTCGGCGGCATCGTCCACTCGCCGCGCGCATACGCGACGAACGCGTCGCGGACCGCGTCGACCGCGCGCGCGGGCGGGACCGCGTCGTAGACGTGCTGCGCTCTGAAGAGCGGAATCACAAGTAAGAGCGTAGTTAGGGTGAGAGCGTGGGGATGTCCGACTACGTCAGAGGGCTCCGCGAGAGGGTCGGGCACGACCTCCTCTTCGGGCCCTCTGCCGCGTGCCTGATCCGCGACGGCGACAAGGTGCTGCTCGTGAAGCACGTGGAGGGACGCTGGACCTTCCCGGCGGGAGCGGTCGACCCCGGCGAGCGCCCCGCCGAGGCCGCGCAGCGTGAGACGCTCGAAGAGGCCGGCATCGTCGTCGAGCCGTCCCGCATCGCCGGCGTCTACGGCGGTGGACCCGACTTCAGCGGCGTCTACTCGAACGGCGATCGGGTCGCTTGGGTGACGACACTCTTCGAGGCGCGCATCGTCTCCGGCGAGCCGAAGCCGAGTGACGACGAGACAGCGGAGGTGCGCTGGGTCACGCCGGACGAGGCGTTCGCGCTCGAGCTCTCTCCTGCAACACGGTGGATGCTCCAGCGGGTACTCGACGGCGTGCAGTTCGACGCGTGAACGACCCGGTCACTCCACGCGACGTCGTCCGCCTCGAGCAGGCGTCGGTGCACCGGCGCGGGCCGGACGGCGAGCGCCGCACCATCGTGCGCGACGCGACCTGGTCGGTCCGCGAGGGCGAGCACTGGGCCGTGCTCGGTCCGAACGGCGCCGGCAAGACGACGCTGCTTCGCATCGCGTCCGCGCAGATGCACCCGAGCACCGGCGCGGCGGCGCTGCTCGGCGGCACACCCGGCCGCATCCGCATCCCGCAGCTGCGCCACCGCATCGGCGTCGTCGACCTCGCAGTCTCCGCCCGCTTCTTCCCCGGCCTGCGGGCGGTTGACGTCGTCCTGACCGGCGTGACCGGAACGAGCGCGCTGCTCGCCGAGCACGTCACGAGCGAGCGCGTCACGGCCGCCCGCGAGCTGCTGCGCCTCGTCGACGTCGTGCCGCACGCCGACCGGCCGTTCGCCGGGCTCTCCCAGGGCGAGCGCGCCCGCGTCATGCTCGCACGCGCGCTGATCACCGACGCGGCGCTCCTCGTGCTGGACGAAGCGGGCGCCGGCCTCGATCTGCCCGGACGTGAGCTGCTCATCGGCTCGCTCGTGCGGATCGCACGCGAGCGGCCCCAGCTCGCGTCGATCGTCGCGACCCATCACGTCGAAGAGCTTGCCTCGGTCACGACACACGCGCTGCTCCTGCGCGACGGAGCCGTCGTCGCCGCCGGGCCCATCAATGAGACACTGACCGGCAAGCTGATGAGCGAGTGCTTCGGGCTGCCGCTGACGGTCGAATGCCGCGAAGGCAGGTTCTTCGCACGGGCGTCCGGAGGGACGGCGTGACAAACACGCCCGCCGTGCGCATCGAGCGCCTGCGCGTCGTGCGAGGCGGCAACGTCGTCCTGCCGGAGCTGAGCTGCGACGTCGCTTCGGGATCGGTCACCGGCCTGCTCGGCCCGAGCGGCAGCGGCAAGTCGACGCTCATCCGCGCAATCGTCGGCGTGCAACGCATCGCCGGCGGCTCCATCGAGGTGTTGGGCAGCCCGGCAGGGGCGAAGGAGCTGCGCGCCCGCGTCGGCTACATGACGCAGGCGCCGTCGGTCTACAGCGATCTGACTGTCCGCGAGAATCTGCGCTTCTTCGCGCGCGTGCTCGGGGCCGCGCCCGACGCGGTCGACCGCGCGATCGGCGAGGTCGACCTCCAGCAGGAAGCGGGCCGTGTCGTCGCGCGGCTCTCGGGCGGCCAGTGCGCGCGCGTCTCGCTCGCGGCCGCGCTGCTCGGCCGTCCGGACGTCCTCATCCTCGACGAGCCGACCGTCGGCCTCGACCCCGTGCTGCGCCGCGATCTCTGGGAGCTCTTTCACGCGCTGGCGCAGCGTGGAACGACGCTGCTCGTCTCGAGCCACGTGATGGACGAGGCCGACCGCTGCGACAGCCTTCTCCTCATCCGCGAGGGGCTCCTGCTCGCGCAGGCGACGCCGGATGAGCTGCGTGCGCGGACCGGCGAGCAACAGCTCGACGACGCGTTCTTGCGCCTGATCGAGGGCGTCGCGTGAGCGGCCGCGTGACCGTCGCCGTGACGCTGCGCGTCCTCGCGCAGCTCCGCCGAGACCCCCGCACGCTCGCGCTCATCGTCGGTGTACCGTGCCTCCTCGAGACGCTCCTGAAAGAGCTCTTTCTCGGCGGCCCGGTGTTCCAGCACGCGGGGCCGCCGCTTCTGGGGCTGTTCCCCTTCGTGACGATGTTCCTCGTGACCTCGATCACGATGCTGCGCGAGCGGACGTCGGGGACGCTCGAGCGGCTGATGACGCTGCCGCTCGGGAAGCTCGACCTGCTCGCCGGCTACGGCCTCGCCTTCGCGCTCGTCGCGGTCGTGCAGGCGACGATCGTCTCGCTGCTCGCGTTCGGCGCGCTCGACCTCTACGTCGCGGGACCACGGTTGCTCGTCGTGGCGCTCGCCGTCGCGAACGCCGTCCTCGGCACTGCGCTCGGGCTCTTCGTGAGCGCTTTCGCGCAGACCGAGTTCCAGGCCGTGCAGTTCATGCCGGCGATGGTCTTCCCGCAGATCCTCCTCTGCGGCCTCTTCGTCGGCCGCGATCAGATGGCGACGTGGCTGCGCTGGATCTCCGACGCGCTGCCGCTCACCTACGCGTACGACGCTCTCGCGCACACCGCGAGC
>DATCOE010000101.1:0-6800 GCA_036564885.1 Gaiellaceae bacterium | reverse complement strand
CGGCGATGAGGATCATCGCCGGCACGAAGAAGGGCCACACGATCCACGCGCCGCGCGGCCACGACACGCGGCCGACGTCCGACCGTGTGCGCGAGAACGTCTTCAACATCCTCGGCCCGATCGACGGCGCGTCGGTGCTCGACCTCTATGCGGGATCCGGCGCGCTCGGGCTCGAAGCGCTCTCCCGCGGCGCGGAACGCGCCGTCTTCGTCGAGCTCGACGGTGACGCGATCCGCGCGATCGAGGGCAACCTCGACAAGCTGCGGCTGAGCGGGACCGTCCTGCACAGGGACGCGGTCACGGCGCTTGCGCAGGAGGCGGGAGCGGGTAGGAAGTACGATCTCGTCCTCGTCGACCCACCCTACGACATGTATCTCGATCTCCAACCCCAACTCGCCCGCTACCTTCCGGCCGTGCTCGCCGCTGACGGCGTACTGGTCGTCGAGACCGGTGCGCGTGTCGAGCCCGAGCTGCCGCTGCCGCAGCGGACGAGCCGCAGGTACGGCCAGGCGCGCGTGACCGTGTACGAGGCGTCGTGATCACGGCGATCTGCCCCGGTTCGTACGACCCCGTGACGAACGGGCATCTCGACGTGATCGGCCGCGCGGCGAGCATCTTCGACCGCGTCGTCGTCGGCGTCGTCGGCACGCCGCACCACAAGCAGCCGATGTTCGAGATCGAGGAGCGCGTCGAGTTCCTGCGCGATGCGCTCTCCCATCTTCCGAACGTCGAGATCGACGTCTTCCGCGAGCTTGTCGTCGACTTCGCGCGCAGGTGGGATGCGAAGGCGATCGTCAAAGGGCTACGCGTCATGTCCGACTTCGAGTGGGAGTTCCAGATGAACCAGCTCAACCGGCATCTCGCGCCGGACGTCGAGACGATGTACGTGATGGCGAGCCCGCAGGTGAGCTTCGTCTCGTCGAGCGGCGTCAAGGAGGTCGCGGCGTTCGGCGGCGACGTGTCAGCGCTCGTGCCGGAGCCCGTCGCGCGCCGCTTCAAGGAGCTGTTCCCGAGCGGCCGCCACGGGACGCCCGAGAACCCGACGGAATGACCGAGCTCGACGTCACCCTTCGCGACGGGCGAACGCTGCACGTCTACGACGACGGCGACCCCGGCGGCGAGCCGGTCGTCGCGCACCACGGGACGCCGTCCGCCGGGCAGCTGTACCGGCCGCACATCGAGGATGCGCGCACGCACGGGATTCGCCTGATCGGCTACGACCGCGCCGGCTACGGCGCCTCGACGTCGAACCCGGGCCGCACCGTCGCCGACGTTACCGGCGACATCGCCGATGCGCTCGATGCGCTCGGCATCGACCGCTTCGCGACGTGGGGGATCTCCGGCGGCGGACCGCACGCGCTCGCGTGCGGCGCGCTGCTCCCCGATCGGTGCGTCGCGGTCGCCTCGCTCGCATCCCCCGCGCCCTTCGACGCGGACGGGCTCGACTGGCTCGCAGGTCAAGGGGAGGGAAACATCGCCGAGTGGAATGCCGCGCTCGCCGGTCTCGACGTGCTCGAGCCGCTCCTCCGTGCCGAGGCGGCGCAGATGCTCGCCGCGACACCGAACGAGTTGCGCGATGTGATGCTCAGCGTCTTGACGCCGGTCGATCAGGGGGCGATGACCGGCGACTTCGGCGCGTATCTCTACGCCACGATGCAGCGGGGCCTCGCCGAGCGCGTCGACGGCTGGCGCGACGACGACATCGCCTTCACACGGCCGTGGGGCTTCGCCGCCGAGGACATCCAGGTGCCCGTCCTCCTCTGGCAGGGCGTCCAAGACCTGATGGTGCCGCCCGACCACGGGCGCTGGCTGGCGGCCCGGATTCCCGGCGTCGACGCCCACGTCAGCGAGGACGACGGCCACCTGACGCTGGTCAAGCTGCGGGTGCCCGAGGTGCACGCGTGGCTCCTGGAGCGGTTTTGAAGGACCTCTCCGGCCACCGGCGAAGAACCCGAGGCTAGACTGCGGCCTATGGACGTCCTCGTACTCATTGACAAGCTCGACGACCTCGTGCACAACGCGAAGGCCGTCCCTCTCACCGATCAGGTGCGCATCGATCGCGAGGAGATCTACGACATCCTCGATCAGATGCGCGCGACGATCCCGGAAGAGATCAAGCAGGCGCGCTGGATCGTGAAGGAGCGCCAGGAGATGCTCGCCGAGGCGAAGCGCGAGGTCGACCGGTTGCTCGCAGAGGCGCGCGAGCAGGCAGTGCGCGAGGCGTCGCAGACGGAGATCGTGAAGATCGCCGAGCACCAGGCGCAGGACATCGTCGACGCCGCACGCCGTCAGGCACGCGAGACGCGTCTCGAGATGGAGGATTGGGCCGACGGCATCCTGTCGACGCTCGAGGTCAACCTCGACAAGTTCCTCTCCGCCGTGAAGCGCGGCCGTGAGCGGCTGCACGATCGCTCGCAGGAGACGGTCGTCGCGGGCATCGGCCCGATCGACGGCTCCGGCGACGACCTCGGCTACTAGATCGCCGACCCCTCCGAGGCTGGGCGCGTGCGCCGTCGCCTGCTCGTGGAGTGGATCGTCACGCTGGCCGTCGCGGCGGTCGCCGTGCTCCTCGTCGAGGCTGAGGTTGTGCAGCCCTTTCGCGTCCCGACCGCATCGATGGAGCCCACGCTGCTCTGTGCACGCCCGACGGAGGGATGCACCGCGCGACTCAACGACCGCGTGCTCGTCGCAAAGCTCGTCTTCCGCTTCCGCGACCCGCATCGCGGCGAGATCGTCGTCTTCCATGCGCCGGCCGCGGCGAGGACGCGCTGTAGCGAGGGCGGGACGTACCTGAAGCGGGTGATCGGCCTCCCCGGGGAGACCGTCTCCGAGAAGAACGGCTTCTTCTACGTCGACGGACGCAAGCTTGCGGAGCCGTACCTCGACCTGCTGTTCCGCGACTCCGTCACGAGCCGTTGGCCCCGGCTCCTCGCGAAGCAGTACTTCGTCATGGGCGACAACCGCATCGCATCGTGCGACTCGCGCACGTGGGGGCCCGTGCTGCGGCGCGCGTTCATCGGGCCGGTCGTCGCGACGTACTGGCCGCCGACGCGCTGGGCTGTGCACTAGTTGGACGCTGGGCACTAGCCGCGACGTATTCCGCGCCCAGGTCGCGGGCGAGCCCGGCGAACGCCTCCGCTGCAGCCGAGCGGTACCGGTCGCGGTGCCAGACGATCGAGATGTCGCGCGGCGGGATGCGCGTGCCGAACGGCAGCGCGACGAGCGACGGGTTGCGCGGGTTGACGACGAGCCGCGGCACGACGGCAACGCCGAGCCCTTCGGCGACGAGGCCCATCAGCGTGCCGTTGTCGTCGGTGCGGAAGACGACGTTCAGGTCGGGCACCCGCCCGCGCAGATACGTCTCCGGCTCGCCCGTGCTGCGCCAACCGATCAACGGCACGCCCGCGAGCTCGCGCAGGGGCGGCGCCGAGTCGCGGCCGGCGAGCTCCGAGGCCACGGCGACGATCAGCACGTAGGGGTCGCGCAGCACTTCCGCCGATTCGAACGGGCCTTCGGGCAGCGGCAGGTCGGCGAACGTCAGGTCGAGCTCGCCGTGCTCGAGTCGCCGGAGCAGGTCGACCGCGTCCGTCTCCTCGTGCACGTGCACGTCGACGCGCGGCCACTCCTCCCGGAACCGGCGCAGCAGGGCGGGGAGGATGCGGGCGCCGACGCTCTGGTAGATCCCGACGCGCAACGGGCCCGCGGCGCCCTCCGCGAGCGCGGCCATGTCGGCCTGCGCGGCGTCGAGCTGCGCGACGATCGCGTCGGCGTGGCGGAGCAGCAGCCGGCCCGCATCCGTGAGGTCGACCCGGCGCGGGCCGCCGGGGCGGTCGACGAGCCGCTGGCCGACGACCCGTTCAAGCTGCGCGACCTGCTGGCTCACGGCCGACTGCGTGTACCCGAGCTCGCGCGCCGCGCGGCCGAACGAGCGGTGCCGCGCAACGGCGTCGAGCGCCACGAGGTGGCGTAGCTCGACGCCGGTCCATCTATCACGTTCCATAATCAATATGAATTCTAACTGGATTTGTGCTAATCGACCAGGGCAGGCACGCTGATGGCATGAAGCTCGCCGTCGCACTCATCACCGTGTATCTCGTCTGGGGCTCGACCTATCTCGCCATCGCCGTGGCGAACCGGTCGCTGCCGCCGCTCCTGATGCTCTCGATGCGCTTCCTCATCGCCGGCGTCCTGCTCTACGGCTGGTCGCTCTGGCGTGGCGACGTCGCGGCCGAGCGGCCCGGTAAGCGCCAGTGGCTCTCGGCGGCGGCAGTCGGCGCGCTGCTGCTCGTGGTCGACACGGGCGGCGTCGCCTGGGCGGAGCAGCGCGTCGCCTCGGGCGTCACAGCGCTTCTCGTCGCGAGCGTCCCTCTCTTCATCGCAGTGCTCGACCGCGCGTTCTTCGGCATCAAGCTCGGTTTTGGCGCAGCGGCCGGCATCGCCACGGGCCTGCTCGGCGTTGGGCTGCTTGTCGGACCGAGCGGCAAGATCGACGCGCTCGGCGCCGGGGTGATCCTCGTCGCGTCGTTCGCCTGGGCCGCCGGCTCGGTCTACGCCCGCGTGGCGTCCCTGCCGCGGCGGCCCGTGCTCTCCGCCGCCATGCAGATGCTGTGCGCCGGCGTACTGCTCGCCGTCGCCGGACTCGCCATGGGCGAGGGCTCGCGCGTCCAGCTCGGCGCGGTGTCCTCGGCGTCGCTCGCCGCGTTCGCGTTCCTGGTCGTCTTCGGCTCGCTCGTCGCGTTCACGGCGTACGCGTGGCTGCTGAAGAATGCCCCGACGTCGCTCCTGTCGACCTACGCCTACGTGAATCCCGCCGTCGCCGTCTTCCTCGGCTGGGCGCTCGTCGGCGAGCACGTCGGCTCGAAGGAGATCGCGGCCGGCGTCGTGATCCTCTCGTCGATCGGGCTGCTCGTCTTCGGCCGCGGCGCCCGCGTCGTCGCCGAGCCGACCGCCGAGTCGCTCGCGCCGTACATCCGCCGCCAGGACGCCCGGGTCGTGGAGTTCCCCCGCGCCGCCCCGCGGCTCTCGGATCTGCGCCGCATCGCCGCGTAGCCGGGGAGGGATCGGCGAAGGAGGGGCTGTGTCGCCCGGCCGCGCTGGACGCCGCGATGCGGCGTCCTCAGTCGCCCCGATAGAAAACCACTATCGAGGCTCCCTGCGTCCTTGCCTCGCGACGACCATCGCACCCGCTCGACGAGCCAACCTCCGCCGAGCCCTCCCAGCGCTACGGTGGGCTCGTGACCACGTTCAACCTCCGCAACGCCAAGCTTCGCGCGGGCGAGCAGCTCCGCGAGACGCTCGACGTCGACCTCGAGCCGCTGCTCCTCGGCGGCCAGGAGTACCTGCCCGAGCCGGCCGTCGTGCCGGCCGAGCTGGCGATCACGAAGGCGACGACGGGCAGCGTCTTCGAGCTCTCGTTCCGCGTCGACCTGCGCGGGCCGTGCTTCCGCTGTCTCGCCGATGCCGAGCTCCAGCTACCGATCCAGGCGCGCGAGTACCACGCGACGAAGTCCGGCGACGAGGAGCTGCGCTCGCCCTACGTGATCGGGGACGAGACGGTCGACCTCTCCGCGTGGGCCCGCGACGCGATCGCGCTCGCGCTGCCCGACAAGATCCTCTGCCGCACCGACTGCGCCGGCCTCTGCCCGGTATGCGGCAAGGACCTGAACGCCGAGCCGCACGCCCACGAGGCGCCCGTGCCGGACTCCCGGTGGGCCGCGCTCGAAGCGCTGCGCGCCGACGACGCCTCCTGACCTCGTAACAGTCTGTTACAAGGCCGGGAGGGCCGGGTTTCTGTGCGGTATCGAGCTAGAGGCTTGATGTGGATTGGCCGCACGCACGGCTGGTGTGCCAGACGCTGCGCGTTTCGCCCCGATCCGGCTTGCACGTAGGACCGCTATGCGCTACGCCGGATCCGGCCGAACCGCTTGGTCTGGCCCATCCCCGCACGCACGTCTAATCCACATCAAGCCTCTAGAGGCTTCAGAGCTCGAGCTCGAGCCCGTCCCGGGCGCGTTCGACGCCGCCGTTCAGCGGCAGCTCGTCGGGGCGGTGGATCACGATGAGCCGCTTCGCTCCCGAGGCTTCGAAGGCGGCGACTGCTTCGTCCGCACTCAGGTGACCTCGATCGCCTCCCGGCTCCGGTTCCGCGAGGGTCGCTTCGCAGAGAAAGACATCGGCATCGTGTGCGAGCTCGGAGAGTTTGGGCGTGGGCGCGGTGTCACCCGAGTACGCGACCGTGGCGCGCCCGTCGGTCACCCGCAGGCCGAAGGTCAGCTCGTCGTAGTGCATGAGGCGCACGGGCGTTACGTCGAAGCCGGCCGTCTGGAACGGGACGCCGTCCGCATACTCGCGCAGCACGAAGGCGTCGTCGAGACGCGCACCGAAGCCGAGCTTCCCGCCGAGCGCCCTCAGCGTCTCTTCGCCGCCGGGTGGTACCCAGAGCTCCGGCGGCGCGGCGTCGCGACCTGCCCCGAAGCTCGCGCCGAAGACCCACGGCACGAGGTCCCCCCAGTGGTCGAGATGGAAATGCGTGAGCGCGATCGCGTCGACGAGCGGCCACGGCTCCCGGTCGCGCAGCCGGGCCAGGACGCCGGGCCCGCAGTCGAGCAGGAGGCGCCCGCTGCTCTCGACGAGATATCCGGATTGCGCGCTGCCGGGATTGGGCCACGCAGGCGAGCAGCCGACGACCGTGAGCTTCACGGGCCGTATCGTGTCCGAAATCGCCGGGCGGTCGTGCGGAGAGCCGTTGCGGTGTATAACTCCGCCGTGGCCAAGGCCTCCGTCGAGATGCTGAAGAAAGT
>DATCOE010000100.1:0-7225 GCA_036564885.1 Gaiellaceae bacterium | reverse complement strand
GCCGGGCCGTTCGGGCTCGGCCGCCGTGGGCTCAGCCCCGATCCCGTGACGCTGAAGGCGATCGCACAGCAGACCGGCGGCCGGTTCTTCCGGGCGCGCTCCGCCGGCGCCGTCGACGCCGCCTACTCGAAGCTCGGGTCGAGCCTCGGCCGGACACGGGGCCGCGTCGAGGTGACCGACGTTCTCATCGCGATCGGCGCCGCGCTCCTCGTACTCGCCGGCGCGCTCTCGACGTTCTGGTCACCGCGGCTGCCCTGACTACGCTTCGCTTCGCTCGCTTCACGGGAGAAACCATGTTTCCCCCGTGAGCCCCCTTCTTCTCCGCTGCCGGTGAGCGTGGTCACTGCTGCGCGGAACAAGTTCCGCTCCGCGACGGCTCAGGCGGCAGAGACAGCCTCTTGTCTCCAACAGACACGGCCCGTGACTGGCACCGGACGTGACCGTTGGAGACAGAGACTCTTCCGAGCGGAGACGGCTGCAGGGACGCAACCCTGCGGAACGCCGTTCACGAACGGACACGTCTCGTGACTGTCACCGGACGTGTCGGATGCAGACCACGCCCACGATCTACGCAACGGCATTGCTCACCGACGAGGTGAACGCGCTCCGACCGCCTGAGCTGCAGGTGATCGTGCCGCAGATCGACGCGCGCTTCTGGGTGCCGTTCCACAAGACGCACCACCCGCACCACCTGACGCGAACGATCTACTACTAACCGCTTCGCTGCGCTCGCTTCACGGGGGAAACCAGTTTCCCCCGTGGACCCCCTTCTGCTCCGCTACCGGTGAGCCGCTCACTGCTGCGCGGAGCAAGCTCCGCTCCGCGACGGCTCAAGCTCTAACCAACGGCTTGTACTTGATGCGGTGCGGCTCGAGCGCCTCGGCGCCGCGAGTCTCCTTGACCCACTCGACGTAGTCGCCCCAGGTGCCCTCGAACCACGTCGTCTGGCTGTCACCCTCGAACGCGAGGATGTGGGTCGCGACGCGGTCGAGGAACCAGCGATCGTGCGTGATCACGACCGCGCAGCCGGCGAAGTCGAGCAGCGCGTCCTCGAGTGCGCGCAGCGTGTCGACGTCGAGGTCGTTGGTCGGCTCGTCGAGCAGCAGCACGTTGCCGCCGCTGCGCAGCAGCTTCGCGAGGTGCACACGATTGCGCTCGCCGCCCGACAGATCGCCGACACGCTTCTGCTGGTCGGAGCCTTTGAAGTTGAACTGCGAGACGTACTGGCGGGAGTTGATCTCCTTCTTGCCGAGCTCGATGACATCGTGTCCGCCGCTGATCTCCTTCCAGACGGTGCTCGCCGGGTCGAGATCCGCGCGCGACTGATCGACGTACGCGAGCTGCACGGTCTCGCCGACCTTCAGCGTCCCGGCGTCCGGCGTCTCCTGCCCGGCGATCATGCGGAAGAGTGTCGTCTTGCCGGCGCCGTTCGGGCCGATAACGCCGACAATTCCGGCGGGCGGCAGTGAGAACGTCAGGTCCTCGACGAGCAGCCGGTCCCCGAAGCCTTTCTGCAGATGCTCGGCCTCGATGACAAGATCGCCGAGGCGCGGGCCCGGCGGAATGTGCATCTCCACCCTGTCGAGCTTCACGTTCTGCTCCTCGGCGAGCAGCTTCTCGTAGGCCCCGAGGCGCGCCTTCGACTTCGCGTGTCGAGCGCGCGGGCTCATGCGCACCCACTCGAGCTCACGAGCCAGCGTACGGCGGCGCGCCGACTCCGTCTTCTCCTCGATCGCGAGCCGCTCCTGCTTCTGTTCGAGCCACGACGAGTAGTTGCCCTGAAACGGAATGCCTTTGCCGCGGTCGAGCTCGAGGATCCAGCCGGCGACGTTGTCGAGGAAGTACCGGTCATGCGTTACGGCGACGATCGTGCCCTTGTAGTCGGCGAGGAAGCGCTCGAGCCACGCGACCGACTCCGCGTCGAGATGGTTCGTCGGCTCGTCGAGCAGCAGCAGGCCGGGCGACGAGAGCAGCAGCCGGCAGAGCGCGACACGACGCCGCTCGCCACCGGACAACGTCGTGACGTCGCGGTCGCCGTCAGGGAGCCGCAATGCGTCCATCGCGTGGTCGAGGTGCTCCTCGAGCTGCCATGCGTCGGCGCGCTCGATCGCGTCCTGCACCTTGGCCTGGTCGGTGAGCAGCGTGTCGTAGTCGGCGTCCGGCTCCGCGAACGCGGCCGAGATCTGGTTGAAGCGGTCGAGCAGGTCGCGCAGCTCGCGCACGCCGTCCTCGACGTTGCCGCGCACGTCCTTCTCGGGATCGAGGTACGGCTCCTGTTCGAGAAAGCCGACCGTCGCTCCGGGTGCGAGCTCCGCGACGCCGGAGGACGGCTCTTCCTTGCCGGCCATGATCCGCAGCAGCGTCGACTTACCCGCGCCGTTGGGGCCGAGAACGCCGATCTTCGCCCCGGGTAGGAACGAGAGCGAGATGTTCGCCAGCACCTGGCGATCCGAGCCGTAGAACTTGTCGGCCCTGTACATCGTGTAGATGTAGTCGCTGCTCACGGGAAATCACTGTAGTCGGAGTACGCTCCGTTTCGTGGCGGGCTGCTGCACCCAGTCCGAGGTCAGCCGGTTCTTCAACCGGCGGGTCGCAGCGAAGGACGCGCGGCGCTACCGCAGGCGTGGTCTCACGGGGACGGCGCGCACTCTGACGATGCTCGCCGGCGACGTTCGCGGCGCCAGCGTGCTCGATGTCGGCGGCGGGATCGGGGCGATCGAGCTCGAGTTGCTCCAGGCCGGGGCCGCGCGTGCGATGAGCATCGAGCTCTCCGGCGCCTACGAGACGGAGGCCGAGACGCTTCTCGTCGAGCGCGGCTTCGCGGACCGGGTCGACCGGCGGGTCGGAGACTTCGTCGCCGACGGCGCGTCGGTCGTGCAGCACGACGTCGTCGTGCTGCACCGGGTCGTCTGCTGCTACCCCGACGTCGACGCGCTCGTCGGCGAGGCGGCGAGCCACGCGCGCCGAACGCTGCTGCTGACATATCCGCAGGACCGGCGGCTCATCCGTGCGGGTGTCCGCGTCGTCAATCTCTTCCTCCGCCTATCGCGCTGCGGGTTCCGGACGTACGCGCACCGGGCGGAGAGGATCGTCGCGGTCGCAGGGCAGCACGGGCTGACGCTCGAGACGCGCGAGCGTGCCGGCTTTCTCTGGGAGTCGGCCGCGCTCAGAGCCTCTGACTGAAACCGGCGGCGCGCGGCGCGTCAGCGAAGGATGCCGGTGTGGCCGAGCGAGTAGCGGCCCGGCTGCGGCCAGACGCAGAGCCCATGCGGGCCGCGGCCGACGGGGATCCGCGCCAGCAGATGCCCGTCCTTCGTGCTGATCGCGTACACCTCGGCATTCCAGCGGCCTGAGAGCCACAGCACCGTGCCGTCGGCCGAGACGTTGCCCATGTCCGGGCTGCCCCCACCGGGGATGTGCCAGGTCTTCACGATCCGGCGGGTGCGGAAGGAGACGACCGAGATCGAGCCGGCGGACCGGTTCGTGACGTAGAGGTAGCGCGAGTCGCGGCTCGGATACAAGCCGTGCGCGCCCGCCCCCGTCGGCATGAAGCGCAGCACACGGAGATTCACGCCGTCGACGAGCCACACCCCGCCCGAGTTCATGTCGGCGACGTAGAAGACCTTGCCGTCGGGCGAGAGCTTCACGTCCTGCGGCGCCGCGCCGGTGCGGAGCTTGAGCGTGTCGACGACGCGCTCCCCCTGGATGTCGACCTTGAGCATCTCACCGGAGAACTCGCAGCTGACGAGCGCGTAGGACCCGTCGGCCGAGAAGTCCATGTGGTCGGCGCCGGAGCAGGGCACCGTCAGCGAGTGGTGCAGCGCGAACGAGTGCGCGTCACGAAAGTCGAGACGGTGCAGGCGCTCTGCCACGACGATCGCGAAGCGACCGTCGGGCGTGAAGTACATGTTGTACGGGTCGTCGACCGGAATCGTCGTCGCTGCGGGCTTGCCCGTGTTCGGATTGATGGGCGTCAGGCTGTTGCCGCTGTCGTTCGTGACGTACAGCGTCTTGAGGTCGTACGCCGGGACGATGTGCTGCGGGAGTGCGCCGACCGCGAAGTGCCGCACGATCTTGAACGTGCGCTGGTCGATCACGTCGACCGTGTTGCTGTCGCTGTTCGGCACGTAGACGTAGGGGCGGGCGTTGCGGACGGCCGGGCTGAGGTTGCCGACATGGTCCGCCGCGTAGACGTTCAGCTTGTCCACGGGCGGCGGTACACCCGGGAGCGCGGCGGCCGTCGTGCGAACCGCGCCGCGCGGCTGGAGCTCGACGATGCTCGCAACCGTGCCCGCCGCCGACCTGCCGCCGGCGACGAGGATGCCGCGGGCGGTTCCGACGGCCATGAGATCGGAGAGCGGCTGACGAAGCGCGCCGGCGACGGCGACCTTCCGCTTCGCAACGTCGATGCCGACGATCCGGTCGGTCGGCGTGCCGACGACCGCACCGCGGCCGCCCACGACGTAGGCGATCGACCCGAGCGTCGCCGCCGCTGCGTGCGTCGTCGGCGCGGGGAGACGGCCGATCCGGAACACGCGACCCGCGGCGGGCACGTACTCGTACACCGCGTCGGTCGCCGAACCGGAGGGGAGCGAGCCGCCGGCGATGATCAGCCTGCCGCCGACCGCCGTCACCGCCGCGTAGCGGACGGCCGACGGAAGATGCGCGACGACGTGCGCGCGCCCGCCGGGCTTCCAGGCGACGATCGTGTCGAGCCAGCGCGAGCCGGTGTAGCCGCCGACGATGTATGCGGTACCGCCGATCGCCGCCCCGGTCTGGTCTGAGCTGCCCGAGGGCAGGTGGCCGATCGCCTCTGCGGCGCCGGTGTGCGGATCTACCTTCACGATCGTGTCGATCTGGGCGGGGCCGGTGCCGCCGCCGAAGAGGTAGGACAGCTTGCCGATCGTGACGGCCGCGGCGTCGTGCACCACACCCGGCAGGTGCCCGACCCGGCGCGAGCCCGCGCGCGACACCGTGACGATGTCGTCGCGCGACGTGTCGACGGCGGTAAGGCCGCCGAGCAGCACGGCGCCTCCGCCGAACGCCGCGGCTGCGGCGTCCTGCACCGGGGAGTCGAGCGTGCCCGCGTCGACCGGAACGAGCCGGCGGATGGGAAGCGGGCGCGCGGCCTCGTTCTGCCGCGAGGTCGGCGTCGCGCGCGTCGTGGACACGCCGTTCGGCGTCGCCGCGGCGTGGGAGCCGCCGCACCCGGCGGCCGAAACCGCGGCGGCGGCGAACACGAGCAGTGCGGGCCGGGACCTCATTCCGGAAAGCATCACATCTCCACCATGAACGGCGCCTGATCCTCCGGACATTGCCACCCACCGCTCCGCATGGCACATTCATAGCGTGCTTCGCGTCGCTCTCCTCGCCGCTGGCCTCGCCCTCGCTGCCGCGCCCTCCGCGGCGGCCTGGACGACCCTCGCCGGCGGCGTCCAGAACACCGTCGTGCCGTCGCTCGTCGTCACCCAGGCGGGCACCGAGCTCGCGGCGTACGACTCGCAGACGGCCGGGACGATCTCCGTCTCACGCAGTCAGGGCACGGCGAAGGTGGTCGTCTCCGGCGACCCGGTCGCGGGCCGGGTGCAGCTCGTGCAGCAACCGAACGGCGCGATCCAGCTCTACTTCCCGAACGCGCAGGGTGTCGGCCGGCTGACCTCGACCGACGACGGCGTCTCGTGGACGGGCCCGATCCAGACGCAATCCCACACGACCGGCCCCGTCGAGAGCGCGACCGTGCTGGCGGACGGCACGCCGCTCTTCGCCCAGGACGGGACCGGCTTCGTGAACGTCTTCCGCGGCCTCGACGGCGAGGCCGTGAAGAACGTCTACACGCGTTGCTGCGGCACCAACGAGTCCCTCGCCGTCGACACGGCCGGCCTCGTGCAGATCGCGTTCTACTCGAACGCGGATCCCGACGGGGCGACGGTGTACGAGTCGCTCGGCCCGGATCTCAGCCCGAGCGCCGCGATCCCGCTGAAGCCGGTCGACCTGCACGAGGCCCCACTCGTCGCCGACCGCTCGGGCAACGCCTTCCTCGCGTGGGCCCCGGGCTATCCCACGGCCACCGGCGTCTCGGTCGTGCCGTTCCGCAACGGGTCCCCGGCGGGCGACGGGGTGACATTCCGCGGCCCCTTCGACGGCGGCGAGCCGCACATGGCCCTGAGCGTCGACGCGCAGGACCGGCTCTGGGCCGTGTGGACGCAGGCCGGAGCCGTCCACGCGGCGCGCTCGCGCAGCCACGGGATGCACTTCGGCGCCACGGTGCCCGTGCCGCTCCCGGGCACTTCCTACCAGGTCTCCGCCCTCGGGCTCGCGGGCGATCCGGGCACGGTCGACGTCGTCGTCAACACGGGTACGAGCCTCGTCGAGCAGGCGCTCCAGCCCGGCCTCTCCGTCCGGGTCTTCAAGAAGACGAAGAAGGTGCGCAAGCAGAAGGTCGTCACCTGGTGGGCCCAGGCGCTCGACGACGGCTTCGGCGTCGCCGGGGTGACGTTCTCCGCTCCCGGCCACCGCGCCCACGGCGACGCCTCCGGTACGGCGCAGCTGACCGCCGCAGGGTTCAGGCGTGGCTCAGCGAAGGCTGCAGCGCCCGGCTACGTGGGTGCCTCTTTCCGAGTGCCGTAGCGGGCTACCATGCCCGCATGGCTGTGACCGCCGCCACGTTGAAGCTCGACGCGCACGCCGTGCGTGCGGACTTCCCCATCTTCGAGCAGAAGATCCACGGCAAGCCGCTCGCGTTCCTCGACTCGGCTGCGAGCTCGCAGAAGCCGCGCCAGATGATGGAGGCGATGACGGCGTTCTACTCGACCTCGTACGCGAACGTGCATCGCGGCGTCTACGTGCTCGCCGAGCGGGCGACCGCCGCGCTCGAGGACGCACGCGAGAAGGTGCGAGTGCTGCTGAACGCACCCGACGTGCGCGAGATCATCTTCGTGCGCAACGCAACCGAGGCGATCAACCTCGTCGCGTACTCGTGGGGGATGAACAACCTCGGCCCCGGAGACCTCGTCGTCGTCACGGAGCTCGAGCATCATTCGAACTTCGTGCCATGGCAGTACGTCGCCGGCAAGAGGGGCGCCCAGCTCGCGATGATCCCGCTCGACGAGAACGGCGAGCTCGACCTCTCCTCGCTCGACGCGATCGCGGCACAGGGGAACATCAAGGTCGTCGCGACGAATCAGGTGTCGAACTCGCTCGGCACGATCAACCCGGTCGAGAAGCT
>DATCOE010000099.1:0-47201 GCA_036564885.1 Gaiellaceae bacterium | reverse complement strand
CGCCAGCAACGAGAACCTTCTACTCACAGTTCCTCCTCCAGTAACCCTTTTCCGTTTTCCGCAGGAACTCAGATCCGGCGAATCAGGCAGTATTTCTCGGCTGCCTCCCGGTTGCAATAGGCCCGGGACTTTCTTGGGGGGCGCAAGGTACCCACCAGCACGTCCGACTACCATGCTTCCAGGCCGAAGTGGCGGAACTGGCAGACGCGCCGGACTCAAAATCCGGTTCCCTCCGGGGAGTGTGGGTTCGATTCCCACCTTCGGCACCTGATGGTTGAGCGAAGTCGCGACGTCGCGGCAGGGACTTCGCGGTCGGACGGGCAACACCCGTGCCACCCCAGGCACAATCGGCCTATGCCGGAAGGCCGCCCGGCCCGGAACGATGGTGAGTCTGGTCGACGCGTGGGTTGTCTTCCCGGCCGTTCTCGCGGCCGCCTCCTTCGGCGCTCGAGCTCGCCTACGACGACCCCAGCATCCGCGGGCCCGCGGGCCCGGGTCGCCCCGGGCCCGCGTCTCACGGCTACGGCAGGAAGTTCAGCCCTTCCGGCAGCGGCCCTGCGATCGGCGTCTCGAACAGCGGTCCGACGCCGTCCGGGTCGACCGTCATGGCTCCGCCGGTACTGAGGAACGTCGCGATCTGCTGCTGCGCCGCGAAGGCCAGCGGCGCCGCCGCCGCCGGCGGCGGGTCAAAGATGTTGCTCAGGAACGTGTGCGGGTTCGTGACCCCGTAGCCCGGCACGTTCTCGACGGCGAGATCGTTCCGGAAGTACGTCGCCCGGTCCTCGAGCCCGCCGGCGCGGATCAGCGCCGACGCGGTCGGGTTCGGCACGGTCTCGTCGCCCTTCGCGAACTGGACGATCACCGCCTTCGGGCCGGCGCCGGACAGCGGCTGCGCCCGGATGTACGGCGCCCAGGCGACGGGGTCTGCCGGCGTCTGCGCCCAGATGTCGTCGTCGAGCACGTTCTGGATCGCGTCGGCGCCGGGCACCGTGTCGACGACCGTCGGCTGCCCACTGAGCGGCAGGTTCTCGTTGAAGTTCGTGAGCGTCACCGGCAAGGCGTTGTAGAGCGACGGCACGCGGGTCGCGAGCGCGAACCCGACGAGCGGCCTGAATGACGGTGAGAGCCGCGCGATCTCCGTGATCGAGCCGCCAGGGACGTTCAACACGCCGGCGTGAACGGCCGGCTCCACGCCGAGGAACGTCGTCCCGTAGATGCCGCCGAACGACTGGCCGAAGTAGGTGATCCGCGACGGGTCGAGGTCGGGCGTACCGTCGCCGTTCACGTCGACGCCGACCTGGACCTCCCGCACGAGCTGCATCAGATCGATCACCGTCTGGCGAAGCCCGTCACGGTTGCCGACCGCGGCGAACGGCGGGGCGGCGTTGACGCCCTCGGTCGAGTCGATCGTGCCGTTGCCGTTCTGGTCGATCCCGCGCCCGCCTGCGGAGAACGTGACCGGGGCGCCGCTGCTGCGGAGCACGGTGTACGTTCCGAGCGGGCCGCCGCCGTGGCCGACGACGTTGACCGCGATCGTCGCGATGCCGGCGTGCGCCAGCGTCGACGCCGTCGTGATCGGGAAGCCCTGCTTCGAGTCGGTGAAGCCGTGCCCGACGATCGCGACGGGCCAGCCGCCGGACGGCTCGGCCCCGGACGGAAGCCAGAGGTTGAAGTAGAGCGTGTTGGTGCCCTGTTGCGTCGGCGTGCCGAAGGCGGAGCCGACAGCGGGGATCACCTTCGAGGCGTTCTCGTAGTCCGGCGACGAGAAGCTGCCGTAGGCGACCGTCCCGATCGCGCCGGGAAAGGCGTTCACCGCCGCAGGCAGCAGCGTGTCGCTGAACGTCGACGCCCCCGTCTGCCGGTGGACATTGACGGCGAGGACGCTCGCGAACGGGAAGACCGCCCGCTCGCCGTTCGAGCCGATCGTGAAGGTCGCCGGGGCGGGATGCGACCGGTCGACCTGGCGGCGGACCTTCTCGAGCAGCGACGTGATGCTCTGCGTCGTGAACAGGCTCGCGTCGACGATCCGGCTCTGCGGCAGGTGCGCCCACGACAGCGCGCCGAGCAGCGCCAGGCGGTAGAGCGTCGAGCCGAAGTCGTGCGACCGGCCGATCTCGAGGCCCCGGCGGAAGCTCGACGCGTCGAGCGCGCTCCCGTCGGCCGCCTTGACGCCGTCTGTGACGACGAGCACATAGGGCGTGTGCTGGCTGAGATACGTGTGCGGGACGCCGTGCAGCGTGTTCGTCGCGGACGTCCAGACGAGCCGGTCGAGCGGTGTCCGCTGCCCGTGCGGGTCGACGAGGAAGACGGTGTCGGGCGTGACCGTGGTGAGATCGATCGGCCCGCTGAACGGGATCGAGACGCGGGCGTCGACGCTGAAGCCGTCGAGCGTGTTCAGCACGTCGATGTCCGCGCAGTCGGAGGGATGCGTCGTGCAATCCGGCTTCGGCAGCGCGACGCGCAGGAAGGTGAGCTGCGTCAGGTCGATCTTCGTGTCGAGGTTCGTCGGGAAGGGCTGCCCGGGCTGTACGCCCGCGAGTGCGAGCGACGGCAGCGCCAGGAACAGCGCACAGACAATGACTGCGGAGCGGAGCAACTGCGGCATATTGCTTGCCTCCTTCGCGGTGGTTGGGACGACGCTATTCCTTCGCCACGGGCCGCGCAATGGATTCCCCAGACCGGGTTGCTCACGGCTTCGCGGCTATTGGCCGGGCAGCGCTCGAGCGTGGCGCCGGCCTTGCAGGAACGGACAACTCGTCGCGCCGCTGCCGGAGTTGCTTCACTTAGGGCATGTCGAAGACGATCGGGATCCTCACGGGCGGCGGAGACTGCCCCGGGCTGAACGCCGTGATCCGCGCGGTCGTGCGCGCATCCGACACCCAGGGCTGGGACTGCGTCGCGGTGCTCGAAGGCTGGCGCGGCCTCATCGAGGGCCGGTTCGAGGAGCTCGGCCCGCGTGAGGTCTCCGGGATCCTGCCGCGCGGCGGCACGATCATCGGCACGAGCCGGACGAACCCGCTCACGATCGAGGGCGGCGTCGACAAGGTGCTGCAGAACTTCGCCGACCGCGGTTTCGACGCGCTGATCGCGATCGGTGGCGAGGACACGCTCGGCGTCGCCTCGAAGCTCTACAGCGAGCATCAGCTTCCGGTCGTGGGAGTGCCGAAGACGATCGACAACGATCTCTCGGGCACCGACTACACCTTCGGCTTCGACACAGCGGTGAGCATCGCCACCGAGGCGATCGACCGGCTGCACACGACGGCGGAGTCGCACAACCGCGTCATGGTCGTCGAGGTGATGGGCCGCCACGCAGGCTGGATCGCCGTCATGAGCGGGATCGCGGGCGGCGCCGACGTGATCCTCATCCCCGAGCAGCCGATGACCGTCGAGGCGGCCTGCGAGGAAGTGCGCCGCCGCCACGCGCGCGGCAAGAACTTCTCCATCGTCGTCGTCAGCGAAGGCTACGAGCTCACGTACGCGACCGGCGAGAGCCGCGTCGTCGGCGGCGCGGCACGGGCCACCGATCAGTTCGGGCACGTGACCCTCGGCGGCGTCGGCGAGATCCTCGGGTACGAGATCGAGCAGCGCACCGGGTTCGAGACGCGCGTCACGGTGCTCGGGCACGTGCAGCGCGGCGGCTCCCCCACGGCGCGCGACCGCGTTCTCGCGACGCGGTTCGGCCTGAAGGCTGCGGAGCTCGCGCACGCGGGGCAGTTCGGCCAGATGGCTGCGCTCCGTGGCGACGACGTGATCGCGGTGTCGCTCGAAGAGGCGACGGCGCATCTGAAGACGGTACCGCCCGAGTGGTACGCCGTCGCCAAGGCGTTTTTCGGATAGCCGTCCAGGCCTTCCGCCTCGCGGCGATCGACCTCGACGGAACGCTGCTCCGTAGCGACGGCACGATCTCACAGCGCACCCGGGCGGCGATCCGCGCGGTGCGCGACGCGGGCGTCGTCGTCGTGATCGTGACCGCGCGCGGGCCGGCGAGCATCAGCGAGCTCGCGCGGGACGCCGGCATCGAGGGCTCTGCGATTTGCAGCAACGGCGGCCTGATCGTCGACCTCGCCTCCGGGGCGGTGCTCCGGCAGCGCCTGCTCGAGACCGAGGTGGCAATCCGGATCGTCCACGGGCTCCGCGAGCAGCTTCCCGGCATCGTCTTCGCAGTCGAGCACGAAGCGTTCGCGCACGAGCCCGGGTTCTCCGCCTGGAACTGGGAACCGCCGGCCGGAACACGGGTAGCCGATGCCCTGGAGCTGCTCGCCGACCCGGCCACGAAGCTCATCCTCAGGCACGCCGGCCACGAGGTCGAGGCGATCGCGGCGGTCGCACGTGAGCTCGCGGGCGACCGCGCGACGGTCGTGCAGTCCGGCGGCGACGCCGTCGAGGTGACGGCGGCCGGCGTCAACAAGGCGGCAGGCCTCGCGGAGGTCGCCGCCGAGCACGGGATCGACGCGGCCGACGTGATCGCGTTCGGCGACTACCCCAACGACGTGCCGATGCTCGCTTGGGCCGGCCGCGGCGTCGCCGTGGCGAACGCACACGCCGAGGTGCTCGCGATCGCCGACGAGGTGACGGCCTCGAACGACGAGGACGGCGTCGCCATCGTCCTCGAGCAGCTCGCGGGCTAACGCCCGGTCACAGCTCGGCGAGCGGGAACGAGCGGTGCCGTCGCGGCGGCACGAGGAAGTTCTGGCGGTGCGTGGTGGTCAGCACGGAATTGAAGCCCTGCGCCCGGCTGCGCGGCCCGACGTCGAGCTTCGTCCCGTCGGGGAGCACGCCGTCCATCGCAAGCCGGTTGCGCGCAAAATCGTCGCTCGACGGGTTGAACACGACGAAGTGCAGGCCTGCCGACGGAGTTCTCTGCAGCTTGTCGCGGTCGGGTGCCACGCTCCAGGCGAACGGGTTGTCGAGCGTGTTGAAGTCCGCCCGCTGAGGGATCGCCGTCCCCTTCGGGTAGAGGGTGCCGTCGGGGCCGACGACGTCCTGCTCCAGGCGCGACGTCGTCTGGATCGACGCGCTGTGGCCGAAGCGTCCGGTGCGCTTGAACGCACTCGCCGTCTCGGCCTGCGTTGCGACGTCCTTCGGCCCCTGCGCCACGGTCTGCGTTCCCTGCTTCACCTTCGTCAGGCCGGGACGGAACGTCGTGAGCACACGCTCGTCGAAGTCGAAGTTGAGATACCACGCCTCGAGGTCCTCGTTGAGGTGCGAGAGGTGCATGTGCGTACCGCCCTGGAAGTAGCCGCCGCGCACGTCGACGAAGCCGAGCGTCTCGTGATTCGCGATCAAGCGCGGGCCGAGCCCGGCCTTCTGCGTCGACGTGAAGCCGAGGAACAGCTCGGAGGTGTCGGGAATGAGGTCGGCCCCGGGAACGCCGGCCGCCATCGCCATCTTCTTCGGCAGGCTCTGCTTGCCGGCGAAGCCGCCGCCCGCGAAGCCGCGGCGGATGCTCGTCATCCGGAAGTACGGCAGGTCGTCGAACAACGCCTTGCGCGCGTCGTCGATGTGGGCGCGACTGTCGCTGCGCAGCAGGATCGCGACGTCGTTCTGCTCGAGGATCGTGTCGTGCGGGTCGCTCGGGAAGCGCCTCGCAGGCAGAAGCGCCGGCTTGCCCGCTCGGTGGTCGAACGGGAGGTGGAGCTTCGCCTGGTCGGGCACGTGCCGCTCGAAGTACGGCAGGCCCCACGCGACCGTCACGCCGAGACCCGCGGCGTCGAGCGAGTAGCGGTCGTCGAGCGCGACAAGCGCTTGCTCGAGGCCCTGCTGCGCCGCGGCCGGATCGGTCGTCTTCAGCGTCGCGGTCACGACCTCGTGGTGCAGCGGCGGGACGACCACGAGGATGCCCTCGCTCTCGGCGAGGCCGAGGTCGATGACGTGCTGCTCGGGCGGCAACGGACCGGCCGGACGGGCCTGACGCGCGGGCGCCGCTGTCAGCCGGTCGACGAGCTCGTAGATGCCCGCCCCGCCGAGGGCACCTGCAGCTGCGCCTCCCAGAAGGCGGCGACGGGTGAACCGCATCAGCCTTGCGGGCGCACGAGCACGAGGCTCCGCAGAAGCCGGTCGAGGTTCGTCGGGATCTGGCGGTACGTGTACGGCGCGATCACGTGCTCGCTCACCGTGTAGAGCGACCCGGCATGGCGCCACGCGAGCAGCACGTGCCACTGGTCGGCGTCCTGGTTCACGTGGTAGACCGTGGCCCGGATGCCCGGCGCCTTCCGCACGCCCGCGCTGTCGGAGAAGCACGGCGTCGTGCCGCGCAGCGCCTTCTTCGTGGTCAGGATCACGGTCTTGCAGCGCGGGATCGTCGTGCGCCCCGGGTAGCCACGGAAGTTGACGTGCACGTCGCCGCTCGCCCCCTCGCCGTGGTACAGGAAGCTCACGAGGTAGCTGCGGTCTTTGTCGATCGAGTAGATGTCCTGCCAATCGCCCCCGATCTGCGCGTTGAGCGGATTCGGCATCCACGTCGGGCAGTAGACCGGAGCCTTGACGACGTTCGCGAGGTGCTGCCACCCCGCCATCCACGCCGCCGGGCAGGCGTGCACGGACGTCCTGGCGGACGCGCCGGGTACCAGCGCTGCGAGCGCGAGTGCAACCACGCCCGCGACCATCGTCGCCCTCATGGCGCACAGGGTACCGCTGTTTTCGCGTCCGGCCAGCGCGGGCTCAGACGATCGGCGGGGGCCCGCCGGCGAGCGTGGCGATATCGGGACCGTGCACGATCACCGCGTCGCAACCCGCACGCTCGAGCTCGAGCACCTCGTCGCGCGTCGTCAGCTGCAGGTCGGCGATGGCGAGCTTTCCCGCAGGAACCGCGGCGAGCAGGTCGAGCACGGTCTCGAGCGGCGTCTCGTCGTCCTCGGCCTCCGCGGGCGAGAGCAGGAAGATCTCCGGATCGACCCGCTCGAGCGCCTGTTCGAGGTCTTCCTCGTTCCGCACCTCCACGGCGCAGTCGAGGCCGAGCTCGAGCGCGCGCCGGTGCAGCTCCTCCAGCCGGCCGTCGTCGTCGTCGAAGGCGTCGAAGACGATCAGATACGCGTCCGCCGCGGCAGAGGCCTCGTCGAGCGAGACGTCGGCGCGCCAGAGGATCGGCAGCGACGTCGCGTCGCGCAGGTGCGCAGGATTCGCGCGGACGACGAGCGCCTCCGCGCGCTGCTCTTCCGCTGCTCGGGCGGATTCCGGATCGTCGACGGCCGCGATGACGGAGATTCCGTCGCCCTCGGCGATCGCATGGCTGAAGCGGTGCGCCATACCTGGGCTCGTAGCGTATCGGGCGCCGGGCAGCGAGGTTCTTATTGGCCGATCGGGTGCCAGACGGTCTTCAACTCGAGGAAGCTGGAGATCTCCCACGGGCTCTGGGCGTCGGCACGCCCGCGCACGACGCGCTTGACGTTCTCGGCGGAGAGGCGCTCGAGCTCGGCCGACTGGCCGTCGGCGCCGCACAGGTCGATTGCGTTCACATCCATGTGGGAGGCGAGGACCGGCCCCAGCTCGGCGCGGAAACCGGTGAGCAGGTTGACGACGCCGCCGGGAACGTCGCTCGTCGCGATCGCCTCCGCCAGCTCGACGGCGGCGATCGGGTGGGCCTCCGATGCGACCGCGACAACGGCGTTCCCACCCACGAGCGGCGGCATGAGGCGCGTGACGAGGCCGAGCAGCGGCGGCTCGTCGGGCGCGAGCACGGCGACGACGCCCGTCGGCTCCGGCACCGTGAAGTTGAAGTACGGGCCGGCGACGGGGTTCGACCCGCCGAGCACCTGCGGCAGCTTGTCGGCCCAGCCGGCGTACCAGACGATCCTGTCGATCGTGCGCTCGACCTCGTCGCGGCCGGTGCACAGGTCGGCGAACTCGGCCAGGCGCGCCTCGACCATCTCCGCGAGCCGGTAGAGCACCTGGCCGCGGTTGTACGCGGTCGCGGAGGCCCACCCCGGCTGTGCGGCGCGCGCCGCCTTCACCGCGTCGCGCACGTCCTTGCGCGAGGCGTGCGCCACGTTCTGCCCGTCGGCCTCGACCGTGCGCCCCGACTCGCTGCGCGGGAAGGCGCCGCCGATGAACAGCTTGTACGTCTTCTTGACGGGAAGCCGGCTCATTCCTCGAACCTCAGGTACGGCTCGAGCCCGTGCAGGCCGCCCTCGCGGCCGAAGCCCGATTCCTTGTAGCCGCCGAACGGCGAGGTCGGGTCGAAGCGGTTGAACGTGTTCGCCCAGACGACGCCCGCGCGGAGCTGCTTTGCCATCCAGAGAATGCGCGACCCCTTCTCCGTCCAGACGCCGGCGCTGAGGCCGTACGGCGTGTTGTTCGCCTTCTCGACCGCCTCTTCCGGGGTGCGAAAAGTCAGCACCGACAGAACCGGTCCGAAGATCTCCTCCTGCGCGATGCGGTAGCTCTGCGCGACGTTCGTGAAGACGGTCGGCGCGAACCAGTAGCCCTTCTCCGGCAGGCTGCACGGCGGCTGGTAGATCTCGGCACCCTCCTCCTCGCCGGCGGCGACGAGCTCCTTGATCCGGTCGAGCTGCAGCTTCGAGTTGATCGCGCCGACGTCGGTGTTCTTGTCGAGCGGGTCACCGACGCGCAGCGTCTCGAGCCGCTTCTTCAGCTTTTCGACGAGCGGCTCGTAGATCGACTCCTGCGCGAAGAGCCGGGAGCCGGCGCAGCACACGTGGCCCTGGTTGAAGTAGATGCCGTTGACGATCCCCTCGACGGCCTGGTCGAGCGCGCAGTCGTCGAAGACGATGTTCGCCGCCTTGCCGCCGAGCTCGAGCGTCAGCTTCTTGCCGGTGCCCGCGAGCTGTCGCTGAATCGCCTTGCCCACCTCGGTGGAGCCGGTGAACGCGATCTTGTCGACGCCGGGATGCTCGACGAGCGCGGCGCCGGTGCGCCCGTCGCCGGTGACGATGTTGACGACACCCGGCGGCAGCTCCGCCTGGCGCAGCACGTCGCAGAAGAGGAGCGCTGTCAGCGGCGTCGTCTCGGCGGGCTTCAGCACGACGGTGTTGCCGCACGCGAGCGCGGGCGCGAGCTTCCAGGCGAGCATCAGCAATGGGAAGTTCCAGGGGATGATCTGGCCGGCGACGCCCACCGGCCTGGGCCGGCGGTTCGGAAAGGCGTACTCGAGCTTGTCCGCCCAGCCCGCGTAGTAGAAGAAGTGCGCGGCCGCGAGCGGCAGGTCGACGTCGCGCGATTCCTTGATCGGCTTGCCGCCGTTCAGTGACTCGAGCACGGCGAACTCGCGCGCGCGCTCCTGCAGGATGCGCGCGATGCGGAAGAGGTACTTCGCCCGCTCCGAGCCGGGGAGCGACGACCAGCCGTTCGCGAACGCGGCTCGCGCCGCCGCGACGGCGCGGTCGACATCCTCGGCCGAGCCCTGACCCACCGTGGCGAGCGTCTCCTCACTCGAGGGCGAGATCGTCTCGTACGACTCCTTGGGCTCGAGCCATTCGCCCCCGATGAAGAGGCCGTAGCGGTCCTGGATCGAGACGACGTCGCGCGACTCGAGCGCAGGCGCGTACGTCCAGTCCTTCGGGACGGGAGCGCGGTCCTGTTTGCGCTGAATCTCAGTCAAGGGTGAAGTAGTCCGGGCTCTGGTAGGCGCCGGTCTTCGCCTTCCGCAGCTGCATGAGGATGTCGTTGAGGAGCGACGACGCGCCGAGACGATAGAGGTCGGGTGTCAGCCAGCCGGGCCCGAGCGTCTCGTGCACGAGCACGAGGTGCTGGATCGCCTGCTTCGCCTGGCGGATGCCGCCGGCCGCCTTGAAGCCGATGCGGCGCCCCGTCTCCTCGTGCACGTCGCGCACGGCTTCGAGCATGCAGAGGGCGACGGGCAGCGTGGCGGCCGGATTGATCTTGCCGGTGGAGGTCTTGACGAAGTCCGCGCCGCCCGCGATCGCGAGCAGCGTCGCACGGCGCACGTTGTCGTAGGTGCCGAGCTCGCCCGTCTCGAGGATCACCTTGAGGTGCGTATCGCCGCAGGCTTCCTTCGTCTGCACGATCTCGTCGTAGACCTTCCCGTAGCGGCCGGAGAGGAAGGCGCCGCGGTCGATCACCATGTCGATCTCGTCGGCGCCGAGCTCGAGCGCGCTGCGGACATCGGCGAGCTTGAGCTTCGTCGGGTACTGGCCCGACGGGAAGCCGGCGGCGACTGCGGCGACCTTGACGCCGCTTCCGCGCAGGCGCTCGTGCGCGACGGGGACGAGGCTCGGGTAGACGCAGATCGCCGCGCACGAGGGAACGCCCGGGTCGCGCGGGTCGGGGCGGATCGCTTTCGAGCAGAGCGCGGCGACCTTGCCCTGTGTGTCGGAGCCCTCGAGCGTCGTCAGGTCTGTGCAACGGATCGCCAGCTCGAGCGCGAAGACCTTCGCGTCCTTCTTGATCGAGCGCTTCGCGAGCGACGCCGCACGCTCCTCGAGCGCGACCGCGTCGACCGACCCGATCCGCGGCAGCCGCAGCTCCAGCGGAAGCTCGAATCCGGTCTGAAGTGCAGGCGCCTGGGCCACGATTCTCAGTCTAGTGCGGGCAGGTCTATGGCTCGGGGCGTGTCTCCCCGGCCGCACGGCCGGCCTCGCGCTCGTACGGGCTCTCGTCGTAGCCGCGCAAGACGGAGGAGAGCGGCATCCGCACCGGGTGGTGCTGCAGCTGCCAGACGTGGCAGAGCTCACGTCGAGCACGACCCGACGCTATAGCGTTGCGACGCTGTGAAGCGCCGCGTCATCCGCCTCCTCGACCGCCTCGGCCTCGCCGGCACGGCGTTCCGGCTGTATGAACATGCGGTCGCCCTCCGTCCCACACCGCGTCTCGCCGTCGACGGTCCGCCGCTCCCTCCTCGGCGTCTAATGGTCCGCGTCGCAGGCACGGGCGACGCCGCCTGGTTCCTGCGCAGCGGGCGCGCCGGCTACGACGCGATCGCAGCACACGCGCCGCTCGCCGAGCTCGAGTCGGTCCTCGACTTCGGCTGCGGCTGCGGCCGCGTCACGCGCTGGTGGAGCGACTTCCACGGCCGGGTCGCCGGCAGCGACGTCAGCGGGCCGGCGATCGACTGGTGCCGCGCCAACCTGCCGTTCGCACGCTTCGAGCAGAACGCGCTCGCGCCGCCGCTCGTGTTCGAGGACGAGAGCTTCGACCTCGTCTACGCGCTCTCCGTCTTCACGCACCTCACCGCCGACCTCCAGCTCTCGTGGCGCGACGAGGTGCACCGCGTGCTCCGCCCGGGCGGACTGCTGCTCCTCACGACGCACGGCCGCTCGTACGTACCGCGGCTGGGCGAGGACGAGCGTGCGAGCTTCGAGCGCGGCGAGCTCGTCGTGCGCTGGGGCGACGTCGCCGGCACGAACCTCTGCAGCGCGTACCACCCCGAGGCGTACCTCCGCGACACGTTCGCCACCGGGTTCGCGTTCCTCGAGCTCGATGCCGAGGGAGCACGAGGGAATCCAACGCAGGACCTCGTGCTGCTGCGCAAAGCATGACTCGGAACCTCTAACGCGTCAGCGTGACCTTGCGCAGCCCGGGCGGGCTGTCGATGTCGAGCCCGCGCAACTGCGCGAGACGCATCGCTGTGACCTGACCGGGGATGACCGCCGTCAGTGGGCTCAGCCACTCCGGCACGCGCGGCACGAGCGGCAGTTTCGTGTGCGCGCGACGCAAGACGGCCGAGACGTCGGAGACGGCGATCACACGCGCGCCGCGCTCCTTGAGCGGCAGCACGAGCTCCTCGACGCTCGGGCGCGCAGGGCCCGTCGGCGCGACGACGATCACGGGCCACCCCGGCTGGATCGCGGCGATCGGGCCGTGCATCAGGTCGGCAGGCGAATACGCCTCGACGACGAGCCCGGACAGCTCGCGGATCTTCAGCGCGATCTCGAATGCGGTGCCGTAGTTGACGCCGCGTGCGACGACCGTTGCTCCGACCGACTCGCGGTACTCGTCGAGCGGCGGCGCGGTCTCGAGCGAGAGCGCGATCTGCCGCTCGAGGATCTCGGGCATCCGCTTGAGCTCGTCGAGCGCGACGGCGTCTTTCGAGATCGCCGCGAAGAGCAATGCGACCGCGCCGAGCGAGTTGAGGTAGGTCTTGGTCGCGGCGACGGCCCGCTCCTCGCCGGCGTCGAGGGGCAGCAGCGCGTCTGCCTGCTGCGCGAGCGGCGAGGCGGCGTCGTTCGTGAGCGCGATCGTCGGCCGGCCCTGGCGGCGCGCCTCGGTGAGCACCGACGCAACGTCGGGAGACGCGCCCGACTGCGAGATGCCGATCACGATCGCGCCGTCGAGCCGAGGCGGCTGCTCGTAGATCGTGTACAGCGACGGCGTCGCGAACATCACGGGTACGCGGTTCGCGCGACCGAGCACGTATTGCGCGTAGCGCGCCGCGTTCGACGAGCTGCCGCGCGAGGCGATCACGATGTACCGGATGTCGTCACGGCGGAACGCCGCCGCCACCTCACCCGCACGGTCGGCCTCGCGGTCGAGCAGCTTCGCGAGTGCCGACGGCTGCTCGCGCAGCTCGGACTCAAGCCACGACACGGGTCTCACCTGCGCAGAGAACGTTGACGATGTCCAGCCGGTCGTCGAGCACGACGATGTCCGCAGCACCACCGGGCTCGAGCGTGCCGAGATCGGGCCGTCCCACGATGCGCGCCGGCACCGTCGTGGCGGCACCGACCGCATCCTCGAAGGGGATTCCGAGCGCGTGCAGATTTCGCACGGCGTCGATCATCGTCAGGATGGTCCCGGCGAGCACGCCGTCCTCGCGCATCGGCACGCCGTCCGCGACCTCGATCGCGACATCGCCGAGCTGGTAGCTGCCGCCGCCGACTGCGGCGCCCGCGATGGCGTCGCTGACGAGCGCCAGCCGGCCGGCCGCCGCCGCCCACACGAGCCGCACCGTCTCATCGGCGAGGTGGTGGCCGTCGACGATCAACTGCACGTAGACGTCCGAGCGCGTGAGCGCAACGCCGATGATGCCCGGGTCGCGCGAGCGGAACGGACGCATCGCGTTGAAGAGGTGCGAGACCGTCGAAACGCCGAGATCGAACGCCTCGTGCGCCTGCTCCGCTGTCGCATTCGTATGACCGGCCGAGATGACGACGCCGCGGTCGAGCAGTCGGCGGATCAGGTCGCCCGCACCCGGGAGCTCCGGTGCGAGCGTGAACTCCGTCACGCGGCCGCCGTCGAGCAGCCGGTCGAGCAGCTCGAGATCGGGATCGCGGCGATGCTCGAACGGGTGCGTGCCGAGCCGCTCCGCCGACAGGAACGGCCCTTCGAGATGCGCACCGACGATGTGCGGCGCACTTCCGTTCGGAGGCAGCGCGCGCAACGCGTCGACGATCGTGCTCTCGGCGGCGGTGATGAACGTCGGCTGGTACGCCGTCACGCCCGTCTGCAGGAGCGCCTCGCCCGCCTGCACGTAGTCGCCGCCTCCCGCTGCGAGGAAGTCGACGCCGCCGAAGCCGTTCACCTGCAGGTCGACGAATCCGGGTACGGCAACGCGGCCGCGCCCGCCGCCGCCGCCGAGACCGACGTTCATGACGACACCCTCGTCGACCTCCACGTCGCCCGGCACGAGCTCGCCGTGGACGAGAGCCGCTTCGACACCCAGTCTCATGTCGTCTCCCCGAGCGCGACGCGGACGGAGCCGCCCGCCTCGGCCAGGCGCTCACGCGCGACCTCGGGGTCGACGCCGGCGAGCAGCGTCACGAGAGCGACGCGCCCGTCGTTGCCCGCCGCGGCGAGCGCAGCGTCGACGTCCTCCTCCGCGGCGCCGCTCGCGATCATGAGATTCCGGCGGGCGCGCTCACGCAACTTCGTGTTCTCAGGCGAGACGCCGACCATCAAGCCGGCGTAGGTGCGTCCGAGTCGAACCATCGTCACCGTCGAGATCGTGTTCAGCACGAGCTTCTGCGCCGTGCCCGCCTTGAGGCGCGTGGAACCCGCGACCGCCTCCGGCCCGACGACGACCACGATCGAGTGCTCTGCGAGATCGGCGAGTGCGCTGCCGCGCACACAGACGACGGCGACACGTAGCGCACCGGCGTCGCCTGCAGCCTCGAGTGCAGCGACCGTGTACGGGGTCGAGCCGCTCGCGCTCACGCCGACGACCACGTCGTCGGTCCCGACGCCGAGCGTGACCAGCTCGGCGACGCCGGCCTCTCGATCGTCCTCCGCGCCCTCGGCGTCGACTGCCACGATTGCGACGACCTCGCCCGGGCGCGAGCCGAACGTGGGCCCGCACTCGGCTGCGTCGAGGGCGGCAAGCCGTCCCGACGTGCCGGCACCGATGTAGACCAGCCGCCCGCCGCGTGCGAGCCGCTCCGCGATCGCGTCGATCGCGACCGCGAGCTCGTCGCCCGCCTCGGCCACGGCGCCCGCGACCGTCGCGTCCTCCGCATTCAGCAGCCCGACGAGCCGGCGCGTCGTGCGGAGGTCGAGGTCCCTGTCGCGCACCGCCTCGGTGGGCTTCTGCGACCGGCGCGTGAGCGCGGCGCTCACCGCCTCCCACACGAGCGGCGCATCGGGTGTGGCGATCCTCGTCATGTGGCCGCACGCCTCGTAACCCCAGGTCCAGAGGTCGTCGACGCCGTGGGCCCGCGCGCCCTCGATCGCTGCCTCGAGATCGGGAATCTCCTCGGCCGTGAGACCGAAGCTCGGCAGCCAGAGCTGCGCGCGCACGCCGTGCCCGTCGCACGTCTCGCGCAGCAGCTTCGCGAAGCGCTGCACGAACGGGCCGGCGGCCTCGTCCCAGTGCTTCCAGTAGGGATCGGTCGCGAAGGTCGTGAGGCCCGGGAGCGACGCGACCATGTTCCAGTCCGAGATCCCCTGCGTTCCCTCGGTGGACGGAAGCAGGCAGACGGTGTTCTCGCCGCCGCGCTCGGCCACGTGCGCGAGCACCTCCCGGAGGAAGTCGACGACCGACGCCTCGCGGAACGCCTGCACCTCGGGCGTCAGCTCGCGCGGCATGGCGTCGCCGAAGCGCTCGGAACATCTATCGCAGACACAGCTCCACCGGGTCGGGTCGTCGATGCCCACGTGCCAGGGCACCATCCACGCCGGCTCGTCCCAGAAGACGGAGTCGACGCCGGCCTCGAGCACGACGTCGGCCCATTCCTTGCAGTAGTCGCGGTAGCGCACGCTGTTCAGGCAGGCGCCGGCCACGCGGCGCCCGTCGTCCAGGACCTGGCACTCCTCCGGGAAGAACGTCACGAAGCGGCTCTCCGCCTCGCCCCCGAACGTGCGGCCGAGCCCCCACGGGCTCACCTGGACCGTCAGGCCGACGGAGTGCGAGGCCTCGACGATCTCGCGCATCGTGCCGCGGTAGTACTCGAGGTCGTTCTCCGAGTAGGTGTGCAGCACGCCGGTGTACCCACGCGCGGCGAGGTCGGCCATGTCGCGCCGGACGTGCCGGACGATGCGCACGCCGAAGTAGGACGTGCCGGCTGTGGTGGCATCAATCATCTAGCCGCGCACCGCCCCGGCGGTCAGCCCGAAGGCGATCTTGCGCTGGACGAGCAGGAAGAAGACGACGACCGGGATCGCGGTCAGCGTGGAGCCGGCCATCAGGGCGCCCCAGTCGGTATGCCGGCTCGAGCCGAGGAAGTACGACAGCCAGACCGTCACCGTCTGCTTCGACTGGTCGTTCAGCAGGATGCGCGCGAAGATGTACTCGTTCCAGCTCGTGATGAACGCGAACACCGACGTCGCCACGAGCCCGGGAGCGACGAGCGGCAGCAGGATCCGGACGAACGCGCCGAGACGCGTGCTCCCGTCCACCATCGCCGCTTCCTCGAGGTCCTTCGGGATGCCGAGGATGAACCCGCGCAGCGTCCACACGGAAAACGGCAGCACCGCGGTGATGTAGACGATGATCACGCCGCTCAGCACGTTCACCTGGTGAAAGCGTGCGAGCACGACGTACAGCGGGATGATCAGGCCGGCACCGGGGATCATCTGTACGCCGATCACGACGACGATGAACATCTTGCGTCCGGTGAAGCGGTACTTCGCCACCGCCACGGCCGCGAGGAATGCCAGAGTCATCGAGATGACGAGCGTGACGCTGACGATGATCAGCGTGTTCACGACGTCGTTCCAGAAGAACGGCTGGTGCATCGCATCTCGAAAATGATGCACCGTCGGCTGCAGCGAGAACCACGTCGGCGTCAGGCCGTTCACCTGGTCCTCCGGCTTGAAGGCCGTCGAGATCATCCAGTAGACCGGGAAGACCATCACGACGAAGATCGCGATGCCGAGGGCGTTCCAGGCGCCTTGCCGGGCCCGCCTGTTGCCCCGCCGCGCACGCATGCCGACAGCGCGCGCGCTCACTTGACGTCACCCATCTTGACCATCTTGCGCACGTAGAAGACGCTCATCAATGCGACGATCACCAGCATCAGCAGCGAGATCGCCGCGCCGCGCCCGTAGTCGCTCTTGAAGAAGCCCTCCTCGAACAGGTACGTGCCCATGACGTAGTTCGACGTGTTCGTGTGCGCCTGGCCGATCAGCAGGTACGGCTGTGTGAAGACGGCGAAGTCCCAGATGATCGAGAGGCTCGTGAGGATCAGCAGCACGGGCATGAGAATCGGGACGGTGACGTCGCGGAAGACGCGCAGAGAAGTCGCGCCGTCGATCTCGGCCGCCTCGACGAGGTCGCGCGGAACCTGCGCGAGCCCTGCGTAGACGGTGATCACGACGAAGGGCAGCGCCCCCCAGACGATCAACGCGGTGACGATGCCGAGCTGGGAGAACGTCGTCGCATACCAGTCGTGGTGGAAGAAGTCTCCGAGGTGGAGCTGGGTGAGGACGTAGTTGAGGACGCCGTTCTGGTAGTTCGTCATCCAGTACCAGACCTGTACGGCGACGACGACGGGCACCGACCACACGAGGACGAGGCCCGACATCAGGAGCACGCGCACCCAGCTGCTGAGGCGCAGGAGCAGCAGCGCGAGCGCGGTGCCGAGCACCATCGTGAGCCCGACGTTCACGATCGCGAACACGACGGTGCGGAGCAGCGTGTGCCAGAAGACCTGGTCGTGCAGCACCGAGCTGTAGTTCTTCAGGCCCACCGACTGGCCGGTGTGCCGGATCAGCTCGAACAACCCGTAGCGCTGGAACGAGAGCCGGACGAGGTTGTAGAGCGGGTAGCCGAGCACCGCCCCGATCACGCCGAGCACCGGCAGGATCAGGAGGTACGGGACGGATCCCCGTGCCACGCGACCCCAGGTGAGGCGGCGTCGCCGCCGAGACCAGGTGGGGGTCTCGGCGGCGATCGCCATTCCGTCTGGAAGCGGGCTACTCGACATTCGAGTCCGAATCCCGCTCGCCGCCTGCTTACGAGCCGTTCAGAACCAGAGCGATGTTGTCGCTGGCGTTCTGCGCCGCCTGCTTCACGGTCAGCTTGCCGCGCAGGATGGTCGCCAGCATGTTGCGAAGGATATTGCCATTCTCCACGTCGACCCAGTGCTTGGCGGCCGGGACGAACCAGCTCCGAGTCGCTGCGCGTTCGTTCACGCTCGTGCCGAGCAGGTTCGTGGCGTTGGGGATGTTGCCCTTCGCCTGGAGGGCCTTCTCCGAGCTCGTGCTGATGAAGTCCTTGAGCCAGTCCGCCGCGAGCGCCTTGTTGCCGCTCGTCGTCGGAATCGCAAGGTCAGAGCCGCCGAGGAAGCCGGGCATCGCCTGGCCCTTGGTGTGGCTCGGCATCACGAACTGCGCCGTCGTGGTCTTGAACTTCGCGCCGACGCAGCAGCTGAACCAGCCCGGGCCGATGATCGAGCCCGCGCCGCCCTGGGAGTACACGTCGTACGGGGCGGGATGGTTCTCGTCACTCGTCTTGCTCGCTCGGGACGCCGTGGCGAAGAAGCTCTTGAAGGCGGTCAGGCCGGCGATCGACTGCGGCGAATCGAGGTTGCCCTGCCACTTACCCTTCGACGTCTTGGCGATCGAGCCGCCGAAGTCGTACACGAAGCTCATCGCGAAATACCAGTCCGTGCCCGCGATGTAGACCGGCGAGAAGCCCTTGACGCTCGCGTTCTTGGCGGCGAGCTTCTTCGCGTCCGCGGTGAACTCGGCGAGGCTGGCCGGGAGCGTCTTGATCCCCGCCTTGGTGTACAGATCGGTCCGGTAAGTGACGACGCGCGAGCCGGCGTAGTAGGGCACGCCGTAGAGCTTGCCGCCGTAGACACCCGACGCGGCCAGGCCCTTCAGCCACGAGCCGGAGTTGTCGAAGGTCGACTTGGAGGACGAGATGTCGGCGAAGGCGCCCGCCGCCATGTATTTCGTCATCTCCGTGTTGCCCATCTCGATGACGTCGGGCGAGTTGCCGCCCGCGAGCGTCGCGTCGAACTTCTGAAGGTGGTCGCCCCAGTTCTGGTACTGCACGTCGACCGTGGTGCCGGGGTGATCCTTCTGGAACTGTGCGTTGGCTGCAGCGACGACATCCGGCCACCCGGACTGCGCGTCGACCTGGAGCCACACGGTGATCTTGCTGGCCTGCGTGTGCCGGCCGCTGGCGCTCGCCGTCGCCGCGACGACGCCGAGCGCGACGACTGCAACAGCCGCCGCGAAAACTCGTGTTCTCATCCACGTCTCCTCGAGCCGTCGACGCGGGACCTGGGCGCTGTGGTGCCGCTGTGGCTTGCGGGAACGCGCGCGATGGTCGAAGCGCCGAATTGGTATTTACCAATGGCCACGGCGCGGACATTCGCACACAAGACCACCTGTGTCAAGACCGTACCGCGGACGGCCCCGCCGGAGGCCTGCGGAAAGCCCACTCAGGCGTCGCGACGGCTGAGCTCGGTGACGATCCGGTAGCGGTCGCCCCGGTAGACCGACTGGACGAACTCGACCGTGCGGCCGGCCTCGTCGCGGCTCGTGCGCTCGAACAGGAAGGCCGGTGAATGGAGCGGGACGCCGAGCGCCTCGGACTCCTCCTCGTTCGTCACCGTGGGCTCGATCGCCTGGGTGCCCTCGACGATCGTCACGCCGTAGCGGTCGCGGAGCAGCTCGTAGAAGGAGCCGGCCAGCGCCTTGGGCGTGAGACCCGGCACGAGGACCCCCGGAATGTGGAGCGTCTCAATCGCCATCGTCTCCCCGTCTGCCAGCCGAAGCCGCTTCACGACGACGATCTGCTCGGAAGGGGACACGTTCAGGGAGCGCCCGAGACGAGCGCCGGCGTGGATCGTGCTCATCGAGAGGGTGCGGCTTCCCGGCACCATCCCGCGCCGCCGCATGTCGTCGCTGAACGAGGTGATCGTCAGCTCCTGGGCGATCTTCGGCTGTTGGACGTAGGTACCGCTGCCGCGGCGCCGCACGACGTAGCCCTCCCGGGCCAGGTCGTCGAGGGCGGCCCTCAGCGTGAGCCGCGACACCCCGAGGTCGGCGCTCAGCTGGCGCTCGGACGGGATCGCCGTCCCGACCCCCTGCTGCTCGATCAGATCGAGCACCTGTCGCCGGGTGTGGCTCTGCTTGGTGACCTTCGGAGGAGTGCTCATCGGATCGGCGGACTATAGCCCACTGGTTCGAAATTGGTCAATGCCATTGATCTTTTCTCAGGCCTCCGGTATAGATGCTGTCCAGTGTCCGGGATCGTTCTCGACCACGTGCGGAAGGTGTTCAGCGGCGACGTCGTCGCCGTCGACGACATCTCACTCGAGATCGCGAACGGCGAGTTCCTCGTGCTCGTCGGTCCCTCGGGGTGCGGCAAGTCCACGCTGCTGCGCATGATTGCAGGCCTCGAGGACGTAACCAACGGCTCGATCTCGATCGGCGACCGCGTAGTGACCGACCTCCCGCCCCGGGCACGCGACATCGCGATGGTCTTCCAGACCTACGCGCTCTACCCGCACATGAGCGTCCGCGAGAATCTCGGGTACGGCCTGAAGGTGCGCAAGACGGAGAAGCAGGAGGCGAGCCGCCGGGTCGCAGAGGTGGCGGAGATGCTCGGGCTCGAGTCGCTGCTCGACCGCCGGCCGGCAGCGCTCTCGGGTGGCCAGCGCCAGCGCGTCGCGATGGGACGCGCGATCGTGCGAGAGCCGCAGGCCTTCCTCATGGACGAGCCGCTCTCGAATCTCGACGCCAAGCTGCGCGTCAGCATGCGCGCCCAGCTCTCGAGCCTGCACACGAGGCTCGGGACGACGACGATCTACGTGACCCACGACCAGGTCGAGGCGATGACCCTCGGCGAGCGCGTCGCGGTCATGCGCGACGGACGGATCCTGCAGATCGACACGCCGCAGGCGCTCTACAGCCGGCCGGTCAACCTCTTCGTCGCTGCCTTCATCGGGTCGCCGGCGATGAACCTCGTCGAGGCGAAGCTCGCAGACGGCGCGGTTGAGTTCGGCGGCTTCCGGATCCCGCTCGCAGCCGGGAACCCGCTCGGCGGGGCGCCGTCGCGTGTCATCGTCGGCGTGCGGCCCGAGGCGTTCGAGGATGCAGCGCTCGCCGACGCTTCGCTGCCGCAGATCGAGGTGCAGGTCGACGTCGTCGAGGATCTGGGGCCGGACACGCACCTGATCTTCCAGATGGACGCACCGCCGGTCGACGTAACCGAGGTGCGCGAGGCGGCCGGCGACGAGGACGCACTCCTGCAGGTCGACAAGGCGATCTTCACGGCGCGGGTCGACCCGCAGACCAGCGCGCGCCCCGGCCGGACGACCAGGCTCGCCGTCGACCCGGCGCGGTTCCATTTCTTCGATCTGGCGACCGGCTTGCGCATCGAGCATGCGGCCGCTCCTGCGCTGGCCTCCGCGTAGCGTGCTCGCGGCGCCCGCGCCGGCTCCCCCGCTCCATCGCGTGGTCGGAGGAGTGGTCATGACCGCGCTCGCCGGGGCGCCCAAGGAGTCGTTCCTCGCGCACGTGCGTGACGGCGACGTCGGAGGCGTGATCCTCGTCGGCCGCTGGTCGTCCTCCGCGCAGATGGCCCAGGCGAGCCGGACGTTGCAAGCCGCCGCCTGCGAGCGCGGCACCCCGCTGCTGCTCGCCGTCGACCAGGAGGGCGGCCCGATGCGGAGGCTGCCGTGGGCCGCGCCTGCGGAGTCGGCCCGCTCGCTCGGAACCCGTGGGGCCGCGCACGCCGAGACCGAGGCCCGGGCGACCGCGGCGGCGCTCCACCGGGCAGGCATCGACGTCGACTTTGCGCCCGTCGCCGACACCGAGCTCGCGCCTCAGAGCTTTCTCGGCAGCCGCACCTTCTCGAGCGACCCCTCGCTCGTCGCGCGCCTCGCGGCCGCCTTCGTGCGCGGCCTCCAGCTCGACCACGTCGCCGCCACGGCGAAGCATTTTCCCGGGCTGGGTGCCGCGACCGCGAACACCGACGACCACGTCGTCAGCGTGCGCCGCGTGCGTCTGCAGCCCTTCCGCAGCGCGATCGCCGCAGGTGTGCAGCTCGTGATGGTGTCGAACGCCTCGTATCCGGAGCTCGACCCTTCGGGGCGCCCGGCCGTCTTCTCGCGGGCGATCGTCACCGGCCTTCTCCGCGGCAGGCTCGGATTCGACGGCGTCGTCGTGACGGATGCGCTCGATGCTCCCACGCCGGCCGCGACGCCGCACGCGCCGGCGCGGGCGATCGCCGCAGGCGTCGACCTCCTGCTCTACACCTCGGGGTCGGCCGCCCGGCACGGCTACGAGAGCCTGCTGCGGGACGCGCAGACGAGCCCCCGGCTCCGGCTGCAGATCGCCGCGGCGGCGGAGCGGATCCAGGTGCTGAAGAACTGGCTCGGGAAGAGCTGCTAGGAGGGCTTTCTCCTAGCTAGAGGCTTGATGTGAATTGGCCGCACGCACGGCTGGTGTGCCAGACGCGGCGCGTTTCGCCCCGATCCGGCTTGCACGTAGGACCGCTATGCACTACGCCGGATCCGGCCGAACCGCTTGGTCTGGCCCATCCCCGCACGCACGTCTAATCCACATCAAGCCTCTAGAGCCCAAGGCGCTCGAGCGTCGCCTCGTCGCGGCGCCAGCGGGGCCGCACCTTCACGAACAGCTCGAGGAAGACCGGATGACCGAGCAGCGCCTCGATCTCGGGGCGGGCGCGCACGCCGATGTCCTTCACCATCGCGCCGTTCTTGCCGACGAGGATCTGTTTCTGCGAATCCGTCTCGACGAGGATCACCGCACGCACGAACTTGTCGCCCAGCTCCTCGACCTCGGCGGAGATGGCATGCGGCACCTCATCGCGGGTGAGCTGCAGCGCCTTCTCGCGGACGAGCTCGCCGATCTGCGTCTCGACCGTGAGGTCGGTGCGCTGGTCGGCCGGGAAGTACAGCGGCCCTTCGGGCAGCAGCGCGACGAGCTCGAGGCGCAGGTCCGGGATGCCGTCTCCCGTCTTGGCGCTCACGGGATGCAGCGCGTGGAAGTTGCCGAGCCGCGCGGCTGCAGTCATCTGCTGTGCGATGTGCCCGCCCTTCAGCCGGTCGACCTTGTTCAATGCGATCACGACGGGGACGCCGAGCGCGAACACGCGCGACGCGATGAAGCGGTCGCCGGCACCGATGCGCTCCCGTGCGGACAGCACGAGCACGACCGCGTCGACGTCCTCGAAGGCGTTGTTCACCGTCTTCTGCATCCGCTCGGTCAGCGCGTCGAGCGGGCGTTGGAAGCCGGGCAGGTCGACGAGCACCAGCTGGTGGTCGTCGCCGTTCTCGATGCCGAAGATGCGGCGGCGCGTCGTCTGCGGCTTGTCCGAGACGATCGCCACCTTCCCCCCGCAGAGGGCGTTCACGAGCGTGGACTTGCCCACGTTCGGACGCCCTGCGACCGCGACGAAGCCTGATCTCATGCGGGGAGGTCCCAGCCGTCGGGCAGCAGGCCTGCCGGGGTGTACTCCGCGACCGAGCCGTCCCCGCGACGGAATGCCACGCGGTCGAACCGCCATTCGTGGAGCCACTGGCGGCAGCCGCCGCACGGCGAGGCGGTGATCCCGATCGCCTCGAGGTCTCCCGGGCGCACGCCCTCGCTGGCCGCCTTCGCGATCGCCGTGCGCTCCGCGCAGATACCGAGCGGATACGCCGCGTTCTCGACGTTGACGCCGTCGTAGAAGCGGCCGTCTTTCGTCAGGACGGACGCGCCGACGAGGTAGTTGGAGTACGGCGCGTACGCGTTCACGGCGGCCGCCTCTGCCCGGATGACGAGCTCCTCGCCGGTCACGTCGACAGCACCTGGAAGACGACGAGCGTGATCAGCGCGCCGAGGGCGCCGCCGTAGAGGACCTCGAGACCCGAGTGCACGCCCGCCTCGACCCGTGTCTGCGCGACGAGCATCGCCATCAGGAACGTGAGGGAGGAGATGAAGAAGCGGTGGTCGTCGCCGATCACATAGGTCGCGGCCGTCCAGCCTGCGAAGGCGAGAGCCGCGTGCCCCGACGGCAACCCGCCGCGCAACGGCGTACCGCGGCCCGTCCACGCCTTCGTCGCGATCACGACGAGCATCACGAGCACGAGCGCAACGAGCGTGATCTCCGCGGGTGCGTCGCGGATACGGTCGAGCAGGCGCGCGCTGCGATGCGCGGCGGCGTGCGCGAAGACGAGATAGCCGATGGCGACCGCCGTCGCCGAGGAGATGAGCACCGCACCGGCGGCGATGTCCTTGGCGAGCTTCGCGTTCGGGTCGAAGGACGTCGTCGACACGTCGATCGCACCTTCGATCGCGGAGTTCACCATCTCCGCGACGAGTACGAACGCGATCGCGAGCAGCAGCACGATCAACTCGATGCGGCCGACCCCGAGCGCCGCAGCCGCGGCGATCACGCCGATTGCCACGACGAAATGGATGCGCAGGTTCCGCTGCGTGCGCAGGACGTGGATGATCCCTTCGAAGGCGTAGTTGAAGCTGTCGAGCAGCGACGGCGCGCGCCCGCTCGCCGGCGGTGACGATCTGCGCCGCTCCTCCGGGTCGCGTCGTGTGCCGAGCAGGCTCATCCGTGGAGCGCCTCGCGCGCTTCCATCTCGGCGCCGTGGTCGTACCCGACGAGATGCAGGACGGCGTGGACGAGCGGCGCCCGCCACTCGTCCCCCACCACCTGCGGGCACATCACGACGTCACCGAGCTGGCGCGGCAACCCGTCGGGCAGGTCGTCGAGCGCGTCGAGCGGGAATGCGAGCGCGTCGGCGGCCTCGTCGATGTCGAGGTGCTCGAGCTTGAGCGCGCGGCTCTCCTCCGGGCCGACGAAGACGAGCCCGAGCTCGCCCGCCTCGACTCCTTCTCCGGCGAGCACCCGGCGGGCGAGCTCGACCGCGCCGGCCTCGTCGACGGCGACGCCCGACCTGTTCTCGACCTCGACGTCGATCACCGCTTCCGCTCGGTCCCGGTCTCCTCGGAATGCTTCTTGTACGCCTCGACGATCCGCTGCACGAGCTTGTGTCGCACGACGTCCTCGTGCGTGAAGTTCACGAACGCGATGTCGTCGATCGAGTCGAGGATGTTGCGCACCTGGATGAGCCCTGAAGCCTGCTCGCGCGGCAGGTCGATCTGCGTCACGTCGCCGGTGATCACGACCTTCGAGCCGAAGCCGAGGCGCGTCAGGAACATCTGCATCTGCTCGGGCGAGGTGTTCTGCGCCTCGTCGAGGATGATGAAGCTGTCGTTCAGGGTGCGACCGCGCATGAATGCGAGCGGTGCGACCTCGATCGTGCCGCGCTCCATGTACGCGCTCAGCTTCTCGGGGTCCATCGTGTCGTAGAGCGCGTCGAAGAGCGGACGCATGTACGGGTCGACCTTCGCGAGCACGTCGCCCGGGAGAAAGCCCAGGCGCTCGCCGGCCTCGACGGCCGGGCGCGTGAGGATCAGGCGGCCGACCTGTCGCTCGGAGAGCGCCGCCACCGCGAGTGCGATCGCGAGATAGGTCTTGCCGGTGCCCGCAGGGCCGATCCCGAAGGTGACGGTGCACTTGCGGATCGCGTCGACGTAGTGCTTCTGCGTGACCGTCTTCGGCGAGATCCGCTTGCCGCGATGCGACCAGACGACGTCGTCGAAGATCGCGCGCACGTCCTCTGCCTGGTCGATCGCCTTCACGATCGTGTCGACCGTCCCGGCGCCGATCGCCTGGCCGCTCTCGACGAGCTCGACGAGCTCCTCGACGACGGCGCGCGCCTCGGCGACCTGGGCGTCCTCGCCGTCGAGTGTGAGGCGGTTGCCGCGCAGGTTCACCTTGCACTGAAGGCGGTCGCGGAGCGCGGTCAGGACTCCGTCACCGATGCCCGCGAGCTCGGCGGCAGCCTCATTCGAGATGTCGAGGACTTCCTGCACCGGCCTCAGTGTAGGAGCACCGCTCCCATGCGTCGCACGCCCGCCAGAAGACGGCGGCTGCGGCACCCGCGACCGCGCCGCGAAGGCCTGCTACGCGAGCTTCTCGCGAACGATCTGGCTCACGGTGGAGCCGTCCGCGCGTCCCGCGATCTGCGGCATCACATCTGCCATCACGCGGCCGAGGTCGGCCATGCTCGTGGCGCCCACCTCTGCGATCGCGTCGTCGATGATCTCCTCGATCTCCTCTTCGGAGAGCGGCTCGGGCATGAACTCCTCGAGGATCGCGAGCTCCCGCTCCTCCGCCGCCGCCTGCTCCTCACGGCCGCCGGAGCGGAACGCCTCTGCCGCCTCGACCCGCTTCTTGCGCTCGCGCTGGAGCACCTGCAGCTCCTCGTCGTCGGAAAGCGGGCGCTGCAGCTCCTTCTGCGAGCCCTTGAGCGCGTTGACGATCAGGCGGAGCGCGTCGCGCCGCTCGGCGTCGCGCGCCTTCATCGCGTCCTTGATCTCGTCCTCGATCGTCGTAATCAGGCTCACGTCATTCTCCCCGTCAGTCCTCCGCTCAGCACGTGCCAGTGCAGGTGGAAGATCGTCTGCCCGGCCCCTGCGCCGGCGTTCACGACGACACGGTAGTCCGTCAGGCCGTGGTCTGCAGCGACTTCGGCGACGAAGTCGAGCATGCGCTTGGCCTCGTCGGGCGGGAACTCGCCGATTTCGTGGAACGACGCGACGTGCCGCTCGGGCAGGACGAGCAGGTGCGTCTCGGCCTGCGGATTGAGATCGCGAATCGCCACGAAGCCACTCGTGCTCGCCACGTGATCGCCTTCGAGGAAGAGCTTGCAGAAGAGGCAGTCCTCCGTCATCCGGCCAGCACTCCTTCGTCGGTGACCCCCGCGCCACGAACCGGGACAAGCTGGCCGACCGGTGCGGCGTCGTCGAGGAACCACGGCGAGTAGTCGTCGCCGTATCCCCGGCCGGGGCGATCGACGAGCACGAGGTCTTCGCACCCGATCTTCGTCCGCCAGCGCGCGAGGCACGCGTCGTGCGACACGGCACGCAGCCGAGCGCCGCGCTCTTTCTTCTCGTTGGGCGGCACCGGGTCGTCGAGCGCCGTGACGGTTCCGGGACGCGGCGAGTACGGGAAGACGTGCACCTTCGTCAGGCCCGCGGCGCGGACAGTGTCGAGCGTCGTCTCGAAAGCGCGCTCGTCCTCCGCCGGGAAGCCGACGATCACGTCGCTCGTGAGGTTGAGCTCCTCCTGCAGCGGCGCGAGGCGGCGCAGGAACGTGGCGACCGAGTAGCGGCGGCCCATCGCCCGCAGGACACCGTCGTCGCCCGACTGGAGCGGCACGTGCAGATGGCGGCTCACGGCCGGCGTCTCGCGCAGCGCGGCAATCAGCGCGTCGTTGACGTGGTTGATCTCGATCGACGACAGACGGAGGCGTTCGAGCCCCGGCGTCTCGCCGGCTGCGCGGACGAGCCGGGGCAGGTCGTAGCCCGCGGCGCGGTCCCGGTAGCAGCCGAGGTTGATGCCGGTGAGCACGACCTCGCGGTGCCCCTGTGCGACGCGCCGCTCGATCTCTCGGAGAACCGCCTCTGCCGTGCGGCTGCGCGAGGCGCCGCGGACGAGGGGGATCACGCAGAAGTTGCACGAAAAGCTGCAGCCGTCCTGCACCTTGACGAACGCGCGCACACGGTCGAGACGCGCATCGGCCTGCACGCAGCCGATCGCGCCGACGTCGCCCGCGACGAACTCCGGTGTCTCTTCGCTTTGCTTCGCGACGACGACCACGTTGCCGGGCAACCCGGCGAATGCATCCGCGGCGAGGTTGGCGCCGCAGCCGGTGACGAAGACGCGCCGGTGCGTCCTTGCCGCGCGCGCGGCTTCCTTGCGCGACTTCGATACGGCCTCGTGTGTGACGCAGCACGTGTTGACGATCGCGATGTCGGCATCGTCGTCACGCTCGGTGTGGCCGTCGGCCAGCAGCCGCTCGCGCACCTCGTGCGCGTCGACGTGCGAGACCTTGCAGCCGAGGAACCGAACAGAGAACGTCGTCACGGCCCGGAACTGTAGACGTCTGGAGGCGGTGCGGTCAGGCGTCGCGCTCGAACAGGTCGGCCGCCCAGCCCTCGCGGTCCCGGCGGTCGAGCCGGTGCCAGCCGGGCGCGCGCGGCTCGTCGCGCTCGAGATAGCCGGACGTGATCGCGAGCCGTGCGTCGAGCCGCGGCAGGAGCGGCTCCACGACGTCGAGTGCGACGTTCGCGATCACCACGTCGGTGCGCGGCAGGTCGTCGACGAGCGCGTCCGCGCGGTAGGCGACGAGGTCTGCTCCGTTGGCGCGCGCGTTTGCGAGCGCGATCTCAACGGCGTCCTGCTCGTTGTCGACTGCCACGATGGGCGCGAACCCGAGCTTCGCCGCGGCGATCGAGAGCACCCCGGAGCCGCAGCCGACGTCGAGCAGGCTCGACGGCTCGAGCTCCTGCAGCAGGTCGAGGCTGAGTCGTGTCGTCGCGTGCGCCCCGGTGCCGAACGCGCGGCCCGGGTCGATGACGACCGCCGTGAAGCCGTCGGTCGCCTGCTCCCACGGCGGCCCGACCCAGAAGCGCCCGACGACGACGCCGTGGTGGAACTCGCGCCACGCTTCTTCCCACCCTTCGGCGAAGGACGACGAGCTGATCTCGAAGAGCTCGCCGAGCTCGCGCTCGCCGGCGTCGTCGGTGTAGACGGCAAAGCCGCCTTCGACCTCCTCCACGCCGACGGGAAAGACGTCCAGCAACCGTGCGAGCTCGAGCTCGCCACCGGCGACGAAGACGCGTCTCAGCGGAACGCGCTCTTCAGCTTCTCGAAGAAGCCCTCGTCCGGCCTGTAGGTGCCCTCGTCCGCATGGGAGTCGAATTCCTCGAGCAGGCGCCGCTGCTCGGCATTGAGGTGGCGCGGCAGCACGACGTTCACGAGCACGCGGTGGTCGCCCCGGCCGAAGCCCTGGAGCACGGGCATGCCGCGCCCACGCAGGGTGATGACCTGTCCGGGCTGCGCGCCGCCCGCGAACTCGAGCTCGTGGTCGCCGTCGAGCGTCGGAATCGTCACAGTCGCGCCGAGGGCGGCCTGCGTCATGGAAAGGTCGACGGTCGAGAACACGTCGTTGCCCTCGCGCACGAAGCGCGGATCGGGGCGCACGCGCACCTGGACATAGACGTCGCCGGCCCGCGTCCCCGACACTCCCGCGTGCCCTTCGGCGGTCATGCGGATCCGCTGGCCGTCGTGGATGCCGGCCGGGATGTCGACCTCGAGCGTGCGCTCATCGAGCAGGCGGCCCGCGCCGGCGCACTCCGTGCACGGCAGCTCGATCTTCCGGCCCGAGCCCGAGCAGGTGGCGCACGTCTGCGTGCGGACGAACTCGCCGAAGACGCTACGCGAGACGTGCTGCAGCCGCCCCACTCCGCCGCAGGTGGGGCACACGCTCACCTCGGTGCCGGGCTCGGAGCCGTCGCCGCCGCAATGCGTGCACACGACCGCGACCTGGAGCGGTACCTCGCGCTTCGTCCCCTTCGACGCCTCGACGAGCTCGATCTCCACCGCGGCCGCGAGGTCTGCGCCGCGAGAGCCGCCGCGGCCCGTCAGCACCTCGTCGCCGAAGAAGGCCGAGAAGAGGTCGGAGAGGTTGCCGAAGTCGAAGTTGCCCGGCTGGAACCCGCCGCTGCGCAGGCCGGCGTGGCCGTAGCGGTCGTAGAGCTCGCGGGACTCCGACTTGGAGAGCACCTCGTACGCCTCGACGACCTCGCGGAAGCGGTCATGGGCGTCGGGCGCGTCGGAGACGTCGGGATGCAGCTCGCGCGCGAGGCCGCGAAAGGCCTTCTTGATCTCGGCTTCGCTCGCGTCGCGCGCGACACCAAGGAGCTCGTAGTAGTCGTGCTCGGTCGTCGCCATGTGACCCAGGCTAGATGATTAATGCCACGACACGGCACGCCCCCCGCCGCGGCATCAACCATCTACCGTTCGTCGTAGACCGACTCGACGAACCGCGACAGCTCGGAGGCCGCGGAGCGGACGGCGCCGACGGCCTTCTCGTAATCCATGCGCACGGGCCCGACGAGGCTGACGGCGCCGAGCGCCCGGTGCACGAGCCCGTAGCAGGCGCCGACAAGGGCGACCTCGCGGAGTGCCGGATGGTCGAGCTCGTGGCCGACGCGGACGTACGGCCGGCGCGGGTCGACCGGCGACTCGCCGAGCACCTCGAGCAGCGCGGCGCGCTTCTCGACGAGATCGAACAGATTGCGGTACGCCTCGAGCTCCTCGGCCCGCACCTCACCGAGCAGGTCGGCTGCGCCGCCGACGTACAGGCGCTGCTCGGCGGAGACGAGCTCGGTGAACGCCGGCCGGAGGGTCGCGAGGAACGTGCGCTCGCTGGGCCCGAGCCCGGCGTCGTCGAAGCGGCGCCGCAGGAGCGACGTCCCGAGCTGCAGGCCGGCGACGGTGTCGTTCAGGTACTCCCCCGCCCACTTGGCGAGGCCGGCGTCGACCGGCTCGCCGAAGTGGAAGAGCCGCTTCGTGACGCCGCCCGCCGAGGTGATCACGACGACCATCACGACCTCGGGCTGGAGAAGCAGCACCTCGACGCGCACGACCGTCGTCGCCTCGAGGGGCGGTGCCGAGACGAGCGCGAGCAGACGCGTCACCTGCGAGAGCATGTCGGTCGTCGCCTGGAGCGCCGACTCGACCTCGGTACGCGTCGTGTGCAGGTCGAGCGGGAACTCGGCCGGATGCGGATCGAGCCGGTGGAGCAGCTCGTCCGCGTAGTAGCGATAGCCGCTCTCGGTCGGAATGCGCCCCGCCGAGGTGTGGGGATGCCTGAGCAGGCCGAGCGACTCGAGCTCGGCGAGCTCGGCGCGGACCGTCGACGGCGCCGCGGTGAGCCCTGCGGTCTCGACGAGCGTCTTCGAGCCCACGGGCTGGCCCGTCGCGACGTATTCCTCGACGACGCGCCGCAAGATCTCCTGCTGACGCGGGGTGAGCAGAGCTCTACCGGCCGACTGGGCGCTCATTTGCAGGAATTTTAGCCGTGATTGCGGAGGGCGAGCGACGGCGCTCAGGCGAGCAGCTCGACCGTGACGCCGCCGCCGAGAAAGCGGCCGCGCTCGGTGAGCGTGAGCGTGTCACCCGACGCCTCGGCGAGCCCGAGCTGCTCCACCCGCGCGAGCCCTGCAGGATCGAGCGCGTGCCGGAGGCCCGCGAGCGGCAGCGGCTCGTCGAGGCGCAGCCCGAGCATCACGCGCTCGCGCGCGCGCACGTCCGCGTCGAGGGGCTCGAGCTCGCGCTCCGGCGTGCGCCCTGCGGCGAGCGCCTCCAGGTAGCGCCCGAGCTTCGGGCTGTTGCGCCGGCGCAGCCCGTCGATTGTCGTGACCGCGCCGATCCCGATGCCGAGGTAGTCGCGGCCGAGCCAGTAGGCCAGGTTGTGCCGCGAGCGCAGATCGCGGTCCGCGTCCGCGCGGCAGAAGTTGGCCGTCTCGTACCAGCGGTAGCCGGCGCCGGTCAGGGTGGCGACGACGCGCTCGAAGTAGTCCTCCATCGCGTCGGCCTGCCGGCCGAGCTCCTCTCCCCAGGCATGGGTGAAGCGCGTCCCCGGCTTCGCCTCGAGCTCATAGCAGGAGAGGTGCTCCGGCTCGAGCGCGAGGGCGTCGTCGAGGTCGGCGGCCAGGTCGGAGGCGCTCTGACCCGGGATCCCGTAGATGAGATCGAGCGAGATGTTGTCAAATCCGGCATCACGCAGATGATGCACGGCGCGCCGGACGTCGTCAGGGCCGGCAACACGTTCGAGCACGTGCAGCAGCTCCGGCCGGAACGTCTGCGCACCGAGCGACACGCGGGTGACGCCGGCGTCCCGCAGCGCGCGGGCGAGCTCGGGCGTCACCGTCTCCGGGTTCGCCTCGGTCGTGACCTCGGCTGCGGACGGCAGCGCCTCGAGCAGACGCACGAGCTCGGGCAAGGCGGTGAACGTCGGCGTGCCGCCGCCGAGGAAGATCGTCTCGAGCTCTCCGGCGAGCGACGCGCGCTCGAGCTCCAGCTCCTGCAGGAGCGCGTCGACGTAGACCCGATGCTGGTCGTTCCGGCCGACGACGGTGACGAAGTCGCAGTAGCCGCAGCGGTGGGCGCAGAACGGCAGGTGCACATAGAGGTGACGCGTGCCGCTCACGAGCTCTTCTGACCCTGGCCGATGCTGAGCACCGCGAGGAACGCCTCCTGCGGCACCTCCACCCCGCCGACCTGCTTCATCCGCTTCTTGCCCTTCTTCTGCTTCTCGAGCAGCTTGCGCTTGCGCGAGATGTCGCCGCCGTAGCACTTCGCGAGCACGTCCTTGCGGCGGGCCTTCACGGTCTCGCGCGCGATCACGCGCGAACCGATCGCCGCCTGGATCGGCACGTCGAACATCTGGCGCGGGATCTCCTCGCGCAGCTTCTCGACGAGCAGCTTGCCGCGCTCGTACGCGAAGTCGCGATGGATGATCAGCGACAGCGCGTCGACCATCTCACCGCCCACGAGCACGTCGACGCGTACGAGCTTGCCGGGCTTGAAGCCGGCGAGGTCGTAGTCGAACGACGCGTAGCCGCGCGTGCGCGACTTCAGCTGGTCGTAATAGTCGAGCACGATCTCGGCGAGCGGCAGGTCGTACGTCAGGTGCACGCGCTCGGGCGAGAGGTACTCCATGTGGTCGAACGTGCCGCGCCGCTCGTTGTTGAGCTCCATCACGGCACCGACGTACTCCTTCGGCACGATGATCGAGGCCTTCACGTACGGCTCCTCGACCTCTTCGAACTCACGGGGGAAGTCGGCCGGGTTGTGCACATCGACCCATTCAGTGTCGTTTCGCTCCTGCACGCGGTATTCGACGGTCGGCGCGGTGACGAGGAGGTCGAGGTCGAACTCGCGCTCGAGTCGCTCGCGCACGATCTCCATGTGCAGCAGGCCGAGGAAGCCGCAGCGGAAGCCGAAGCCGAGCGCCTTCGACACCTCGGGCTCGTAGAACAGCGCGCCGTCGTTCAGCTTCAGCCGCTCGAGCGCGTCGCGCAGCTCGGGGTACGCGTCCGAGTCCGTGGGGTAGAGGCCCGCGAACACCATCGGCTTGACGTCCTTGTAGCCGGGCAGCGGCTCCGACGCGCAGCGCGCGACCGACGTGATCGTGTCGCCGACCCGCAGGCGCGAGACGTCCTTCAGGCCCGTGACGACGTAGCCGACCTCGCCGGCAGAGAGCGACTCGACGGGCATCATCGTCGGCGAGAAGAAGCCGAGCTCCTCGGCGTCGAAGCGCGTGCCGGTCGCCATCGTCTGGAGCTCCTCACGGTCCGAGAACGAGCCGTCGACGATGCGCACGAACGCGAGCACGCCGCGGTACTGGTCGTAGGACGAGTCGAAGACGAGCGCGCGCGGCGGCGCTTCCGGGTCGCCGGCCGGCGCGGGAACGCGCTCGACGATCGCGTCGAGCACGTCGGTCACGTTCAGACCGGTCTTCGCGGAGATCCGGACGACCTTTGCCGGATCGTCGCCGAGCAGGTCGGCGACCTCGCGGGATGCGCCCTCCGGGTCGGCCGACGGGAGGTCGATCTTGTTCACGACCGGCACGATCTCGAGCCCGTTGTCGATCGCGAGGTAGGCGTTGGCGAGCGTCTGCGCCTCGATGCCCTGCGCTGCGTCGACGACGAGCACGGCGCCCTCGCACGCTTGCAGCGACCGAGAGACCTCGTACGTGAAGTCGACGTGCCCCGGCGTGTCGATCAGGTTCAGCTCGTGGCCCTTCCAGGCCACCCGAACCGCCTGGGCCTTGATCGTGATCCCGCGCTCGCGCTCGAGGTCCATCGAGTCGAGCAGCTGCGCACGCATGTCGCGCTCGGCGACCGTGTCGGTCACCTCGAGGATGCGATCGGCGAGCGTCGACTTGCCGTGGTCGATGTGCGCGATGATCGAGAAGTTGCGGATCTTGCTCTGGTCCATGGGGTCTGGCGATGGTACTCGTGGAGCGGTTTTTCCTGGTGCTCGGGGATCTCCGCCTCCAAAGCATGACCCGGCGTGGTGGTCCCCGGACCCTCGAAGGCTCGAGACACCCCAGAGAGCAGCGCTGCTCTGATCGATACGGTGCAGGTCGTGACGGAGCACGCGCACGGCGATCACGGCCACTCGCACGGCCTTGTCGACCGTTCGATCCTTCGGTCGCGGGCGGGGATCAGGGCGGTATCGGCAAGCCTCCTCGTTCTCGGGCTCGCCGCCGGCGCGCAGACGCTGGTATTCGTGCTGTCGGGCTCGGTCGCGCTGCTCGCGGATCTGATCCACAACTTCGGTGATGCACTCACCGCAGTTCCGCTCGGGATCGCGTTCCTCCTCCGCTCGTTCCGAGGCGAGAAGATCGCAGGGCTCGCGGTCGTCCTCGCCATCTTCGTGTCGGCCTGCGTTGCGTTGTACGCGACGGTGATGCGGTTCATCCATCCACACGATCTGACCCATCTCTGGGCACTCGCCGCCGCCGGGCTGATCGGCTTCATCGGAAACGAGATCGCCGCCCAGGTGCGCCTCCGTGCAGGAAGGCGGCTGTCCAGTCCGGCGCTCATCGCCGACGGCAATCACGCCCGGATCGACGGCTTCGTTTCGCTCGGGGTCATTGCGTCCGCTGCGGCGGTGGGACTCGGCGCGAAGCTCGCCGACCCGATCATCGGCCTGGTGATCACGCTCGTGATCCTCAAGATCACGTGGGACTCCTGGCGGGTCGTGTCCCGGACTGATCCCGGCGAGATGCTCGATCCGCACGAGCACTAGCGCGGCGGCTGCTCACGCGCGCCGCAGGCGCGAGCGGAGCGAAAGGAGCACCTGCAGCTCGCGCACCCGGAGCAGCCGGCAGGCGCCGAGGTAGACGCCGACCGACGCGGCGAGCGCGAGCCCGAGCGAGACGACCTGAGCGGGGAACGAGCGGCCGAGCGCCGAGTCGAGCGGGTGCCAGACGAACCACGCGACCGCGGCGACGGGGGCGGAGGCCGCCACGACCTTCACGACGGTCATGGCAATCGCACCACCTTCGAACCGTCCGAGCCTGCGGCGCAGCAGCACGAGCAACGCCACCGTTCCGGCGATGTTGCAGATCGCGGTCGAGAGCGCGATGCCCCACGTGCCCACGCGATAGAACGCGAGGTCGAGCAGCACGTTGAGGAAGAGATTTCCGAGCGCGATCACCGTCGGCACCCAGTTCGACTGGAGGCTGAAGAACGCACGGTTCAGCATCAGCATCGCGCCGTTGAAGACGAGCCCCGCACTGAAGGCCGCGAGCACCCCCGCAACGACCGGCGTCTGCGGCGGATGGAATGCCCCCCGCTGGAAGAGGATGCGCACGATCGGCTCCGCGAGCACCGCGCTGACGGCCGCGGCCGGGATGAGCAGGAACGCGATCTGGCGCAGGCCGCTGCTCACGGTCTGCCGGAATCCCGCCATGTCGCCGCGCGACGCGAAGCGCGACAGCGACGGGAAGAGCACCGTCGCGATCGCGACCGAGAACATCCCCTGCGGGAGCATGTAGACGAGGAATGCCTTCTGGATCACGGTCGGAGCGAGGTTTGCGTTGATCAGCCGCGACGCGAAGAAGACGTCAATCACCGCATTCACGTTGATCAGCCCGAGCCCGAGCGTGACGGGGACCATCAGCACGAACACCCGCTTCACGGCCGGGTCGCGCCAGTCGAGAACCATGCGCAGGCTCCCGTCGCGGCCGCGCAGCCACGGCATCGGCAGGAACACCTGGATCAGCGTCGCGACGAGAATCGAGACCGCGTAGACGTAGAGCTTGGTGTTCATCGAGTGCGCCTGCGGCACGCCGATCGCCAGACCGGCGATGATCGCGATGTTCCAGAAGACCGGCGACAGCGCCGGCACGGTGAAGTGGTCGTAGCTGTTGAGGATTCCGACGACGATCCCCGAGACGCCGAGCAACGCCACGATCGGGAACAGCACGCGCGAGAGCCCGACCGCGAGCGCGCGGTGGTGGCCCGGGTTGCCGAAGACGCCGATCACCCACGGCGCGACGAGCACGAAGAGCGCGGTCAGCGCCGTCAGGCCGAGCAGCATCAGCCAGAAGAGCGTCGAGGCAACACGCCAGGCGCGCTTTCGGTCCTTCTCGAGCAGGTCGGTGAAGACCGGCACGAACGACGAGGAAAGCGCCGCGTCCGCAACGAGCGCGCGGAAGAGGTTCGGGATCTGAAAGGCGACGGTGAAGGCGTTGATCTTGCCGCCGACGCCGAAGTAGTACGTCGCGACCATTTCGCGCACGAGCCCGAGCACGCGCGAGAGCGCCGTAGCTGCCGCGAAGATCGCCGTCGAGACGGCGAGCCGGCGCCGCGGCGGCTGCCCACCCTCCTCGACCGCCTCGCCGTCGGTCGTGTTCGCGCGGAGCCGGTCGGGCGTGCCGCTGCGAAGCCCTTCGGGCCGGAGCACCTCGGTCGACGGCTCGTGGAGGTCGGCGCCCGGGAAGCTCGTCCCGGTCTGGTCGAAATACGTCGGCCGACCGCTCCCCCGGCGCCGGCGGTCGCGTTCGAGCCGGCGCAGGTCTCGCTCGCGGTCGGCGTCGCTCACAGACGAGAGCATAGGGAGCGCGCAGGCCGATCCTCCCTGCTGCTACCCTCTGCGGGCCCGCTCCAGCGGGCATTTCATCGCCTATGCCGAACATCAGACAACAGGAGAAGCGCGTCCGCCAGGCGAGCCGCCAGCGGATCGAGAACCTGCGCTGGCGCTCGACTGCGAAGACGCTCATGCGCCGCCTTCGAGACGCCGCCGAGAAGGGCGACGCCGCGACCGTGACCGCGAACCACCGCGAGCTGGTCAGCTGGCTCGACAAGGCTGCCTCCCGCGGCTCCCTCCACAAGAACACCGCCGCCCGCCGCAAGGCGCAGGCCGCCCGCATCGCCGCGGGCGAGCGCGACGCGAAGTAACTAGGCCGCGCGCTCGCGCGGACGCGTCACGTCGATCAGCGCGCGCTCGAGCTCGAGGTCGGCCGGCATGCGCGAGCCGCCCTTCGCCGCAGCGTCGAGCTCCGACAGGCGCATGATCGCGTAGCCCAGCTCGTCCGCCGAGAAGTTCGCGGCCTGCGCGAACGCCTTCTCGGCCACGAACGGATGCATCTTCAGCTGCCCTGCCGCGTCGCGGGGCCGGATGCCCTGGTCGGCGAGCCGCTGGCAGCGCCGTACGCGCCCGACGTGGCTGACCATCGACCCGATCATCCGCATCAGCTCGCCGGAGCGCGGCCGGTGCGAGCGCTCCAGGATCGCCTCGGCCGAGGAGAGGACGCCGGCGACGTCCCGTCTCCCCCACGCGTCGGTGAGCGAGAAGATCGCGGTCTCGGCGCGCCCGGCGGCCATCTGCTCGACGTCGCGCAGCGTGACCAGGTCGCCCGCGGCCCAGGTGGAGAGCTTGTCGATCTCGCTCTGCAGCTCGTCGAGGTCGTCGCCGACCATCTCCACGAGCGCCCGGCACGCGCCGGCGTCGGCCTTCCCGCCGTAGCGGCCGAACTGCTCGGCGACCCACTCGGGCAGCTTGCGCTTCGGCACGTCATACGCCAGGACTTGCCCGCTTTTCGCGACGGCCTTGGCGAGCGCGGCGTCCGACTTGATCTCCTCGGCGACGAGCGCGAGGACGGTTGCCGGAGCGGGCGCCGCGAGATACCCCGCGATCTCCTTCACGTCGGCCGCCTTCCAGCGCTCGGCCTCCTCGACGATCACGAGCCGCTCGCCGCCGAAGAGGCCCATCGAGTTGCACGAAGCGATCACGTCTTCGGCGGACGCCTCCCGGGCGTTCAGGTGCTCGGTCGCGTCGTCGCCGATGCGCTCACGCAGGCGGCGCAGCGCGCGCGCGATCTTCGGCCGGTCGCTGCCGGTGAGGAGATAGGCCGGCTTCAGCTCGGTCGCCACGACGCCAAGCATAGGCCGCGGCCAGGAGCACCAAGGCGGCGAGCAGGGCGGCCGCTGCAGGCGAGCGGATCTGCGCGCCCGGGAGCCCGCCGAACAGCCGCGCGCAGCCGGCGAGGTACGCGGCGCACCACCCGTTGAGCCCGGTGAGCAGCACGGCGGGCGCCTGCGCGACGGGCGCGACGACCGCCGAGACGAGCGCGAGCCCGAGCATCGGCGCGACCACGGGAGCGGCGGCGGCGTTCGCCGGCACCGTGAGCAGGGGGATCGCGTGGAACTGGAACCAGCAGACCGGCGCCGTTCCCAGCCCACAGGCCGCGGAGATCGACACCGGCCCACGCAGGGGCGGAGGCAGCGGATAGCCCTCGAGCGCACGCTGGAAGCGCGGCGCGAGCACGAAAATCGAGAGCACCGCCGCAAACGACAGCTGGAAGCCTGGGTCGAGCGCGTTGTAGGGGTTCCACGCGAGCAGCACGACCGCAGCGACGAGCAGGGAGTACCAGCGGTCACGCTGGCGGCCGCTCAGCCAGGCCACGGAGGCGAGCGCCCCGGCGATGCCCGCGCGAATCACGGACGGCTGCGGGCCGACGGCGAGCACGTACGCGCCGATCGCGACGAGCGCGCCGACCTCGGCGGCGAGCCGCGAGATGCCGAGCAGCCACGCGAGCCCGAGCACGCCCGTGGCGACGAACACGACGTTCGAGCCGCTCACGGCCAGCAGGTGGTAGAGCCCGGAGGCTCGGAAGCGCTGCTTGAGCCGGTCGGAGAGACCCTGGTCCTCCCCGAGCACGACTCCCTCGATCACCCCACGACGTTCTCCCTCCAGCCCGGGCGAGCCGTCGCGCGCGAGCCACGCGTGCACACGGTCGGCGACACCGCCGAGGCCGCCCCGCCGGCCGATTCGCCGCCACGCGTCCACGCGCAGGACGACGTGCACGCCGTGGCGGCGCAGCCAGGCCCGCTCGTCGAAACCGTTCGACGGCCCACGCGGTGCACGCAGCACCCCAAGCACCGACAGGCGGGCGCCCTGCGGCGGGGCGCGACCCGCCGGCAGCTCGAGCAGCACCGGCTCGTGCGGCCGATCTGCGCCCCAGCGGACGACAAGCGCGCGCACGCGCGTCTCGAATCGTCCGGCTCGCGGCGGTTCCTGCAGCTCGACGACCGCACGCGCCGCCGTCCCCACGCGCGGCAGCAACACGCTGTGATCGAGCGACCGCAGCCGCTCGCTCCCCCACCACCAGCCCACGACCGCGAGCGCACACGCGACGGCGGCAAGCGGAGCGCGGAGCACGAGCGCGAGCGCGAGGAGCAACGCAGCCGGGACCACAGCGGCCCGGGCCACCGTGGCGGCAGCGAGACCGGTGCAGAGCGCCGCAGTGAGCACGTAGGGCACGCGCAGCGTCACGGGAGCACGAGCCCCTTCAGCTGCTCGATGCGCGCCGGCCCGATGCCGGGCACGGCGTCGAGCTCCTCGACCGAGTGGAACGACCCGTGCGCCTGCCGAAAACTGACGATCTTCGCCGCCGTGGCGGGCCCGATCCCCGGCAGACCGTCGAGCTGCTCGGGCGTCGCGCTGTTCAGGTCGAGGGGCGCCGCAGGCGATGCGGCGGACGCCGCAGCTCCGGCGGCGCCGCGCACGGGCACGACGATCTGCTCGCCGTCCGCAAGCGGCGCGGCGAGGTTCACGAGCGCGAGGTCGGCCTTCGCGGTTGCGCCGCCCGCGGCTGCGACCGCGTCCGCGATCCGGGTTCCGCGGGGCAGCCGGTGCAGCCCCGGCAGCCGTACCGCGCCGGCGACGTCGACCACGAGCCGCGGCTGCGCCGTCCGCACCGGACGCGCAGCGCGAATGAGAGGGACGGCCCGCACGCTCGGACCGCGGTGTCCGAGCAGCCGCGGCACGAGCAGTACCGCGAGCACGAGCACGACGACACCGGCGATCGCGCGTCGCTGTGTGACCGAGAGAGCGGGGAGCTCCACGTCGTCCACTCTGGCGACGGAACGGTCACGAGGGTGTGGCGACTCCCCGGAAACCGCGCAACGTCACCGATCAAACCACTAGACGACGAAGTTCACGAGCTTGCCCGGGACGACGATCGTCTTGCGCACCTGCGCGCCGTCCAGGCGCGCCTGCACGCGCGACGACGCCCGCGCGCGCTCGACGAGCTCGTCCTCGGATGCTCCCGCCTGGACCTCGAAGCGGTCGCGTACCTTCCCGTTCACCTGCACGACGAGCTCGAACGTGTCGCGTACGAGCTGCGACTCGTCGGCCACCGGCCAGGGCTGCGTCCACAGACGCTCGTGGCCGAGCCGTTCCCACAGCTCCTCCGCGACGTGCGGCGCGTACGGCTGGATCAGCGACACGGCGGTCTCCGCGGCGAAGCGCGCGGCGGGATCGTCCGGCCCTGCCTTCGACAGCTCGTTCACGAGCTCCATCACCGCGGCGATCGCCGTGTTGAACGACTGCCGGCGGCCGACGTCGTCGGTGAACTTCGCGATCGTCTCGTGCGTCTTGCGCGTCAGCTCGCTCGCCGGCGGGACGCCCTGCGGGGCCCGCTCCGCGACCTCGCCCACCACCCGGTACAGGCGGCGGATGAAGCGCACCATGCCGTCCACACCGCCGTCGGTCCAGTCCATGTCCTCGTTCGCAGGCCCGATGAACAGGATGTAGAGGCGCACCGCGTCGGCGCCGTACTGCTCGATCAGGTCCTCGGGCCCGATCACGTTGCCCTTCGACTTCGACATCTTCGAACCGCGCAGCTGCACCCACCCGTTCGAGAACAGGTGCAGGAACGGCTCGCGGAAGCCGATCAGGCCGAGATCGTTCAGCGCCTTCATGAAGAAGCGCGCATAGATGAGGTGCATCGTCGCGTGGTCGACGCCGCCGATGTACTGGTCGACCGGGTTCCACCAGTCGACGATCTCGCGGTCCCACGGCGCCTCGTCGTTGTGCGGGTCGCAATAGCGCAGGAAATACCACGACGAGTCGACGAAGGTGTCCATCGTCTCGACCTCGCGCCGCCCCTCCTTGCCGCAGCTCGGGCACGGCGTGCGCACCCAGTCCTCGGCGCTCGCGAGCGGGGCGATCCCCTTCGGCTTGTAGTCCTCGATCTCCGGCAGCAGGACCGGCAGCTCGTTCTCCGGCACCGGGACGACACCGCAGTCGTCGCAGTAGACGATCGGGATCGGGCAGCCCCAGTAGCGCTGGCGCGAGAAGCCCCAGTCGCGCAGACGGAAGCTGACGGCGGTCTTGCCGCGGCCGCGCTCGCCGAGCCAGTCGACGATCGCGCCCTTCGCCTCTTCCGCCGGCCGTCCGTCGAACTGCGCCGAGTTGACGAGGTTGCCGTCGTCGTCGATCACCGGGACGATCGCCAGATCGAATTTCTCGGCGAACTCGCGGTCGCGCTCGTCGTGCGCGGGCACGGCCATGATCGCGCCGGTGCCGTAGTCCATCAGCACGTAGTCGGCAACCCAGATCGGGATCTGCGCGTCGTTTACCGGGTTCGTCGCGTAGAAGCCGGTGAAGACGCCTGTCTTCTCCTCTGCCGCGGCGCGTTCCTCACCTCGCTTGACTGCGGCCTTGCGCACGTAGTCGCGCAGCTCGTCGGGGTCGGGCGAGCGCTCGAGCAGCTGCTCGACGAGCGGATGCTCGGGAGCCAGCACGAAGAACGTCGCGCCGAACAGCGTGTCGGGCCGTGTCGTGAAGACGGCGACTTCAGCGTCGAGCTCCTCGATCGGGAACTGGATCTCGGCGCCTTCCGAGCGGCCGATCCAGTTGCGCTGCATCGCCTTGATCCGGTCCGCCCACTCGATGTTCTGCAGGTCGTCGAGCAGCTCGTCCGCGTACGCCGTCGTCTTGAAGAACCACTGCTCGAGGTTCTTCGACACGACCTCGGCGCCGCAGTACTCGCAACGGCCGTCGTGCACCTGCTCGTTCGCCAGCACGACCTGGTCGTTCGGGCACCACTTGACGGGCGACCCCTTGCGGTACGCGAGCCCGGCGCCGAGCAGCTTGAGGAAGAGCCACTGGTCCCAGCGGTAGTAGGCGGGATCGTGGGCGGAGACCATGCGGTCCCAGTCGAACCCCCAGCCCATCCGCTTCATCGTCGTGACGATGTTCGCGATGTTCCGCTCGGTGATCTCCCGCGGGTGCCCTCCCTCGCGGATCGCGGCGTTCTCGGCGGGCAGGCCGAACGAGTCGAAGCCCATCGGGTGCAGCACGGTCATGCCGTTCCGCCGGCGGAAGCGCGCCAGGATGTCGCCGATCGTGTAGACGAGGACGTGCCCCATGTGCAGCGTCCCCGAGGGGTAGGGCCACATCTCGAGCACGTAGCTCTTGGTGCTGCGATCGGCCCCCGGCTCCGGATTCGGGACATGGAAGGCCCTCGCGTCCTCCCAGACGCACTGCCACTTCGCCTCGATCGCCTTCGGGTCGTACCGGTTCATCCGTCCTCCAGAGACAAAAAAGCCTCTCGCGAGAGAGGCCGTGGGGAGCCGACGCGGCGTCGCCGCGCTTGCCTCCCTGATCTACGCAAGCAGCTCCTGCATCGTCCTGGGATGCTAGCAATCCCACAGTGCTGGAGCTATTCCCCCTTTCGACCCGTACCGAGGACGGCGAGCTGGCGCTCGGCGGCGTCTCCGCGTCGCAGCTCGCGGCCGAGCACGGGACGCCGCTCGTCGTCTACTGCGAGGAGACGATCCGGGCCCAGGCGCGCGCGTACCGGGCCGCCGCGCCGGAGGCCCTCGTCGTCTACGGCACGAAGGCGTTCCCGAACGTCACGCTCATGCGCATCCTCGCCGAGGAAGGCATCGGAGCCGACGTCTCCACGCTCGGCGAGCTCGCCGTCGCGCACGCGGCGGGCATCGCAACCGAGCGGATCCTCTTCCACGGCAACAACAAGTCCGACGACGAGCTCCGCGGAGCCGCCGAGGCGGGCGTGACCGTCGTGCTCGACGCGCCCGACGAGCCTGCCCGCGCCGCCGCCGCAGGGGTACGCCGGGCGCTCGTCCGGTTGACGCCGGGCGTCGTCGCCGTCACGCACGAATCGATTCAGACCGCGCACGACGAGTCGAAGTTCGGGCTCGCGGCCGACCCAGCGCTGGCGGTGATCGCCGAAGCCCGACACCTCGGGATCGAGGTCGCGGGCGTGCACTTTCACGTCGGCTCGCAGCTCGCGCGCGTCGACGAGAGCCTCGTCGCCGTCGAGCGGCTCGCGTCGTTCTGCGAGCGTGCGCGGGCCGAGCTCGACTGGACTCCGGCAGTGCTCGACATCGGCGGCGGGCTCGGCATCCAGTACACGCGCGACGAGCACGTGCCGGAGATCGAGGAGTTCGTCGGCCCGCTCGTGCGGCGTCTACGCGAGCGCTGGGCCGGCGAGGCGCAGATCGTACTCGAGCCGGGGCGCTCGCTCGTCGGCCGCGCCGGCGTCACGCTCTACCGCGTCGGCGTCCTGAAGGAGAGCGGCGGCGTCCATTACGTCGCGATCGACGGCGGGATGTCCGACAACCCGCGGCCGCAGCTCTACGGCGCGCGCTTCGAGGCGCTGCTCGCCAACCGGGCGAACGAGCTCGCGGACGGCGTGTTCCGCATCGCCGGCAAGCACTGCGAGTCGGGTGACGTGCTGATCGACGCCGCCGAGCTGCCGCATCCGCGCCGCGGAGACCTCCTCGCCGTGCCGGCGACGGGCGCATACACGCTCACGATGGGCTCGAACTACAACGTCGTGCCACGGCCGGCGGTCGTGCTCGTGCGCGACGGCGAGGCCCGCGTGATCCGGCGGCGGGAATCCGTCGAGGACCTGCTCCGGTACGAGGTGACGTGAGCGAGCACACCGTCGCCGTCTGGTCGGACTACATCTGACCGTTCTGCCGGCTCGGCCAGCCCACGGCCGACTGGATGCGGGACCGGTTCGGTGCCGAGATCACGTGGCTGTCGTATGACCTCCATCCGGAGTACCCGCCGGAGGGCATCCAGCGCGCCGAGCTGCACGCGCGCTACGGCGACGCGATCCACGACCGTATACGGGCGCAGTTCGAGCAGCAGGGCCTGACCTACAACCCACCGCCCGACGTCGTTCCGAACACACGGCTCGCGTTGCAGCTCACCGAGCTCGCGCGCACACGCGGCCTCGGGGCCGAGCTGCACGACCGTTTGATGGACGCGTACTGGGCGGAGGCCCGCAACATCGGCGACGCAGACGAGCTGCGCGCGCTGGCGGCCGAGGTAGGCATCGACGATCCCGACACTGCGTGGGACGATCCGGTCTATCTCGAGCGCGTGCTCGCGTCGAGCGCGCAGGCGCACTCGATCGGCGTGACCGGTGTGCCCGGCTTCCTCCTCGACCGGCGGCTGCTCGTGCTCGGCGCGCAGCCGCGAGAGCTCTTCGCGCAGGCCTTCGAGCAGCTCGGCGCACGCACGAATGAACCGTGATCTGTCAAGCTCCGTTCCTTGGCTGAGACACCGGACCTCGTACTCCTCGGACGGCTGCGGGACGTACTCGCCGACAAGCCGGTGACCGAGACCGAGCTGCGCAGGCTGATCGAGCAGGCGGACGGGCTCGTGCGGACGCTCGGCGCGCATGTAAACGGCAGCGAGGGCCGCCTCGCCGAGCTCGCCGAGGACCCGGACAGCTCGCTGACGGAGATCGCGAGCGAGCTGCACCGGGTCGAGGAGCTACGCCCAAGACTCGAAGAAGCTCGCTCGTTGCTGGCCGAGCTCGAGATTCGCGCGCGGGAGCTTCGGACGTCGTGGGTGCTTCGCCAGGCCGACGACCCACTCACCCGCTGAACGTCGTCTCACTGCGCATCGCATCATCGCGGGCGGTCGAGGGTTGCCCCCTTCGATGCCTATGCCGGGGCTGGGGCGTGCCCGTTAGGGATGGCCGCTCCAGACGAAGACGTGCTTCGACACTTTCGTCAGCGGGCCGACCTGGCATTGTCCGACGAGGAGCTTGCCGTTGGCGTCCGGGAACGCCCCGCAGGTGTAGCCCGCCGGCCCGCCCGCGAACGGATAGCTGCCATTGACCGGCGGCCCTTTGAGCTTCGCCCTCGAGCGCGAGAACTTGGTGGCATATCTCTTCGCTATCGCGCAACTGACACCGTACGCCGTGACGGAGTACTTGTTCCCGGAAAGGTTGCCCCCCGTCTTCGGGATGACCCAGCCGGCGCCGATCACCTTGCCGCAGGACTTGTCCGCACGTTCGCCGGCAGCCAAGGCAGATGCGGCGAGGCATCCGGCAACCGCGACGAGGAGAAGCGCGAAGGAAGCCTTCATGTCAGTCGTTCCTTCCTGGTCGGGAGTCGCGGCCGGGAATGCTCCGCTTGGTGTCGAGTCGATCGTATGTGCTCGCGTGCCTCCGCTCTCGGAAAGCGAGACACCTGCGGAGGCGAGCGTCGTTGGGTGCAACGGCTGAAGGCCTGGCGGCCTTGTGAGGACGGTCATCGCCCTGTTACAAGTCATTCTTGGCCTGGGGACGGGGATTGTTGTGGCTCGTGACGATCTCGGTCGCGCTGGTCGCCGCGTCACGGGCGGCTTCCGCCTCGCAGCCCAAAACGATCGCGCATTACTGCAGTGAGAGTGGTGATCTCTGCTTGGGCGTGCTGAACCGGGACGGAGCCGTCTCGCTCGAGATCAGTACGTTCGCGCGGTATTTCGATCGTTACATCCTCTGCCTGACGCCGCCACACGGCACAAGCAGCTGCAGAAGCTTCCCGATGCGCAAGAGCGGCCGCTTCTACGTGTCAAGGGTCCGCTGGCACCGCAACTTCCCCACGCGTGGGCCGGGCGCGTACCTGGTGACGTGGAAGTTGCGTTCGAGCCCCCTTGGGCCGCAATTGAAGTTCCGCCTTCCACTGTCATGAGGTACTGCGGACGCACGTGCAACAGAGTTAGGTCGCTCTGACCGAAGCGGAGGCGGACGTGTAGCCCGCCTTCGACGCCGCCGCCCTGTACGAGCCGGCCGGCAGATCAGCCGACGCTTTGCCCCGGGCGTTCGTCGTCAGCGTCCTGCCGCCCAGCTTGATCTTCGCGCCCCTGACCGGATCGCCCGCGTCCGAGACCGTGCACGAGACGACGCTGCCGCCCCTGCAGGCGAGCGAGAGCCCGGGCAGCACCTGCGTGTGCCAGAAGGCAAGCGAACCGGGCGTCGAGGCGGAGGCGACAAGGTCGAGCGGCCCGAGCGCGCCGTCGCCGGCGACCTTCCAGATCGAGCGAGTGCCGGTGGGCGGCTTGACCTCCACAACGGCGCCGAACGTCGTCGCCGCGCGGTTACTCCTGGTCGCGTACACGCGCTGACTCCTCCTCGCCCACATCACCCACAGGCGACCGTCCGGCCCCGGGACGATCGCAACGTGGTCAGCGACGCTCGACGTCCGGCTCTTGGCCCGGGCCACCACGAGCGGCGACCCGCCTCCGTTCTGCCACACGCTGACCGTCTGGCAGGACGGGTAGCCCGTGCAGTAGGCGATGTAGACGCCCGGGGCGCTGCGCCGCGCCGTCAGCGCGGTGCGCTGGTCTGGAGCGAGCCCGGCTTTGCGGTCCTCGCGCGCGCTGCTCGGCGCGTACCGCGTCTCGCCGAGCGCGGGATCGACCGTCCTCGTCAGGTAGCCGTACTGGCCGGCGACGTTCGAGTACCAGCCCACGACGACCTCGCCGGAGACTGCATCTACCGCGACGTCGGAGTCGTAGGCGCAGCAACCCTCCATGAGGTCGAGCTCGGGCGTCGGGTCGAGGCCGACCTTGACGTTCGCGCCCCACGAGAAGACCGGCGTCCCGTCGAGCTTGGTCGCCGCGCCGAACGAGCTGGCGGACTCGTTGACACCGACGTTGTCGGTGTGTAGCGCCCGCGTGAACGTCCAACTGGAGCCGTCCGGCGGCGCCGTCGCCGACGTCGCACGTCCCAAGAACGGCCCGGCTGTGATGCCCGCGAAGAGGAGCCGCAGGCTGCCGTCCGGGCCGACGACCAGGGCAGGGTTGTTCAGCGTCGACCAGCCGTCGAGAACGGCGACCGGCCCGGCGACCAGGGAGCCGTTCGGGGCGACCCGCGCATGCCGGTAGCCCTTGGTGTTGCCCGTCTTCGCGACCCACACCGCGTTCAGGACGTTGTCGAGACCACGGGCGAGGGCGACCTGGTCGATGTTGCTCCCGTTCCCCTCGCTGAGCCGCGTCCACGTCCCAGGCGGGCCGGCCTGGGCCGGAGCGGCCGCACCGAGAACCACCAAGAGAGCCGCGATCACAAGACTCCCGCGCAAGGTCCGTCTGTGTATCACAGCGGGCAGACCTGTGCGGCCGAGCGAGGTGTGTCCTTATGGCCGTTTGTCGCCTCAGGCAGGCTGAGCGCTCTCGGCCGGCTCGAGGTGGAGGAAGCGGGGCGGCTCGGGGAGCTTGAGCGCGCGCAGGATCGAGCGCTGGCCGGCGATGAGTTCGGTGCGTCGTCTATTCGGGGCTCGTGGGTGGCGAGTGGCGGGAGTCAGCGTTCGTCCGGCGACGGGTGTGGTCGTGCGGGTGTGCGTGGGGGCGCGACGCGAGCAGGGCGAGCAGAGCGACAGCGACGAAGTTGCGGAACGTGGGTTCCGGCCAGCGAACTTCAGCAGCACCATGGAACCAGGAAAGGTCGACAAGGAAGACGATGCCCGCGATCACGACCTTGCCGAACCAGCCGACGGCGAGGAACAGCGTCGCCAGAACGATGCCCCAGAAGGCCAGCTCCGGAAGGCCTACTGCGGATGCGAAGTCGAGCACGTTCCACGCGACCCAAAAGACCAGCGGACCGAGCAAAGTCGCCGCGACGAGCGCCACGAGCGCAACGACAAGCCCGCCGGCGACGAGAGCGCCGATCCCAAGGATTCCCAGCGCGACGCGGAGGACTGGACTCACAAACCGAGTCCATGACGCATCCATTGTCGAGAACAGAAGGCTTGCGTGGGCCAGTGTTGCTCCTATGTCAAGGCGGTGTTCGCTTTGAGTGTGTTGAAGACGGTCCGGGCGAGTTGTCGTTTGAGGCAGCGGATCGCTTCGCGGCGCGTTTTGCCTTCGGCTTGTTTGCGTTCGAGGTAGGCGCGGGCGGCGGGGT
>DATCOE010000098.1:0-8276 GCA_036564885.1 Gaiellaceae bacterium | reverse complement strand
AGGTCATCCGACGTGGAGTTCTACCGGTGCGTGGTCCGAGAGGAGACGGCCACCCACCCGTCGTCGCTCTTCGGGCCAGACGAGGGGCGGCGTCGACGGGAGCCCCCGGACGAGGATCTGGTCGATTCCCGGCGCCGGCTCCGAGAAGCCCCGCTCGCCGAGCTCGTCATACGTCCCGCTCTGCCCAGGGCGCACGTTGGCGTCGCCGCAGAGCATCACCGGCTCGTCCGGCTGCGCGAGCGCGTCGACGAACCCTGCACCACGGAGGAGCTGCGCGTTCGCGTATGCGTCCGTGACGTGGAAGTTGCCGACGAGGCCCAGGTCCGCAACCCGGACTGCCTGGCACACGCGGCGCTCTCCCTCCCCGCGGCGGCTGATCCTGAACGAGCGCTCCTCCAGGGTGCGGAGGCTCCGCCGGATGAGCACGGCATTCGCCTGGCCGGTGAACGCCGACCGGACGAGGCCGTGGTGCACGTCGGTGATCAGCCGTCCGAGCTCGGCGCTCAAAAGCCGTGGCCGCGCCGCGACCGCCGCGGCCGCGGTCATCCCGCTCCACGCACCGAGGTGCAAGAGGGCCCAGAGGGGCACCTCCTGCAGGCAGAGCACATCGGGCTCGTCGGCGGTCGCAAGACGCACCATCTGCTCGAGGAACGCGCGCCGTTCCGGCGGCACGGCATTCCCGTGGAAGAGGTTCCACGTGCGGACGAGGAGCGGCACATGCGTAGCCTACGACTGCACATGCACGTGCTCCTCGCAGATCCGCCCGCCTTCACGCCGACCTACGACCACGAGCTCGCGGCGTCGCTCGCGCGCGCGGGCGTCGATGTCGAGCTCGTCACGTCGCATTTCCGCTTCGGCGAGGTGCCGGCGCCCGACGGGTACGTGCGCACCGAGCTCTTCTATCCGCTCTCGTCGCGCCTCTTCCGGCGGTCGCCTTTGCGCCTTCCGCTCAAGGCCGTCGAGCACCCCCTCGGGCTTGCAGCATTGCGTCGCCGGCGCGCGGACGTGCTGCACCTCCAGTGGCTCGCCGCGCCCGAGCTCGATGCGCGTCTCTTTCACCCCCACGCGCCCGCGGTGTTCACCGCGCACGACCTGCTGCCGCGACGTACGGCGAAGCGGTCCGATCTGTGGCGGAGGCTGCTCGGACGGTTCGAGCGCGTCGTCGTCCACAGCGAGGACGGCCGTGACACGCTCGCCGGCCTCGGCGTCGACCCGGAGCGGCTGCGCGTCGTGCCCCACCCCGTCTTCCCGAGCGATCCGCCGCGCAGCGACGACGGCCGCACCGTCCTTTGCTTCGGCGTGATCCGCCCCTACAAGGGTCTCGGCGACGCGATCGAGGCCGTGCGGCGCGCAGGCGACGCGCGCCTGCTCGTCGCGGGCGATCCGCTCGAGCCGCTCGAGCCGTACCGGGCGGCCGCAGCCGGGCTCGACGTCGAGTGGCGGCTCGGCTACCTCTCACCGGACGAGGTCGACCGCGCGTTCGGCGACGCGACGATCGCCCTGTTCCCGTACAGGCCGGAGCTCGACCAGAGCGGCGCCCTCCTCCGTGCGCTCGGGGCGGGCGTGCCTGCGATCGCGTACGACGTGGGCGGTGTCGCGGAGCCCGTCCGCCGCTTCGGCGCCGGACGTGTCGTCCCGGCCGGCGATGTCGACGCGCTCGCGGCCGCCGTGCACGAGCTGCTCGGAGATCCTGCTGCACTCGAGGATGCGCGGGCAGGCGCGCGGCGTGCACGCGAGGAGCTCACCTGGGACGCGGCGGCACGGGCCCACCTCGCGATCTACGAGGAGATCGTGTGATCTTCAAGCGCCGCTTCTCCGACGTGATCGTCCGCCAGCTCGACGTCTTCGCCGAGGACGAGGCCGACGGGCTGTTCGAAGAGGTGCGCGACATGAAGGAGCGTTACGACCGTGCTGAGCGCAGCGACGCCGAAGAGGCGTACGGCGACTACACCGACATCGTCGAGGCCGCCACGGAAGCGCTCGCCGACATGCGCGACCGCTTCGCGCGCACGCTCGACGAGGAGACCGCAGAGGAGTACGAGCGCGCGTTCAACCGGGCCGTGAAGAAGCGCTGGCCTCACTTCGGCCTGGAGATCGAGAACCGGTGAGCGGTCCCCGCATCGAGGACTATGCGCTGATCGGCGACCTCCAGACCGCCGCACTCGTCGAGCGCGGTGGCTCGATCGACTGGCTCTGCTTTCCGCGCTTCGACTCCGGCGCGTGCTTCGCGGCGCTGCTGGGAAGCGCCGACAACGGCCGGTGGCTGATCGCACCCGAGAACGGCGGCACGACGCAGCGGCGGTACCTCAACGACACGCTCGTCCTCGAGACGACCTGGGAGAGCGACGAAGGTTCGGTGCGCGTGCTCGACTTCATGCCGCCGCGCGGGAAGGCGCCGGACGTGGTGCGCATCGTCGAAGGCCTTCGCGGCAGCGTTCGCATGCGTTCCGAGCTCGTCATCCGCTTCGACTACGGCCAGATCGTTCCTTGGGTGCGTCGCGCCGACGGCGCGCGTCTCGCGATCGCCGGGCCGGACGGGCTCTGCTTTCGCACACCCGCCCCAACGCACGGCGAGAACATGCGCACCATCTCGGAGCTCGTCGTCGAGGAGGGCGAGCGCGTACCGTTCGTCCTGACGTGGTTCCCCTCCCACGATGACTCGCCGGCGGAGATCGATCCGGAGGTCGCCCTCGCGGAGACGGAGAGCTTCTGGCGGGAATGGAGCGGCACCTGCGAGGTCGACCTGCCGTCCAGCACCCGTGAGGTCGTCCGGCGCTCGCTCATGGTGCTGAAGGCCCTCACGTACGCGCCGACAGGTGGGATCGTCGCCGCACCGACGACGTCGCTGCCCGAACGGATCGGCGGCGTACGCAACTGGGACTATCGCTACTGCTGGCTCCGCGATGCGACGTTGACGCTGCTCGCGCTGCTCAACGCCGGCTACGTCGACGAAGCTGCGCAGTGGCGGCGCTGGCTCTTGCGCGCGGTCGCCGGCGACCCGGCGGACATCCAGATCATGTACGGCGTCGCGGGCGAGCGCCGGCTCACGGAGCTCGAGCTGCCGTGGCTCTCGGGATACGAGGGCTCGGCGCCCGTGCGCGTCGGGAACGCAGCGAGCGACCAGCTCCAGATCGACGTCTTCGGCGAGCTGATGGACGCGCTCTACCAGGCCCGCGCGCACGGCCTGCCCAAGGAGCGCCCCGCGTGGGCGCTGCAGAAGGTGTTGCTCGCCTACCTCGAGAAGATCTGGGACCGCCCCGACAACGGCATCTGGGAGATCCGTGGCGAGCCGCGGCACTTCGTGCACTCGAAGGTCATGGCCTGGGTTGCGTTCGATCGTGCGGTGCGCTCCGTCGAGACGCAGGATCTGGACGGTCCCGTCGACCGCTGGCGGACGATTCGCGACGAGATCCATCGCGACGTCTGCGAGCGCGGCTTCGACGCCGACGTCGGGTCGTTCACGCAGTCGTACGGGTCGAAGGAGCTCGACGCGAGCCTGCTGCTCATCCCGCTCGTGGGTTTTCTGCCCGCCTCTGACGTGCGGGTACGCGGCACGGTCGAGGCGGTCGAGCGAGGGCTCGTCCAGAACGGGCTCGTGCTCCGCTATCGGACGCGGGAGGCGGGCGTCGACGGGCTGCCGCCGGGCGAAGGCGTGTTCCTCCCGTGCTCGTTCTGGCTCGTCGACTGCCTGGAGTTGCTCGAGCGACACGACGAGGCGCAGGCGCTCTTCGAGCGCCTGATCGCGCTCACGAACGATCTCGGCCTGATCTCCGAGGAGTACGACCCCGTCGCCCGGCGCATGCTCGGCAACTTCCCGCAGGCGTTCACGCACATGGCGCTCGTGAACTCCGCGTTCAACATCATGCCGCACCTGCCGTCGCCGATGAGGCGGCGGCACGCGGGCTCGTCCTAGCGGCGCTGCTCCTCGCGCGCTTCCGCAACCCGGTCGAGCTGGTCGGCGATCGAGAGCGCGGCGTGTGTGAACACCGCCACCCCGAGGGAGTCGTCGTCGGCTCTCGTCGCCCGCGCGGCGGCGCGTGCCCGGGCGACGGCCTCGCGTACCGGCCCCGGCTCGACCGCGCGGAGCGCCTCCGCAAGAGCGAAGAGCGTCCGCGAGGCCTCCGACGGAGCTGGGCGCTCCGTGCCGAGCACGCGTAGCGCGGCCGTGGCGACGGCCCTCGCATCCGAGACCGCGGCGTCCAGCGCGGCTGCGAGCGGCCCGAGCGGATCGAGCCGGCGACGTGCACGGCGGCGGCGCGGAGCCCGGCGCGCGACGTCGCGTGCCAGCGTGAGCGCGTCGTCGAAGCGGCGTGTGTCCATGCCGTCGATGCGATCGAGCGCGTGCACAGCGCGCTCACGGTCGTGCTGCGAGAGCGCGACGGCAATGGCTTCGAGCGCACCGGCGAGGTCGTCGCGCAGGTGCTGCGACTCGCGCCGAACCAGCAGCAGCGGGTCGATCGGGAAGATGATCTGGGCGAGCAGGATCGCCAAGGCGCCGCCGACGAGCGAGTCGATGAGGCGCTGGAGCGCAAGGTTCGAGCCGGCGCGGTGCAACGCGATGACGAGCACGGCCGAGATCGCGGCCTGCGTGCTCGTGATCGACGACGCGCCGGCTGCGGCCGTCAACAGGAGCGACGCCCCCGCTGCGACGACGATCTGCAGCGGTCCGCGTCCGACGAACGTGACGACGAGGGCCCCGACGCCGATCCCGAGCGCGACGCCCGCGAGGAGCCGCAGCGCCTGGCGACCGCGCCGTCCGGGCTCGGCGCCGAGCGCAATCAGCGCGGCGATCGGCGCGAAGAACGGCTGGGTGTGCCCGGGGATCAGGCGCGCGAGCTCCCACGCGATCCCGGCCGCCAGCGCGGCTTGCGTCAGGCGGCCGACGACGGCGCGGTCGAGGCGGCGCCGGACTCGCTTGGCCAGGTCGCGCAATGCGTCCACACATGCATCATCTATCGATGGCCGAAGTGGTGTGCGGACGGCAGTGAGCCGTGCACATCCGCGCCGTCTGTGAGCTCGCGTGCGAGCGGCCCCAGCCCGACGAGCTCGCGTACGAGCACGTTTCGGTTGCGGTCGACGTGCTCGTAGCGCCCACGCGCGAGCAATAGCGGCTCGCCGCGCACCAGTGCGCGGAACCGGTCGTACACCTGCGGCGGGATGATCAGGTTGAACTGTGCGTGCTCGTCCTCGAGCAGCATGAAGACGACGCCGTTCGCGGTCGACGGCCGCTGCCGTGCGACGACCATCCCGGCGACCTGCACGTTCGTCCGGTTCGGCTGGTCGAGCAGCTCGACGCTCGACAGCGTTCCCGCGGGCAGGTGCGGGCGCATCAGCTCGAGTGGGTGCACACCCACCGAGAGGCCCGTCGTCCGGTAGTCGCCGAGCATCCGCTCCCACACGGTCGGGTCGGGCAGGTCGGGCGTCGCCACCGTGGGCTCGAGCGGGAGCGCGAGCTGCTTCTCCGCGCCGCCGGAGCCCGGCACCGTCTGCGCACGCGGGACAAGGCCGAGCTGCCACAGCAGCTCGCGGCGCTTCAGCCCGAACGAGTCGCACGAGCCTGACTCGACGAGCGCGGTGAGCTCGGCCTCGCTGAGCGAGACGCGCTGCGCGAGATCGCGGATCGAGACATACGGCCCGTTGCGGGCGCGCTCGGCGTCGACGATCTTCGCGTCGCCCTCCCCCACGCCCTGCACGTACTTGAGGCCGACGCGAACGGCGCCGTCCTCGATCGAGCAGCCGACGCCGCTGCGGTTGACGTCGGTCGGGCGCGTCTCGACGCCGCGGCGCTGCCCGTCGCGGACGAGCGTCGCCGGCGGGTAGAAGCCCATCGGCTGCGCGTTGAGCAGGGCGGCGAGGAACTCGGCGCTGTAGTGATGACGCAGCCAGGCCGACTGGTACGCGAGCAGCCCGAACGCCGCGGAGTGCGACTTCGGAAACCCGAAGCCGGAGAACGCGACGAGCTTGTCGTAGACCGAGTGGGCGACCTGCTCGTCGACGCCCTTCTCGATCGCGCCCGCGATGAAGCGCTCGCGATAGGCCTCGAGCGCGGCGAGCGAGCGCTTGCGGCTCATCGCGCGCCGTAGCCCTTCCGCCTCACCGACGGTGAACCCCGCCAGGTGGATCGCCACGTCGAGCACCTGATCCTGGAAGACGATCACGCCAAGCGTGTCGCGCAGGGGTACCTGCAGCAGCGGATGGTCGGCGGGCGGCTCATACGACGGGTCCTCGCGCAGCCGCTGCCGCCGCTCGATATAGGGATGGACGGCTTTGCCTTGAATGGGCCCGGGGCGCACGAGGGCGACCTGCACCGTCAGGTCGTCGAGGTTCTCCGGCCGCGTACGCAGGATCGTCTGCATCTGCGCGCGGCTCTCGATCTGGAAGCAGCCCACCGTGTCGGCGCGCTGGATCTCCGCGTACACGTCCTTGTCGTCGAGCGGGACGCGCGAGAGGTCGATCTGCTCGCCGCGCGTGCGTGCGATCAGGTCGACGCACTCCTCGACTGCCGAGAGCATCCCGAGCCCGAGCAGGTCGATCTTCAGAAAGCCGGCGTCCGCGCACGAGTCCTTGTCCCACTGGCACATCTGCCGGCCCGCCATCGCCGAGGGCTGCACGGGGACGATCTCGATGAGCGGCCGCGTGGAGATCACCATGCCGCCCGGGTGCTGCGAGATGTGGCGCGGCAAGCCGGCGATCTCCGTGCACAGCTCGGCGAACGCACGCCAGCGGGGCGAGGCGAGCTTCTGCGCTGCGTCCGGCAGCATCAGCACCTCCTCGCCGACGCGGGCGGCGTTCCAGCCGTCGGAGAGCTTCGCGAGCCGCTCGAGGTCGGCGAACGGGAGGCCGAGCGCCTTGCCGACGTCGCGGATGGCGCCGCGCGACCGGTACGTCGCGAAGCTCGCGACGAGCGACGCGTGCTCGCGGCCGTACTTCTCGGTGACGCCGACGATCAGCTTCTCGCGGATGTCGCGCGGGAAGTCGAGGTCGATGTCGGGGACCGACGACAGCTCTCGGTTGAGGAAGCGGCCGAGCGAGAGGTTGTTCGCCACCGGGTCGACGTGCGAGAGACCGGTCAGGTAGCAGACGAGCGAGCCGACGGAGGAGCCGCGCCCGCGTCCGGGCGGCAGCACGTGCCGCATCGAGCCGGGGCCGCGCACCTCATAGGCGATCTCCCGCGCGAGCTCCAGCACCTCCCAGTGGAGCAAGAAGAAGCCGGCGAGGCCGAGCTCCTCGATCAGCACCAGCTCCTCCTCGAGCCGCTCGCGCACGCGACGCTTGTGGCCGTTGAGGTCGGCGTAGCGCTCGGCGAACGCGCGCTCGCAGACGCGGCGCAGCTGGACGATCGCGGGCTCCGCGCCGTCGGAGAAGTCGGGATAGCTGTAGCCGAGCTCCTGGGTGAGGTCGAATGTCAGCCGTTCGGCGAGCTCGGCGGTGCGCACCACGGCGTCACGGTCGTCGGGGAAGCGGTCGAGCATGTCCTGCGGCGCGGCGAGGACGCACTCATGATTGCCGCGCCGCTCGCGCTCGCAGCCGTCGAGCGAGGTGCGGCAGCGGATCGCGACGAGCACGTCCTGCAGCGCGCCGCGACGCGCATCGTGCGCGTGCACGTCGCCGGTGGCGATGGTGCGCACCTTCAGCGTCTCGGCGAGGTGGCGGAGCGCTGCGTTGCGACGCACGTCACCGCGCTCGTACGGGCGCTGCACCTCGACGAAGAAGCGCTCGGGGCCGAAGGCGCGTGCCACTCGTGCGACAGCGTCGGGGTCACGTACGGCGAGCCCGTGGCGCGCACAGCCGGAGAGGCAGACGAGCCCGTCGTTCAGCTGCTCGAGCCGGCGCGGCTCGAGTGACGGCGGCAGCGGGTCTCTCCCCTCCTTCGGCCGCGTGCGCGCGTGCGCGTACGTGATGAGCCGGCAGAGGTTCGCGTAGCCCTGCGGCGACTCGACGAGCAGCGTCACGTGCGAGCCGCCGTCGAGCGATAGCTCCGCACCCGTGATCGGCCGGATGCCGAAGTGCTTCGCCGCGTGTGCGAACTCGAGCGAGCCGTAGATGCCGTCGTGGTCGGTGAGCGCGAGGGCCGTGTACCCGAGCTCGGCCGCCCGAGCCGCGAGCTCCTCCGGCTGGGACGCCCCGTCGAGGAAGGAGTACGCGCTGTGGGCGTGGAGCTCGATGTACGGCACCCTCCAGTTCTACACGAACAGACGTTCGTGTCCAACCTCGGGGGTCAGACCCCGGACATGGCGGCAACGGACACGGCCGGTGCCAGGCACCCAGACGTGTCC
>DATCOE010000097.1:0-11921 GCA_036564885.1 Gaiellaceae bacterium | reverse complement strand
GCGAGCTCGACGACCTGCCTAGGCGTCCTGAGCCAGCTTCTCCCGCAGCAGCCCGTTGACGACCTTCGCGTCTGCCTTGCCCTGGGTCTCCTTCATCACCTGCCCGACGAGGAAGCCGAGCACGCCCTCCTTGCCGCCGCGATAGGTCTCGACCTGCTGCGGGTTCGCGGCGAGCACCGCGTCGATCACGGGCCCGAGCTCGGACGCGTCGCTGATCGCGGTCTCTGACGTAAACGTCACGGAAGTGAAGGTGTGGCTCACGCTGGCGGCCGTCGCCGCGATGAGCGCGTCGCGCGTGAGGTTCGGCGTCTTCAGGACGACGGCCATCTCTTCCACCTTGACCGCAGCGGGATCCTCACCCGTGGCCGCGAAGTCGTTCATCACCCAGTTCGCAGCCATACGCGGCTCGACTCCCTCCGCCACGATCCCTCCGTAGAGCGCGTCGCGGCCCGTCGTGACGAGCGCGTATGCGACATCGAACCCCACCGCGTGCTCGAGGTGGCGGATGCGTGCGCCCGGCGGCTCGGGCACCTCCGCGCGCAGGCGCTCGATGAGTTCGGAGGACGGCTCCACCGGCACGAGGTCGGGCTCGGGGAAGTAGCGGTAGTCGTCCGCCTCCTCCTTCGAGCGGTGCACGGTGAGACGGTCCGTGTCGGGGTCGTAGTCGTAGGTCGACTGCGCGATCGTCTCACCTCGCTCGTACGCGGCGATCTGCTCGCGCACCGCAGCCTCGATCCCGCGGCCGATGAACGTGAACGAGTTCATGTTCTTCAGCTCCCACCGCGGGCGATACCCCTCCTCCCCGCGCTTGCGTACGGAGACGTTCACGTCGGCGCGCATCGTGCCCTTCTCCATCTCCGCGTCCGAGACGCCGAGCTCGACGATCGTCTGCCGCAGCAGGCGCAGGAAGCGAAGCGCTGCTTCGGACGAGCGCAGGTCCGGCTCGCTGACGATCTCGAGCAGCGGCGTGCCGCCGCGGTTGAAGTCGACGAGCGAGTAGTCCGCCCCGACGGAGCGGCCGGTGGCACCGCCCGCGTGCACGGTCTTCGCCGCGTCCTCCTCGAGGTGCGCGCGCACGATGCGCACGACCTCGTCGCCGTCGGCGGTCGGCACGACGAGCCGGCCGGGGCCGCAGAGCGGGGCCTCGTACTGGCTGATCTGGTACCCCTTCGGCAGGTCGGGGTAGAAGTAGTTCTTGCGCGCGAAGACGGCGTTCGACGCGATCTCGCAGTCGAGCGCAAGGCCGAGCTTGATCGTGTGCTCGATCGCGCGGCCGTTCACGACGGGGAGCGCCCCGGGGTGCGCGAGGCAGACCGGGCAGGTGCGCGTGTTCTCGGCAGCGCCGTACTCGAGCTCGCACCGGCAGAACATCTTCGTGCGCGTCTTCAGGTGCGCGTGCACTTCGAGCCCTACAACCGTCTCCCAGCCGCTAGACACCTCCGAGCCGCTCCTTCGCCGCGCGAACAGCGGACTCGATGTCGCCCTCGACCTCGACCATCGTGATCCAGTCTTCCAGCGCCGGCGGCAGCACGCGCACGAGCCACAGCTCCCGCTCCCCCGCCTCGAGCGTCAGCTTCACGTCGCCGACGAGCACGGCGCGCGAACCGTCGAGCACGCGCGGCGTCACGCCGAAGACGCGCTCCACCGCGGGCACGAAGTCGGCCGCCGGATCCTCGAACGTCTTCTTCGCAGTCACGCGAGCCTCGCGGGGACGGGGTCGAAGCCGATCGCCTGCTCGAGCGCGTGCCCGATGCGGAAGAGGGTGTTCTCCGAGAACTGGGGCCCGATCAGCTGCAGGCCGACGGGCAGCCCTTCGGAGAGGCCGCACGGCACGTTCAGCCCGGGCAGGCCCGCCAGGCACGACGGGATCGTGAGCAGGTCGCTGAGGTACATCGCCAGCGGATTCTCCGAGCGCGCGCCGAGCTTGAACGCGACGCTCGGCGACGTCGGCGAGATGAGCACGTCGAAGCGCTCGAATGCCTGCGCGTGCTCACGCGCGAGCACGGTGCGCACCTTCTGCGCCTGCCCGTAGTAGGCGTCGTAGTAGCCGGCCGAGAGCGCGTACGTCCCGATCATGATCCGGCGCTTTGGCTCCTCGCCGAAGCCCTCGTCGCGCGTGCGCTCGTACATCTCGAGACGGTCGCCGCCGTTCGGCGACCGGTAGCCGAAGCGCACGCCGTCGTAGCGCGCGAGATTCGAAGACGCCTCCGCGGGGGCGATCAGGTAGTAGCACGGCATCCCGTACTCGACCGAGTACGGCAGCGAGCAGTCGCCGACCTCGGCGCCGAGCTCGCGGCAAAGCTCGATCGCGCGCTGCACGGCCTCGCGCACACCGAGCTCGATCGCCTCGTGCTCGTTGAACTCGCGCGGCACTCCGACGCGCAGTCCCTTCAAGTCTTCGCCCTCCGGCAGCTTGACCGCATTCGGCAGCTCGACGGTGGTGGAGTCGGCAGGGTCACGGCCCGCGATGATCGAGTAGAGGTAGGCGCAGTCGCGCACGTTGCGCGCAACCGGACCGATCTGGTCGAGGCTCGACGCGAACGCGACGGCTCCGTACCGCGAGACGGTCCCGTACGTGGGCCGGAGGCCGACGTTGCCGCAGAGCGCGGAGGGCTGCTTGATCGAGCCGCCCGTATCGGACCCGAGCGCCCACGGAGCCAGCCCCGCCGACACCGCAGCTGCGGAGCCGCCGCCCGAGCCGCCGGGCACGCGCGTGGGGTCCCACGGGTTCTTCGACGGCCCGTATGCGGAGTTCTCCGTCGAGGAGCCCATCGCGAACTCGTCGGTGTTCGTCTTGCCGAGCACGCGCAGGCCGTGCGCCTTGCAGCGCTCGATCACCGTCGCGTCGTAGACGGGCACGTAGTTCTCGAGGATCTTCGAGCCCGCCGTCGTCGGGATGCCCTTCGTGCCGATCACGTCCTTGATCGCAATCGGGATGCCCTCACCCCCGTCGTCCTCGCAGACGTGCAGGTAGCAGTGCAGCTCGGGGTCGCGCTCGTCGATCGCCGCCCGGTAGGCCGCGTAGAGCTCGGCGCCCGAGACCTCTTTCTCGCGCAGGAGGCGCGCCGCCTCTTCGGCCGTCAGGCGGAGGGTGTCGATCACGACGAGCCTCCAGGCGGCACCTTGAAGTAGGAGCCTTCCCGCTCAGGCGCGTTCGCGAGCGCCTCGTCGACGGGCAGGGACTCGTGCGGCTCGTCCGCGGCCCAGACGTTGACGACGTCGAGCGGGTGTGACGTCGGAGGGACGTCCGAGAGGTCGAGCTCCGACACCTTCGAGACGGCGGCGAGGATGTCGTTCAGCTGTGCGCCGAGGCGCTCGACCTCCTCTTCGCGCAGCTCGAGACGCGCCAGTCGGGCGACGTGCAGAAGCTGATCCTTGTCGATGTTCGCCACTCGCGATCCTTCCCGAAAACAAAAGGGGCCTTCCAGAAACGGAAGAGGCCCCTGTCGGGGCCTCTTCACAACGTGGGTCCGACGGTTCTCTAGACGGCCTGGACGTTCGCGGCCTGTGCGCCCTTCGGGCCTTGCACAACCTCGAACGACACACGCTGGCCCTCGGTCAGCGACTTGTACCCGTCCATGCCGATCGCCGAGAAGTGCACGAACACATCGTCGCCACCCTCACGCTCGATGAATCCGTAGCCCTTCTCGTTCGAGAACCACTTAACGGTGCCCTCTGCCAACTTTGGTTCCTCCTTACAGCAACAACGACGGCGCGAGCACCGAATGTCCCTGCCGCCGACCGATGATGAAACAGGCCGGAGTCTAGCTCAGTGAGCGGGTTTGGCAAGCCGACCTGCGCCCCGACCAGATTGCTGCGCCCGGGCGGCCGTGACCGTGTTCTTCAGGACCATGGCGATCGTCATCGGGCCGACCCCGCCCGGAACGGGCGTCAGGTACGCCGCGCGGTCGGCGGCGCCGGGATCGACGTCGCCGAAAAGGCCTTCCTCGGTGCGGTTCATCCCGACGTCGATGACGGTGGCTCCGGCCTTCACCATCTCGGCCCCGATCACGTGGAGCCGGCCGACGGCGGCCACGAGGATGTCTGCGTCGAGGGTGTGCCGCGCGAGATCCTCCGTCCGCGAATGGCAGATCGTGACTGTGGCGTGGGCCTGGAGCAGGAGGTGCGCGATCGGCTTCCCGACGATGATCGACCGGCCGACCACGACTGCGTGGGCTCCCTGGATCGCGATCTCGTACTCGGTGAGCATGCGCATGATCCCGAGCGGCGTGCCGGGGACGAGCCCGGGGCGCCCGAGGTAGAGCCGCCCGGCGTTCATGGGGTGGATGCCGTCGATGTCCTTCGCAGGATCCACGGCCTCGACCGCTTTCGACTCGTCGATGTGGCCGGGCAGCGGCAGCTGCACGAGGAGGCCGTCCACTCCGTCGTCGGCGTTCAGGTCTGCGAGGAGAGCCAGGAGCTCGGCCTCGGGGGTGTCCGCGGGCAGACGGATGTCCCGCGCCTCGATGCCGACGGCCTGAGCCGCCCTCTGCTTGAGGTTGATGTAGACCTCGGACGCCGGGTCGTCTCCGACGAGCACGGTGGCGAGACCGACGTGGCCGAGCTCGGCGACTTCGGCGGCCACTTCGCCGCGCACCTTGGCCGCCAGCGCCTTGCCGTCGATGATGGTTGCGGACATCGCGCTGAGGTTACGTGAGAATGCGGGCGTGACCTCCCGCAAGCGACTCACCCGCAAGAACGACGCCACCTCGATCGCGGCGCGCCGCGACGCGCTCGGCCTCGACGGCCCTGCGACCTCCGCCGACCTCGAGCCGTACGCGAACGCGGCGGAGTCGGTGGCCGGCGTCGCGATCATCCCCGTCTCGGTCGCCGAGCTCGAGATCTCGCTCGGCCAGTACGAGCTCGACGAGGACGGCGAGGTCGTCGAGACCGGACGCGCCGACGAGGAGGTCGTCGTGCCGCTCGCGCACACCGAGGGCGGGTTGACGGCGTCGCTTCAGCGCGGCGCGAAGGCGGTCGCCGAGTCGGGCGGCTTCCGCACGCACGTCGTCGCTGACCGGATCACGCGCGCGTCCTGCTTCGTCTGCCGCGACGCGACCGATGCGCTCACGCTCGCACGCTGGATCGAGGCGCAGCTGCCGGCAATGCAGGAGTTCCTCCGCAACTCCGACATCGCCGAGCTGTCGCGCTACGCGCTGCTGCGCGAGGTGAAGACCCACGTCGTCGGGCCGATGTGCCACGTGCTCTGGAGCTGGACGACGGGCGACGCGGTCGGGCCGAACATGATGACCCGCAACGCATACGCACTGAACATGGCGTTCGTGAAGCCGGGCGCGCCCGTCGAGATCGAGCGCGTCGTGCTCGAGGCGAACATGGGCGGCGACAAGAAGCCGTCCTACGAGTTCTTCCAGTCGGGCCACGGCAAGACGGTGATCGCCGAGTCGACGCTGACGGACGAGGCGATCCGGCGCGTGCTGCGCAGCACCGCGGAGGATCTCGAAGCGCTCGCCTGGGTGGGAACGCACGGCGCCGTGGCGTCGGGCATGCAGTCGGTCGCCTTCACCCCGGCGTCGGCGGTCGCCGCGATCTTCGCAGCGACCGGCCAGGACCTCGGCATGGTCGGCACGAGCTCGATGGCGCACGGCACCGTCCGGCGCGTCGAGGGAGGGCTGCACGTCTCCGTGCGCTTCCCCGGCCTCGAGGTCGGCACCGTCGGCGGCGGCACGACGCTGCCGACGCCGAGTGAGTGGCTCGCCCTGATGGGCTGCGACGGCGCCGGCAAGGTCTACCGCTTCGCGCAGATCGTCGCCGCGGCCGCGCTGGCGCTCGAGATCAGCGCGTCCGCCGCGATGGCGACGGCCGGCAGCGAGAACTTCTTCCGCGCGCACCACGAGCGCGGCGGAATCCGCTGATCATCCGCTAGAAGGGGAGCTGCACATCGGCGATGTCGAGCCCGAGCGACTTCGCGAGGCGCACGCCGTGCTGGATCTCGGTGCGGAGGCGCTCCTTGTCGCGCACCTCCATCAGCTGGCCGATCATCTCGCGCGCCTTCGGGCGCCACATCGCGTGCTGCGCAAACGTCGGCAGCATCGTGTTCGCCGCAGCGATCAGCGAGTCCTGAACCCTCTTCGGGGCGCCGACGAGCAGGACGCGCTCGTACGCCATGCCGGCGCCGTGGTGGATGCCGTCGTCGATCGCGAGCCGGTTACACATGTCCTCGAGAATCGTCCCGCGCGAGGAGCGTGCGATCAGCCGGAAGCGCGGGATGATCAGCCGCTCGAAGAAGACCTGCATCATGAAGACCTTCTCCTCGAGCGTGTCCGCCTCGAGGAACATGTGGCCAAGCTCGTCGAGGTACGGGTCGCGCTCGCCCTCGCCCCCGACCTGGCCGATCAGCTTCAGCCACGCCTCGGTGTGGCGCGCCTCGTCCTGCACCATCGTCGAGTAGTAGAGCCGCGCCTCCGGATCGGGCGCCGCGTTCAGGAGCTGCGCCGCCATCTCGCACGCGAGCACGTCGGCCTGAAGCTGCTGCATCACGACCGAGCGCCACACGTCGCGCCGCCGCGCCTGCCGCGGCGGCGAGCCCTTGCCCTCCGGCACCGGCGGGAGCTCGCCCCACGGCAGGTCTCGCACCATCCACTCCTGGCGCTTCGCGAGCTCGTAGAAGCGCAGCACACCCGCAAACGCACTCCGGTCTTCGGCGGGTGCGTCCGCCTCGTCGATCGCGGGCTCGGCGCTCACGGCCGGGACCTTAGCGTGGTCACCGCGTAGAATCGCCAAGTGATCGCGCTCGTCTTCAGCTACGAGGTTCGCGACGCCGAGGCGTTCGAGCGCGCATACGGCGCCGACGGTGAATGGGCGCAGTTCTTCCGTCTCAGCGCCGGCTACATCGGCACCGAGCTGCTGCACGACGTGGAGATCCCGAGCCGGTACCTCGTCGTCGACCGGTGGGAGTCCGCCGAGGCGTACAACACCTTCGCCGCCGAGCGGCGCGAGGAGTACATGATCCGCGTCGACGACTCACGGTTCCTCTACGACCAGGAGCTGCGCTTCGGGACGTTCGAGAACGTGTGGCATCAGACCGAGTAATCCCCCCGCATCACGATCCGGCCTGCTGGGGCTGCAGCGACGCCCCGGGCGGGATCCGGCTGCCGTACCCCGTCGACGAGGGCGCGACCGAGTACGAGGCGTGGCTCCGATTCGACGAGCGGCACCAGGGCGGCCCCGGCTTCGTGCACGGCGGAATGGTGGCGGCGGCGCTCGACGAGGCGTGCGGCCTCCTGGCGACGTGGTACCGCTTCCCGGCGGTCACGGCGCGGATCTTCGTGCGCTACCGGCGGCCCGTGGCGATCAACACCGAGCTGCTCGTCAAGGCGGCACTGACGGGCGAGCGCGGCCGGCGGCTCCACATCCGGGGCGAGATCCTCGACGGCGACGACGTGCTCGCGGAGGCACGGGCGGCTTTCCTGCACGTTCCGCTGGAGCATTTCCTCGCGACGCCCGAGGGCCGCGCCTCAGCTGAAGTCTGGGAGCAGCGCCTCAAGGGGTGAGCCGGCGCTAAAGCGGCGCCGCCGGACGACCGATAGCCGGGGAAGGGTAAACCGGCCCTGCGGCTTCGGAGGGAGTCGCATGATCAAACGGGTCGTCGTCACAGGGGCTCTCCTGCTCGCCCTGATGGTCGCCGTCAAGGACGGCCGCGTCCTGCGGGAGACGGGCCTCACAGGAGCGTGCTCGATGGCGCAGACGCTGACGGACGGGACGCAGCTCGAGGCCTGCCGTTCGGGCAAGCTCGCCGGCCGCCCCGATCTCTCGCACCAAGGGTGCACGGTGGCGGGCCTGACGGGCACGTACCAGTACTGGCGCTGTCCCGCGTCCGTCGTGTCGGGGCCGAGCGGGCACTGACCGAAGGCGGCTCCTTCGAGGGATTGCCCGACCCGTCGCTCGGGCCGACAAACACCCGCATGCGGCTCCTGCTCCCGATCCTGCTCGCGCTCGTCCTCGTGCCGGCGGCGCTTTCAGCCGGCCCGCGCGTGCAGACGATCACGGGCGCGATCTCGGCGAACTCGGGCGCCTCGATCACAGTCACCTCGGGTGACCGCTCGCTCACCTGCCGCGTGCTGGGCGCCAAGGCGCAGGCTGCGCTCGCGCGCTGGGGCGTCGGCGTCCGGGCAGCCATGGCCTGCACGAGGGACGGCGACCGGCTCCTGCTCTCGCGCCTGACGCGGCTCGGCTCGAAGGAGGGGACGAGCACGACTCCCACTACGACCACGGCTCCCACGAGCACGACTCCCACCACGACCACGGCTCCCCCCGCGACGCCCGCCCCCATCCAGACGCGCCGCGACGCGCGCGGCAAGATCAGCGCACTCGGCGCCGGCACGATCACCGTGACCCGCGACGGCGGCACCTCGCTCACCTGCTCCGTCACCGACGGGCAGGCGCAGTCGATCGCCCAGGGCGCACCCGTCGGCACCGCGGTCCTCATCGTCTGTACCGGCGAGGGCGATCACCCCACCCTCCTCTCACTGCAAAAGCTCGAGACGAGCACCGCGCCTCCCACCACCACCACGCCTCCCCCGACCACGACACCTTCCCCGACCACGACGAACACCGAGCGGCGCGAGGTGCGCGGCGTCGTCATCGCGCTCTCCTCGCAAGGCGTGACGGTGAAGCCCGACGCGGGCGGCGACTCCCTCCGCTGCCGGATCACGCCGGCGGCCGACTCGACCGCCGCCGCCGCGAAGCTCTCGCTCGGCGCCCACGTCGGCATCGTCTGCCGGCGCGACGGCGACGGCTACGTGCTCTCGGGCGCGACGCCGATCAGCTAGCCAGCAGGTCCGCGAGCGCGGCGAGCAGCCGGTCGTCGGCGTCCGGCCGGTGCACGGTGATCCGGATCGCCCCAGGCGAGGGACGCACGGGCAGGCCGCGCCGGAGCACGCCGTCCGCGAGCTCGGCCGCGCGCTCGTGGCGCACGAGGAGGAAGTTCGTCCAGGAGGGCAGCGGCTCGAGGCCGAGCGAGCGCAGGCCGTCTGCGAGCCGCTCGCGCTCGGCGATCGTCGCCGAGACGTCCGGCGGGCCCGCTTCGAGGCCGGCGAGTGCGAGCGCGGCGGAGAGGGTCGACACGGGAGCGGGCTCCTGGCGCGCGTTCAGCTCGGCGGCGACGTCCGCTGCCGCGAGCCCGTAGCCGACGCGGGCCGACGCGAGCCCGAACGCCTTCGAGAACGTCCGGACGACGATCACGTCGTCCCCCGGCACCGTGTCCCGGAGCAGCGGCACCGCAGTCTCGCCCGCGTACTCGAAGTACGCCTCGTCGACGACCAGCGGCCGCGCGGCGGGCAGGTCGACGAGCGCGCCGCTGGGGTTGTGCGGCCGGCAGACGAAGGTGAGGACGGGGTCGTCGTCGCCGACATCCGCCCCCGCAACCCAGGCCGCGACGCGGTAGAGCGGGTACGTAGGCTCGTGGGCAATCGCGATCCGGTCGCCCGGCCCGGCGTAGGCGCGCGCGCAGAGCATCAGGATGTCGTCCGCGCCGGCGCCGAGCACGACGTTCTCCGGCTCGACCCCGTTGTAGTCGGCAATCGCCCGCAGCAGCTCGGAAAAGCCGCCGTGACGGTAGGCGTTGATCCGCGCGAGCGCCGCCGCGACCGTCTCGGACGACGCGGTGGGCGGCGGCTCCGGCGGCGTATTGCCGTCGAAGCGCAGCACCTCCTCGGGCGCGATCCCCGCGAGCGCCGCGATCTCGCCCGTCGAGAGCGCCCAGCCGTAGGGCGTGAACTGCGACGAGAGGGGGCGCATCGCGTCAGCTTAGAGGCCGCCGGGCACGGGCTCGGACTGCGCAATGCGCAGGAAATTGAGCCTATCGCCACGCATTCCGTGGCGGAAGCCCGTTGAAAACGTGCATCCCATCAGGAGATAATCGGCAGCGCCGATGCAGACCGACCAACGGGCGTCCACCGACGAAGTCCTCCAGGAGCGCGAACGCTACGTTCCGCGCGGCGTCTCGACGCCCCACTTCGTCGTCACCCGAGCCTGGGGCGCGCGCGTCTGGGACGCCGAGGGCCGGGAGTACCTCGACTTCGCCGGCGGCATCGCCTGCCAGAACCTCGGACACGGCCCGGCCGGCGTCGTCCGCGCGATCCACGAGCAGGTCGACCGGTATCTCCACCAGTGCTTCATGGTCGGGATCTACGAGCCGTACATCGAGGTGTGCCGGCGCCTCGACGAGCTCTGGCCGGGCAAAGCAGCCACCAAGAGCCTGCTGCTCAACTCGGGCGCGGAGGCGATCGAGAACGCCGTGAAGATCGCCCGAGCCGCCACGGGACGGCCCGGCGTCGTCGTCTTCGACCGCGCGTTCCACGGCCGCACGAACCTGACGATGGCGATGACCTCGAAGCTCGTCTACAAGCAGGGCTTCGGGCCGCTCGCGACCGACATCCACCGCGCGCCGGCCCCCTACCCGTACCGCGGCGTCAGCACCGAGGCTGCGCTCGCAGGCCTCGAGCTGCTCTTCAAGCAGGACGTCGACCCGGCCGACGTCGCGTGCTTCGTGCTCGAGCCCGTGCAGGGCGAGGGCGGCTTCATCCCGATGCCGCCCGAGTTCATCCAGGCGCTCAAGGAGCGCTGCGACCGCCACGGGATCCTCTACGTCGACGACGAGGTGCAAGCCGGCTGCAGCCGCACCGGGCCGATGTGGGCGATCGAGCACTACGGCGTCGAGCCCGACCTGATCGTCTCCGGCAAGTCGCTCGGCGGCGGCTTGCCCCTCGCGGCGGTGACCGGCCGCGCCGAGCTCATGGACTCGGTGCACCCGGGCGGCCTCGGCGGCACATTCGGCGGGAACCCGGTCTGCTGTGCCGCCGCGCTCGCGGTGCTCGACGAGCTCTCGGCGCCGGGCTTCCGCGAGCGCGCCGACCAGATCGCGCGCCTCCTGCGCACGCGCCTCGACGAGATCGCCTCACGGCGTCCGATCGTCGGCGAGGTGCGTGGGCTCGGCGCGATGCTCGGGCTCGAGCTCGTCGAGCCCAGCGGCGACGCGGCGAAGGCCGTCACCACCGCGGCGCGCGAGCAGGGCCTGATCCTCCTCTCCTGCGGGCTCTACGGAAACGTCATCCGGCTGCTGCCACCGCTCTCGGCGACGGACGAGGAGCTCGAACGCGGGCTCGGCATCCTCGAGGAGGCCCTTGGCGACGCAGGCTCCGGCTAGCGCGGACAGCGAGGCCGCGGCCGGCCCGCCCGCTGTCCGCCTGACGGGAATCCGCCGGACGTACGGCGACGTCGTCGCGATCGCCGGGCTCGACCTGGACATCGCCGAGGGCGAGTTCTTCACGCTCCTCGGCCCGTCCGGCTCGGGCAAGACGACGACGCTGCGCGTGATCGCCGGCTTCGAGCGCCCCGACGCGGGCCGCGTCGAGCTCGCCGGCGCCGACGTCACGCACACCGCGCCGTCGGAGCGCGGCGTGAACACCGTCTTCCAGGATTACGCCCTCTTCCCGCACATGACGGTGCTCGAGAACGTCGAGTACGGACTGCGCGTCAAGGGCATCGGTCGCCGCGAGCGACGCATCCAGGCGAACGAAGTGCTCGAACGCGTCCGTCTCCCTCAGGTGGGCGCACGCCGGCCGGTGCAGCTCTCAGGAGGGCAGCGTCAGCGCGTCGCGCTCGCGCGCGCCATCGTGAACCGCCCGACCGTGCTGCTGCTCGACGATCCGCTCGGCGCGCTCGACCTCAAGCTGCGCGAGGAGATGCAGGTCTTCCTCAAGGCGCTGCAGCAGGACCTCGGCATCACGTTCGTCTACGTCACGCACGACCAGGAAGAGGCGCTGACGATGAGCGACCGCATGGCCGTCTTCAACGAGGGACGGATCGAGCAGATCGGCAGCCCCGCGGAGGTGTACGAGCACCCGGAGACCGAGTTCGTCGCGGGCTTCGTCGGCGTCTCGAACGTGCTCGAGCGCAACGGC
>DATCOE010000096.1:0-26095 GCA_036564885.1 Gaiellaceae bacterium | reverse complement strand
GGGTCGGCGGGCTCCGAGTAGTCGAAGTACGCGAGCCCGGTGTCGGGCGGATTGAGCAGGACGTACTCCTCGCCGAGGCTCATGCTCGGAGCGGCGGTCGCGTCGGCGGCGGACGTCGGATCGGGCACCCCTGCATCGGGGGCGGCGGGCGTCGTGCTCGTGTCGGTCGTCGCGGGAGCAGGAGCAGGAGCGGGGGCTGGGGCGCTCTGCGCTGCCGTCGTTGCCGGCGGCGTGGGGTTCGGCGCAATGATCGGGGGAGCGCCGACGGTGTCCTCGACGACCGGCACCTTGGCGAACGGGTCGGCCGAGATCCCCTGCTTCGCCGGAAGCATCGCCGACTGCGTGTACTTGTCCGTGTGGATCGGCACGCGCCGCTTGACGAGCTTGCGCTTGCCGTGCGTGGGAGTTGCGCGATGTGCGGGCTTCGCGAGGGTGGGCTTTGCAGCGTGCTTGGGGACTGCGTGCAGCTTGGGAACTGCAAGCGTCGGGATGCGCACAAGCGGAACGCTCAGCGTCGGCAGGTACGTCTGCACCGATGGCATGCGGAAGGCAGCAGCGATAGGCGCCACGTATGTGACGCCCAGCGTTGCCACGCTGATGCCGACGAACCAGTACCGCACTCCGCGAACGCGGAGTGCGCTGAGACTGAAGTCGTCAGCCGGAAAACCGGCGACTGCGGTCGACGACAGTGCAACTCCCCCTTATCAATCCCCACTCCCACGCACCCCCACGGTGCGTGCCCGGATGGAGACTGTCAGTCAGCGCAGCCGACTTCAATAGGCCGAACGGCCTATTGCAAGACCGCCTGCTCTCCAGTAAGGGGACGGCGCTAGCCGAGCAGCTTCTGGAGCCGAGCCCGTTCGCGATCGATCTGGCTCGCGAGGGTGCTGAGGTCGCTCACACGCGTGTTGTAGGCCACGATCGCGGCGATTCGGGCGCGCTGGACAGCCAGTCCTTGGCTCGCGAGGCCCGCATTCGTGAACCGCTGGATCAGCGTCGGGAGCACGGTCCGGCGATTCTTGCGCAGGCCGTCCGCGAGCTCGATCGCGGTTGTGCGAACACGTGCAAGAGTCGTCCGCTGCGACTCGAGCGTCGGGACGAATGCAGGCGGCGCCTCGATCGAGCGGAGCTTCTGCAACACGCCGGCCAGAGCAACGGAGTACGCACTGAGCGCATCCGCCTGGGCCTTGGCCTTCTTCGCGTGCTTGAACGCGGTCCGCAGCTTCCGGCTCGCAGGCGCGAGCGGGCGCAGCGCGGCGGTGAACCGCGGCGAGAACTGTGCCAGCTGGACGACCTCGTGCGCGACCTCGGCCTCGTCGTTCACGAGCCGAACGAGCAACGAGTGCAGCTTCCGCGCGTCGGGCGGCGGTTGCAAAGCCCTGAGCCGCTTGCCGACGCCTCGGATGGTCAGCTCCGCACGCGCGAGACGCGGCTCGATTTGCGCGAGCGTCGGGCCGTGCTTCTTTCCGAAGTCGCGGTACGCGCGCTCGACCGCGAGCAGCTGCGTGCGCATCGTGATCTGAACGACGTCCACCTGCCTGAAGTAGGTCGAGACGGCGTCACGCCGCCGGCCGTGACCGCCGCAGGCCGAGACGAGCAGAACGGCGGTGATCGCCGCCGGCGCGAGACGACGCCGCACGATCTAGCGGAGGAGCTCGACGAGCGAGACGCTGCCGTCGGCGTGGCGGAACTCGAGCCTCACGAGGCCGCGCTTGGGCGCGAACCAGCTCGTCCGCGTCCCGCTGCCGAACGGGAAGCCGGGCTGGCTCAGAGTCGTGCGCACGACGAGGGCGCTGAACGTCCCGGCCGGGACCGTCACCTTGCGTACGCCGAGCACCGTCGCATTCCCCGTGACGCCGTAGATCGAATAGTCGCGTCCGGAGTCAGACCCGCCGGCCCAGGTTGCAGCCTGTGCGGGGTACGCCGGGATCAGCGGGTTGAAGCCGTAGGTCATCAGGTCGAACGGCGTGGTGAAATGCCGCCGCTTCGCCTCGGGCAGCGACGCCGGGCCGAGCTTCGGCAGCTTGGCGAGCGAGGCCGACTTGGAGACCCCCCAGATGTTGGTGACCCCGTCGAGCCGCCGCGTGAAGCCGTAGGCGGCGGCGACCTTGATCGGGCCGGACACGTACTTGACCGAGATCCGCGCCGAGCCGTTGCTGACCTGGTCGACCGTGAAGCTCTCGACCTGCGGCTTCTTCAGGTGGCGGGCGTTGGTCCACCGGTACACGCCCTTCACAGTCAAGGCGAGCGGAAAGTAGTCGACGTCGGCGGGAGGCGGCTTCGGTATCTGATTCGTCGACTGCAGCACGGACGTCGTGACGGGCGCACCTGTGCCCCCGCTGTGCTCGAAGACGACCTTCACCGGACCGACGCCGTATACCCACCACACCGTGCGAATGCCGCTTCCGTATGGATCGCCGATCGCGCCTGCCTGCGTGATCTCGGTGCGGATCTTGGAGGCGACCACGGGGCCGTCGAACGCCGGCACGGTGATCGATTCGGTGCCGGCGTAGTCGGAGGCGCTCGACACGTCGTTCGCGGCCCCGCCGGCTGTCGACCAGGTCGTTCCGGCGAGCAGCGGCTCGGCGAGCACCGGTGCGCGCGTGCCCCAGATCAGCTGGTACCAGGTGCTCGCGAGGCTGTTGCCGCACTGCGAGAGCGACGCGCAGAGGATCGGGAAGCTGGGCGGCGCGGCGTTGCTCGCCCAACCCGGGTCGACGTTGACGATCCCGCCCTGCGTGTCGGACAGGTACACGACGCCGACGCTCGTCGGAGCGCCGTCCGCATTTCCCTGGTCGACCGTCGTCCACGCGAGCTGGAACGCTTGCCCCTTCGTGTCCTTCACGGTGACCTTCTCGCTCGTGGGCGTCGTGTTGTAGGCGCTGTCGGTCCACTGGTACGTCCAGGTCGCGTCGGCCGGATGCGGGAGCCAGCCGTCGGCTGCGGCAGGCGAAGCGGCCGCCAGCGCGAAGCCGCAGGCGGCGAGGAGAACTCTCGATCTCGACGTGAGCTTCAACATGTCGTTTCGGTCGACCCCGCCTGCGAGTGACCACCGCCAAGGTACCAGCGTCGTGGCAAACAAACAGCACATGACGTTCTAGGCGCGGACGCGCGTGCCCGCCGGGTCGTACAACGGCTCGGTGCGCACCTCGGCCGGCACCCACTCGCCGAAGATGTCGACCTCGACCCTGGTGCCGGGATCGGCGTACCCAACCGGGACGTACGCGAACGCGATGCTCGCGTTCACGGCGTAGCCGTAGCCGCCGCTCGTCACCCGGCCCACAGTGCGGCCGGCGGCGCTCTGCACCGGCTCCGAGCCGAGCGCGATCGAGCGCGGATCGTCGAGCACGAGGCAGACGAGCTTCTGTGCGGGCTCCGGGTCGAGCGCGTCACGGCCGATGAAGTCACCCTTGTCGCGTTTCACCGCGAAGCCGAGCCCCGCCTCGTACGGGGTCGTCTCGGAGTTGAGGTCGCTCCCCCACGCCCGGTAGCCCTTCTCGAGCCGCAGCGCGTCGATGGCGCGGTAGCCGCCTGCAACGAGACCATGCGGCGCGCCTGCGGCGACGATCGTGTCCCATAGCCGGGCGCCGTACTCCGTCGCGCAGTAGAGCTCCCACCCGAGCTCGCCGACGTACGTGACACGTGACGCCACGACGGGAACCGAGCCGACCGCCAGCTCGCGCGTGCACATGTACGGGAAGTCGAGCGGCGTCTTGGTCAGCGGCTGCAGCACGTCGCGCGCACGCGGCCCCCACAGGCAGAGGCACGCATACGCCGACGTCACGTCGTCCACGTACACCGAGCCGTCGCGCGGCGCGTGCTTCTCGATCCACGCGCGGTCGTGGTTGCCGAATGCCGTGCCGGTGACGAGCATGAACCGGTCCTCCGCACGCCGCAACACCGAGACGTCGGCCTCGATGCCGCCGCGCGCATTCAACAGCTGCGTGTAGACGAGCGTGCCGACAGGACGGTCGATCCTGTTCGCGCACAGCCGCTCGAGGAGCTCCAGAGCGCCCGAGCCGAGGATCTCGAGCTTCGAGAAGCTCGACTGGTCGAAGAGCGCCACCGCCTCGCGCGCTGCGCGGGCCTCGACCTCGATCGCCGGCGACCAGTTCTCGCCCGCCCAGCCGCGCGGGCGCAGCGACTCGTCGCCCGCCGCAGCGTTCGACTCGTACCAGTTGACTCGCTCCCAGCCGCCCTTCTCGCCGAACGCCGCGTCGAGCTGCTGGTGCTGCGCGTACGCCGGCGACACGCGCAGCGGCCGCCCCGCCTGCTTTTCCTCGCCCGGGTACTTGATGTCGTAGTACTGCGAGAGCGCCTCGTACGAGCGCGCGAGCGTGTAGTCCTGGCTGCGGTACTGGCGTCCGAAGCGCCGCACGTCGAGCGGCCAGACGTCCCACTCGGGGAGCCCGTCGACGATCCACTCGCCCATCACCTTGCCGATGCCGCCCGCGCCGGCGAGGCCGTGCGCGCAGCCGCCCGCCGCGACCCAGAAGCCGGGCACGTCGGTCTCGCCGAGCAGGAAGTCCGCATCCGGCGTGAACGCCTCCGGCCCGTTGAAGAACATCTTCACCTCCGCCGTCTCCAGCGCGGGAACGCGGTGGATCGCGTTCGTGAAGAGCTCCTCCATGCGATCCCACTCCTCGGGCAGCAGCTGCGCCTCGAAGCCGTCGGGGATGCCGTCGAGCGCCCAGGGCGCCGGCTTGCGCTCGTAGCCGCCCATCACGAGTCCGCCGACCTCGCTGCGGAAGTAGATGAGGTTGTCGGGATCGCGCAGCGTCGGCAACAGCTCGAGCGCCGGCACGAACGGCTCGGTGATCAGGTACTGGTGCCCGTACGGGATGATCGGCAGGTCGACGCCGACCATCCGCGCGATCTCCGGCGCGTACATGCCCGCCGCGTCGACGACGACCTCGCACTCGATGCGCCCCTTGTCGGTCTCGACGGCGACGACGCGGCCGTCGCGCGTCTCGATGCCGGTGACGCTCGTGCGCACCACGATCTGCGCCCCGAGACGGCGCGCTGCGTCGGCGAGCGAGAACGTGAGCTGACTCGGGTCGAGATAGCCGTCGTCGGGGATGTATGCGGCCGCCACGACACCGTCGGTGCTCATCGGCGGAAAGAGCGCCTGCGCATCCTGCGGCGAGACGATCTCCATCGGCAGCCCGAACGTCTTCGCCCACGACGCCTGGCGGCGGATCTCCTCGAGCCGCGCCTCCGACGACGCGAGCCGCAGGCCGCCGAGCTGGCGCCAGCCGGGATCGTTGCCCGTCAACTCCTTCAGCTCGGCGTAGAGGCCCACGGAGTACTGCATCAGCTTCGTCAGCGAGAGCGACGAGCGCAGCTGGCCGACGAGCCCTGCCGAGTGCCACGTCGACCCGTGCGTGAGCTGGTACTGCTCGACGAGCACGGAGTCCGTCCAGCCCAGCTTCGCGAGGTGGTACAGAACGGAGCAGCCGATGACGCCGCCCCCGACCACCACCGCTCGCGCGCGCTCCGGTACCACGACGGCGAGTATCCCAGGTTCGTAGGATCGCCCTGTGTCCCTGGAGGCGGTGCTCGAGGCGGTCCCGGAGCTGCGCCGCCCGCGCAGCGTCGAGGACCTGTCCGGCGGCCTCACGAACACGAACTACAAGGTCGTGACCGATCGCGGCGCGTACGTCGTGCGGATCGCAGGCAAGGACACGAACTTGCTCGGGATCGACCGCGAGAACGAGACGCACAACACGATCGCCGCCGCCGAGACCGGCGTCGGCGCGCAGGTGATCGCATCGCTGCCAGAGCACTCGGCACTCGTGCTCGAGTTCATCGAGGGCAGAAGGCTGCACGCGGACGACCTGCGCGCCGGCGTCCTGCTCCCGCTCGTCGCGGCGTCGTGCAAGCGGCTGCACGGGGGCCGTCGCTTCCTCGCCGACTTCGACATGTTCGAGCTCCAGCGCAGCTACCTCGCCATCGTCCGTGACCGCGGCCTCCGGCTTCCCGACCGCTACCTCGAGTTCGAGCCGCACGTACGGGCAATGGAGCAGGCGATGCGCGTCCGCGCGGAGCCGACCGTCCCGTGCAACAACGACCTGCTGGCGGAGAACTTCATCGACACGGGCGGCGCGCTCAGACTGATCGACTACGAGTACTCCGGCAACAACGAGCCGTCGTTCGAGCTCGGGAACGTCTGGAGCGAGGCGAATCTCTCGCCCGCGCAACTCGAGGAGCTCGTCGGCCTCTACTACGGCGCACCGCTGCCGGGCAAGGTCGCGCGGGCGCGCCTCTGGGGACTGATCGCGAAGTACGGCTGGATGCTCTGGGCGTCGATCCAGGACGGCGTGTCGGAGCTCGACTTCGACTTCTGGTCGTGGGGCCTGGAGAAGTACGAGCGCGGGGTCACGGAGTTCGACGGGCCCGAGCTCGAACGGCTGCTCGCCGACGTGCTGCGCGAAGACTGAGACACGAGCGGGCGGGGCGCCTCCCGGCGCCCCGCCCGAACCGCGTCAGCCCGTCGTCGCGGCGGGCGCCGATTCCGGCAGCTCGCCCTCCGGCGCCATCCTGTGCGCCGGCCTCTTGTGCTGCGCGAGCACGTAGTACACCGTGCCCACGAGCAGGATCACGACGAGCACCGTCCAGAGCACCGGGCGGCCGTTCAGCCAGTTCCAGTGGAAGTTCAGACCGAGGGCCGTCTCCTTCGGCGTCGGGTTCGTCGCGGCCCGCGGCCACGCGAAGTTGATCAACATGCCGCCGCCCCACGCGAGCGCCAGCAGATTGAGCGGCATCGCCCAGCGCCCGAGCGAGAACGGCGCCTTCTCTCTCGGCCAGCCCTTCAGCCTCGCCTTCAAGAGCGCGATGTTCGCGACGAAGTACGACAGGTAGATCATCCCCGTCGCCGCGATCGCGATGATCCCGGCGCCCGCGTACTGGAGCATCGGGATGAACGCGAGCACGCCGATTGCGAGGCACGACCCGATCGGCGTGTGCAGCGTCGGGTGCACCCTCGACAGGATCTTCGAGCCCGGCAGCGCGCCGTCACGCGACATTCCGAACGCGAGCCGGATCGTTGCGGTCTGGATCGACAGGCAGCAGACGAAGATCGCCGCCGCCACGACGAGCAGGAAGACCGTCGAGAACGCGTTGCCGAAGTTCGCGTCGATGATCGCCGCCGGACCGAAACCACCCTTGATCGCGTCCTTGAGGTTCGGAATCGCGAGCAGCATCGCGAACAGGAAGATGCCGCCGATCACGAACGCGCCCAGGATCGAGCCGATGATCGCCTTCGGCGCCTCTTTCCGCGGATCCTTTGTCTCCTCCGCGAGCGTGCCGGCCGTGTCGAATCCGTAGATCACGAACAGCGACATGAACATCGCAACCAGGAAGGTCCCCGTCGTGAGCGACGTCCCGCCCGTGTGGAAGATCACCGAGGCGCCCTGATGGTGATGGAAGAGCGCGAGAATGAACGCGAACACGACCATGCCGAGGATCTCGAACAGCACGCCCGTGTTGTTGACAATCGCGACGAGGCGAACGCCGAAGATGTTCATCACCGTGATCACGCCGAGCGTGACGATCGCCATGATCCGCTGGTTGTGCAGGGTGTTGGCGAGGTTCCAGCCCATGTTGTTGAAGGCCGGGATCAGCGCCAGCGGCAGCGTCACGCAGACCGCGGTGACCGTGAGGATCCCTGCGAACAGGTAAATCCAGCCGGCGAACCACGAGTACGTCTTGCCGGCGAGATACTTCGTCCACTGGAACACCGAGCCGGCCACCGGGTAGTGACTCGAGAGCTCTGCGAACCCCAACGCGATGCAGAGCTGCCCCACCGCGACTATCGGCCAGCTCCAGATGAAGACGCCGCCGATCGTCGTCAGACCGAGTGCGAAGAGTGTGAAGATGCCGGTCGACGGCGAGATGTAGCTGAAGGCGACGGCGAACGAGCTGAAGACGCCGAGACTCCGCTTCAGCTCCTGCTTGTAGCCGAAGCGAGCAAGGTCTTGCTCGTCGCGGGAAACATCGGTCATCGTGCTTGCCCTCCTGGTCGGAAGATCCGATTGAGCCACGTTCGAGGCGACTGTGTCAATGCCTTCGGACGGCCAGGATCCCCTACAACCCCAGGAGCACGATCCCCGCGACGACGAGTACCGCTCCGCCTGCCCGCCAGGCCGTGACCCGCTCCCGCAGCACGATCGCAGCGAGCGCGGTCGCCACGAGCACGCCGCTCTCCCGCACCGCCGCGACCGACGCCGCCGAGGCGAGCTGAAGCGCCGCGAGCACGAACGCGTAGGCGGCGAACGTGCCGACGCCGGCCACGACCGAGCGCCGGTTCAGCTCGGCGCGCAGCGCCGATGTCCCGCGCCTCGCCGCGACCGCCGGCGCGTAGACGACACCCGTGAAGATGCACATCAGCTCGAGGTACGCGACAGGTGACGCGTGCACGACGCCGTGCTTGTCGACCACGGTGTACGTGGCGATCACGCACGCGATCGTCACCGCGAGCAGCGCGCCTTTCCCCGGCCGCACCCCGCGCACGAGCAGGACCCCGGCTGCGACGAGCAGCACGCCTCCAACTTGCCTCGGCGTCGTCCCTGCGCCCGTCACGACGATCGAGCCGACGAGCACGAACACGGGCGCGAGCCCGCGCGCTACCGGATAGACGACCGAGAGCTCGGCGTGCGTGTACGCGAACGCGAGCAGCGCGAAGTACAGGAGCTGGAGCAGTGACCCCGCGACGAGGAACGGCCAGACGCCGCTGTCGAACCGCCAGAACACGATCGCGAACGGCGCTCCGGCGACGACCGACACGAGGAGTGCGACCGCCGCGAACGCCTGCGAGTCGCGCGCGCCCGCCAGCAGGAGGTTCCAGCCCGCGTGGATGACGGCCGCAGCCAGCGCGAGCGCAAGTGCCTCGGCGGGCAGGGCGCTACCTGCGCACGCGCTGCTCGAGCATCGGCCGGGCTCGCTCGAGGTCAGACGTCTTGAGCCGGGCGCCCGTCGACGTCCGCTGGTCGGGGGTCACGTTCATGCGCTGAAGTCTCTACGAGCCAATCCGGCAGCGCTGGCGCGACGCCGTCCGCGGTGACCGTACGCGCGTCGTCTGGGAGTCGGAGATACCGAGCAACTCATGGCTTCGAGCAGTTCAGCAAACATCAACGGAGTAGGGCGCGATTACAGTGCTCTCAATCGTGCCCTACTCCGTCCGCGGAATCGTCTTCGACTTCAACGGCACGCTCTCCGACGACGAGCCTGTCCTTTGCGAGATCTTCGTGAAGCTCTTTGCCGAGCACGGCAAGCCGCTGTCGGCGCAGGAGTACTTCGACGAGCTCGCCGGGCTGTCCGACCCCGAGATCGTGCTGACGTGGCTCGGCCGCGACCACCCCGACGTCGGCATGGTGGTCGCGCAGCGCGTGCAGCGCTACTGCGATGCGGTGGGCGACGGCTCGACCGTCTACGAGCACGTCCGCGAGGCGGTCCGGTACGCGGCCGAACGGGTACCGCTCGCGATCTGCTCCGGCGCCGCCCGCGCCGAGATCGAGCCGGTCGTCGAGTCCGCCGGCCTCGCGCCGCTGCTCCGGGGCATCGTCTCCTCCGACGACGTCGTCGCCGGCAAGCCGCACCCCGAGGGCTACCTCAAAGCGCTCGAGCTGCTCGGCGACGTCCGGCCCGGCGAGGTGCTGGCAATCGACGACACGGAAGCGGGCATCGCCTCTGCGAAGGCGGCAGGGCTCCTCACCTTTGCGAAGACGGGCACGCTCGACCCGCACCGGCTCGCCGCCGCCGACGAGCTGATCGACCGGATCGACATCGAGCTGATGCGCCGCGTTCTCTCCTGATGCTCGTCATCGCCCACCGCGGCGCCTCGTGGCAGCGCCCCGAGAACACCCTCCCGGCATTCGAGCGGGCGATCGAGCTCGGCGCCGACGCGATCGAGCTCGACGTGCACGCGGACGCCGAGGGCCGGCTCGTCGTCACGCACGACCCACCCAAGCGCGACCACTCCCACCCCACGCTCGAGGAGGCGCTCGACCTCTGCCGCGGCCGCATCGGCGTGATGGTCGAGCTGAAGACGCCGCGCCGCTACCGGCGTCACGACGTCGTCGCCCGCACGGTGCGCCTGCTCACCGACGCGGACGTCCTGATCTGCTTCCAGCGCCCCCCACTCGAGGAGGCGCGCGCGCTGCGCCCGGGCATCCGCACGTGCCAGCACGTCGGCTACGGCGTCTCGATCCGCGCGGCACGCGACGCGTGGGCCGTCGGCTTCTCGGACAACCGCGTCACGGCGCGCGGGCTCGCCGCGGCGCGTGCGCTCGATCTCGTCCCGCTCGTCTACACCGTGAACGAGCCCGCGCGCATGCGCGAGCTCGAGGGAGCCGGCGTCGCCGGCATCTTCACCGACCGGCCGGATCTGGCTCTTCGAATCCGGCAGGGCCCGGCTCGTCGCTGAGCTCGAGCACGCGTGCATCGGTCGCCGGCAGAGCCGCCGTCACCTTCATCCCGACCGGCAGCGTGGCCGCCTTTGCGGTCGACACGTCGGCGATCAGGTCGGCCTGCGGGCCCACGACCTTCAGCCGCGTCACCGGCCCGAGGAACGTCTGCGACAGCACCTCGCCCGTGAACGTGTTCGAGCCGCCGGCGCCGTTCGCCGGCGCGAGCTCCACCGTCTCCGGCCGGACGAGCACGAGCACCCGGTCGCCCTTCGCATGGCCACGAACGGCCTCCACCGTCAGCAGCACGCCGCTGTGGTCGACCGTCCCGAGCGCCGGGTCGACCACCGTGGCCTCGAGCCGGTTCATCGTGCCGATGAACTCCGCCACGAATGGGGTCGCCGGCCTGCTGTACATCTCCGCCGGTGGGCCGATCTGCTCGATGCGGCCCTGGTACATGACGGCCACGTGGTCGGAGATTGCGAGCGCCTCCTCCTGATCGTGCGTCACGTACAGCGTCGTGATTCCGAGCTCGAGCTGGATACGCCGGATCTCCTCCCGCAGCTGCACGCGCACCTTGGCGTCGAGCGCCGACAGAGGCTCGTCGAGCAGGAGCACGCGCGGCTCGATCGCGAGCGCACGTGCGAGCGCGACGCGCTGCTGCATGCCACCGGAGAGCTGATGCGGGTAGCGGTCGCCCGCGTGGCCGAGGCCGACGAGCTCGAGCAGCTCGCCCACGCGCCCCGTCCGCTCGCCCTTGTGCCGGCCCCGGATCTTCAGGCCGAACTCGACGTTCTGCGCAGCGGTCATGTTCGGGAAGAGCGAGTACGCCTGGAACACCATCCCCATGTCGCGCTTGCTCGGCGTGACGTTCGTGATGTCCTTGCCGTCGACGACGATCCGTCCCTCGTCCGGCCGGTCGAAGCCCGCGACGAGGCGCAGCGCGGTCGTCTTGCCGCAGCCGGACGGGCCGAGCAGCGACAGGAACTCGCCCTGGCCGAGCTCCACCTCGATGCCGTCGAGGGCCCTGACGCCACCGGCGAACTCGCGGTGCAGGTTCTGTAGCTCGAGGTATGCCATTAGCGGGCTCCTCCGACGATTGTCGACTTGATGCCCCGGCGGCGCCCGACGAGGAGCAGCGACAGCATCGCCCCCCACGTCAGGGCGAAGCTCATCAGCGTCAGCGCGGCGGCGGGATAGGCCTGCGTCTCGTTCACGTACTGGAGGAAGCGCGGGAAGGTCTGGAACGCCGCGAGGTTCGCGATCGTGAACTCGCCCATCACGATCGCCAGCGTCAGGAACGACGCGGCGAGGGCGGCAGCCCGGATGTTCGGCAGGATCACCTTGACGAGCGTCGTCCGCCAGCTCGCACCGAGGCTCTGCGACGCCTCCGTCAGCGTGTGCACGTCGATCGACCGGAACCCGGCGTCGAGCGAGAAGAACATGTACGGGAACGCGAGGATGACATACGCCGCGACGAGGAAACCCCACGGCTTTGCGTAGAACCAGCTCGGCGTCCCCCGGTAGACGTCGAGCAGCCCGACGACCATGACGATCGGCGGCACCACGAACGGAATCAGCGCGATGAAGGCGATGACCGGACGCAGGCGCGGCAGCTTCAGATGCACCCAGTAGATCGTCGGCACGAAGATCAGCAAGCTGATCACGATCGTCTCGATCGCGAGGAGCAGCGAGATCTTGAGCGTGTGCCAGAAGTCGCCGTTGTGGATCACCCACGAGTAGCTCTCGGAGGTGCAGCACTTGCCGGTCGCGTTCGCCTTGAGGCTGAAGACCAGCGTCGCGAGCAGCGGGATGAAGAAGTACATCCCTCCGATAAAGAGCCAGATGTACGCCGACGGGGCCATACCGCGGAGGGACTTCACTTCGCCCACCTCGCGGCGCGGCGCTGCAGCGGGATGTAAGCCAGCATCATCAGCGCCAGCACGACGAACATGCCGAAGGCGAGCGCCTGCGCGAGATGCGGATTGTCGAGCACGTTGCCGGTGTAGTACGCGCCGATGAGGATCGGCACGAGATTCACCGTGCCGGACGTGAGGCTGTAGGCGGTCGCGTAGGCCGCGAACGCGTTGCCGAAGAGCAGGATGACCGCGCCGAGAATCGACGGCATCAACACCGGCAGTCCGACGTAGCGCCAGAACTGCCACGAGCTCGCGCCGAGGTTCGCGGACGCCTCGCGCCACTCCTTGCGCAACCCGTCGATTGCAGGGGAGATGACGAGGATCATCAGCGGCAGCTGGAAGTAGAGGTAGACGATCTCGACGCCCGTCTTCCCGAACAGCGTGAAGCCGTGCGCGTAGACGTCGAGGTGCAGCTGCTTCTTCATGAACACCGTCGCGACGCCGAGCGGCCCGAGGGTCGCGATGAACGCGAAGGCGAGCGGGATGCCGCCGAAGTTCGCGGCGACGCCGGAGAAGGTCGTGATCATCGACCGCACCCACTTCGGCGTGCCCTCACGGAGCGCTGCGTAGGCCGTCGCCAGACCGACCAGGCCTCCCAGCACCGCCGTGACGACGCTCACTTCGATGCTCGTCTTGTACGCATCGATGTACGGGTGGTGGAAGAGCAGCCGGATGTTGGCGGCCGTGTAGCCGCCGTGCACGCCCTTGAACGCGCCGAGCAGGACCGAGCCTGCGGGCAGGAACAGGAACAGGAACGTGTACGCGAAGAACGGAATCGTCGCGAGCCACGCCAAGCTGAGACGCCGCCGGCCGGACCTCATGTCCGGCCGGAGCGCCTCGGATGCCGCTTCAACCGCGATGGACTACCCGACCTTCGTGGGCCAGTCCGTCGCGATCTTCGCCTTCGCTGCGGTCTGCTGCGGGATGCTGGCGAACTTCGCCTGCGCATAGAGCGCGGGTGCCGGGAGCGCCTTCAGCAGCGACGCCGGCAGCTTCTTGCGCTTCGCGAGGTCGTTGAACCGCGCGGGATGCGTGAAGCCCTTCAGGAAGATGATCTGCCCCTGGTCGGAGTACATGAACTCCTGCCAGAGCCGTGCCGCCCACGGATGCGGAGCGGCCGCGTTGACCGCCTGGGCGTAGTAGCCGCCGTAGACCCCGTCGCTCGGGATCGCCACGCCCCACTTCGCCGCCGGGAACTCCTTCGTGTAGGCGAGGTTGTTGTAGTCCCAGTCGATCGAGATCGGCGTCTGGCCGGACGCGACCGTCTGGGGGGTCGTCCCCACCGGAATGTAGTTGCCCGACTTCTTCAGCGTCGCGAAGAAGTCGATTCCCGGGCCGGCGTCCGACGTCGAGCCGCCGTTCGCGAGCGAGGCTGCGATGACGCCCGAGACCGCCGAGTTCGAGGTGAGCGGGCTGCCGTTCATCGCGACCTTGCCCTTGTACTCCGGCTTCAGCAGGTCCTTCCACGTCTTCGGCGGGTTGCTGATCAGGTTGCCGTTGTAGCCGATCGAGATGGCGCCCCAGTAGTCGCCCCACCAGAGGCCGCGGGTGTCCTTCATCGCGCGCGGGATCGTCGAGAATTCCGTCACGAAGTACTTCGCGTAGAGGCCTTCCGCTGCGCCGGCGACGGCGAACGAGACGCCGACATCGACCGCGTCAGGAGCGCGCGAGTCGCCCTTCAGCGAGCGGATGGCCTGGTTCTCCTCGGCCGAGCTCCCGTTCGGGTTGTCGTTCGTGATCCCGATGCCGTACTTCTTCTGGAACGTCGACATCATCTCGCCGTAGTTCGCCCAGTCGGGCGGCAGCGCGATCGTGTTGAGGTGGCCTTCCTTCTTGGCCTCGGCGATGAGCTCCTTCATCGAGATCGAGTTGCCCTTCAGCGGCGGCGTCTTGCCTGCGGCCCCACGAGAGGCGAAAGCGGCTCCGGTGCTGCCGAGAACCGTCAGGCCGGCCGCCGCGGCGACGCTCCGCTTCAGCATCTGCGAGCGGCTCATCTCGCTCTCCTCGAGCTTGCTCCAGAACTCCTGCTCCTGCGCCTCGTAGTCCTCCATAGAACCCTCCGATGTCCGAACAATGTGAACGAGTGGTGATCGAAGCACGAATCGACCCCCGCTTCAATGCCGTTCACCACTCTGTTCCGCATCATGGGCCAATCCGTTTCCGTCAGCGGGATCCAGGCGCCCGGCGGGGTGCGGCAGGCGTGCACTGTCGTGGCAGCAATCATCTAGGCTCGGTTCATGACCCCGTTCGAGGGCGACGGCGTCTGGCTCCGCTGCGCGCTCCATGCGCACACCACGAATTCCGACGGAGAGCTGGCGCCCGACATGCTGGTACGCCACTACGAGTGGGCGGGCTTCGACGTGCTCGCGATCACCGATCACTGGGTCAGGACCGACGAGCGCTCGACCCGGAAGCTCCTCGTCATCCCCTCCACCGAGCTGAACGCCCAGGCCGGAGGGCCCGAGCACGACGCCCACGTCCTGGCCCTGGGAGTGGAGGCCGACCCGGTCATCCCGGAGAGCGAGTTCGCCCCGCTGCAGGAGGTCGTCAACTGGATCGACGAGAACGGCGGCGTCCCCTACATCGCGCACACCTACTGGAGCGGGTTACGAACCGACCAGTGGGAGGACTGCGAGGGGCTCGTCGGCATCGAGGTCTGGAACGCAGGCTGCGAGCTGGAGATCGGACGTGGCGACTCGTCGCTCCAGTGGGACGAGGCGCTCGAGCACGGCCGTCACCTGTTCGCACTCGCCACCGACGACTCGCACCACCCGGGCTACGACAGCGGCTTCGCCTGGACGATGGTTCGCGCGGCGGACAAGTCACAGGAAGCGGTGCTCGCCGCGCTGCGCACCGGGGACTTCTACGGCTCGACAGGCCCCGAGATCAGGAGCGTCGAAGTCACCGAGGACGTGATCACGGTGCGCTGCAGCCCGGCCGTGAGCGTCACGCTCCTCACCGGGAAGACGAAGGGCTCGCGCGCGAACGCCGGGCGGCTCGGCTACCCGAACGGCTCGGAGATCATCGAGCGTGACTCTGCGGGTCTCATCACCGCCTGCCGGCTCGAGCGCATGTGGAGCACGCCCTACGGCCGACTCGAGGTAGCGGACGCCACGGGCCGCCGCGCCTGGACGAACCCCCTGTGGATCGCGCAGCCGCAGTAGAGCAGCTCGCGTCGCGCCACTTCGACCTGCTGGTCGTCGGCGGCGGGATCGTCGGCGCGGGGATCGCGGAGGCCGCGACCGCACACGGCCTGGCCGTCGCGCTCGTCGACAAGGGCGACTTCGCATGTGCGACGTCGAGTGCGTCGTCGAAGCTGATCCACGGCGGGCTGCGGTACCTGCGCCTCGGCGACGTCGGCCTCGTGCGGGAGGCGCACCACGAGCGCCGGCTCCTGATGAACGTCGTCGCTCCGCACCTCGTGCGCCGGCTGCCGTTTTTGCTTCCGCTGTACGAGGACGGGCCGTACCGGCCGTGGTTCGTGCAGAGCGGGATCCTCCTCTACTCCACGATGGCGCGCGCACGACTCAACGGCCTTGTGCCGGTCGAGCGCGCGCACCGCATGGTTCCGCAGCTGCGCGGCGAGCGGCTGCGCTCGTGCGCCTTCTACGCGGACGCGTGGACGAACGACGGCCGCCTGACGCTCGCGAACGTGCGCGCGGCCGCCGCCGGCGGCGCGACGGTGCTCAACTACGCCGAGGTCGTGGCGCTGCGCGGACGCGAGGGCGCCGAGGTCTCGGTCGACGGCCGCACGATCTCCCTGCGGGCGACGTCGGTCGTCAACGCGACCGGCCCCTGGGTCGACCGGTTGCGGCGTCTCGAGGATCCCGCTGCGAAGCGGTCGATGCGGCTCAGCAAGGGCGTGCACGTGATGGTCGACGGCGGCGAGGGCTGGACCTCGGCGCTGACGATCTCGCACGACAAGATCCGGGTGAGCTTCGCGGTGCCCTGGGAAGGCATGCTCCTCCTTGGGACGACCGACACGGAGCACGACGGCGAGCCCGAGGACGTCCGCGTCACCGACGAGGACGTCCAGCAGGTCCTGACCGAGGCGTCGGTGGCGGTCGAGGATCTCGGCCCGCCGCGTACGACCTTCTGCGGCCTGCGCGTCCTGCCGGGCGGCGACGGGCAAACGGCGAACGCGCGCCGCGAGACCGTGTACTCGACCGGGCCGACCGGGATGGTGAGCGTCGCCGGCGGCAAGCTGACGACGTACCGGCGGATCGCACTCGACGCGCTCGACCATCTCGGCGTCCGCGGCCTGTCGAAGCAGCCGCGCCCGCTGCCGGGCGCGACCGGGCTCGATCGCATCGCCTGGCCGTTCGAGCTCGAGGCGGCGACGCGCGCGCATCTGCTGCACCTGTACGGCTCACTCGCACCCGAGGTGCTCGCTCCCGCGGTCGACGATCCGTCGCTGCTCGAGCCGCTCGTCGCCGGCCGACCCGACCTGCGCGCGCAAGACGCCTACGCGCGCACGCACGAGTGGGCGGTCACCGACGAGGACGTGCTGCGGCGGCGCACCACCGGCTGGCTGGCCGGCTCACACGCCTCGGTCTAGACGATCGATCTCACTTCACATCGGTACTTTGCCGCAGCGGGCCTGCGGGAGATCGCGGACCATTCGACCCGCGGTGACGGCAGAATCAGCCCAGTGCCCAGCCTCCGCTTTCGTCTCCTTGCCACCTCGTCCGCGTTCGCAGCCTGGGCCCTCGTCGCGCTCGGCGGCGTCGTCCGCGTGACCGAGTCGGGCCTCGGCTGCCCGCACTGGCCGCTCTGCACGTCGGGAGCCGTCCCGCTCGACCAGCAGGCCTCGGTGATCGAGTACAGCCACCGCGCGGTCGTCGCGCTCGTCAGCGTGCTCGCCGTCGCGGTGGCGGCATGGGCCTGGCGCAGCTACCGCACGCGCACGGACATCCTTTGGCCGGCGCTGCTCGCCGTCGTCCTCGTCCCGCTCCAGGCGCTGCTCGGCGCCGTCGTCGTCTGGCTCGAGCTGCCCGGCTGGGTCGTCGCCTTCCACTTCGTCGTGGGGCTGCTCTTTCTCGCCGCCATCGTCCTGGCCGCGGCTGCCGCATGGCGGCGGGGCGAGCGGACGGCGACACCCGGCTTCGCCCGGCTCGCCGGAGTGAGCGTCCTCGCCGGCCTCGCCCTCGTGTCGGTCGGCGCCGCGGTCGTCGCCACGGAGGCGGGCGACGCGTGCGGAACGCAGTGGCCCGCCTGCAACGGCAGCTTCGCAGCGGGAGGCGGCCACGCCGACCTCCAGGTCGCGCACCGCATGCTCGCCTACACCGTGGCGGCCCTCGCCCTGGCGCTGCTCGTGCTCGCGCTGCGCGGGAAGGGCCCGCGGCTGGCCGGCTCGCTGCCGCTCCTGACCGTGCTCGTCCAGACCGGTTTCGGGATCGCGATGGTGCTCGTCGGCGGCAACGGCCGCGCCAACGAGATCCTCGCCGGCCTGCACGTCGGCGGCGCCGGAGCAGTCTGGGCAGCGCTGGTCGCGCTCGCCGCGCTCGCCCGCCCCGCCGAGCGGCAGGCCGACAGCCGCGCGCTCACCGTCCCCGCCCCCACCCACGTATGAACGGACTGCCCGTGCACGGAGCGCTCGCAACCGGTCGGGACGTTGATCGTCGCGTGACGGGCGCCCGGCTCGATCTCGAGCGCCGCCCGATCCTCGTCTTCTGGGAGGTGACCCGGGCCTGCCTGCTCACCTGCCGCCAATGCCGCGCCTCGGCGATCGCCGAGCCGCTGCCCGGACAGCTCTCGACCGAGGAGGGCGAACGCTTTCTCGAGTCGCTGACCGGCTTCGGCCGCCCCTACCCCGTCCTCGTGCTCACCGGCGGCGACGTGCTCATGCGCCCCGACCTGCTCCGGCTGGTTCGAAAGGCGCGCGAGCTGGGCCTGCACACCGCGGTCTCGCCCAGCGTCACCCCACGGCTCGAGCCGGCCGCGCTCTCCAGTCTCCGTGAGGCCGGGGTCAAGGTCGCCTCGCTCAGCCTCGACGGGGCCGGCCCGGCGACACACGAGGGCCTCCGCGGCGTCGCCGGCCACTTCGAGCAGACGGTCGAGGCGCTGCACCTGCTGCGCGACCATGGCTTCACCGTCCAGGTGAACACCGTCGTCCGGCCCGAGAACGTCGCGGAGCTGCCCGAGATCGCCGCGATCGTCGACGAGGTCGGCGCGTCGATCTGGGAGGTCTTCTTCCTCGTCCGGGTCGGACGGGGCACGGTGCTCGCCGAGCTCTCGCCGCAACAGAACGAGGACGTCTGCCACTTCCTCTTCGACGCCTCCCGCTATGGCTTCATCGTCCGCACCGTCGAGGCGCCCTTCTTTCGCCGCGTCGTCGCCTGGCGCCGCGAAGGACGACCGGTCGAGGCGGGCCCGCTCTACGACGGTCTGGCGGAACGGCTTCGCACGCTTCTCGGCGAGCCGCGCAACGAGCCGCGCGCCCAGACGAAGGGCACGCGCGACGGCAAGGGCATCGTCTTCGTCGCCCACGACGGCGACGTCTACCCGGCCGGCTTCCTCCCGATCACGATCGGCAACGTCCGCGAGGAGAGCCTCGTCGACCTCTACCGCGAGAGCCCGCTCCTGCGCGATATCCGCGCCGCCTCCTTCCGGGGCCGCTGCGGCGCATGCGAGTACGCCGACCTCTGCGGCGGCTCGCGGGCACGGGCCTACGCCGCGTCCGGCGATCCGCTCGGCGAAGATCCGGCCTGTGCCTACGTGCCGACCGCGGCCTCGGCCCTGCCGGCTGCGTAGTTGCCCGCAGCGGGGCTCAGCGCCGTCCACGATGCCGCCAGGCCCCGACATGACACGATCGACCAGAAGCACGACCCGCACGATCGTCCACGGCGGGAAGACGCCGGCGCGTTCGGCGATTCGTCGATCGGGGAAACGACGAGCCAGGGCCGCGATGCGCGGAAACGTCACACGAGCCGGAAGGGAGCGGGATGCCGAGTTACGCGATGCACGGTGAAGCCTCGGGCGAGACCATGAGGCACTTCGCGAAGAGCGTCGAGGCGGAGCTCGATGCCAGGGGTCTAAGCCACACGGGCACGGACGAGGCCGACATCGTCCTCAACGTGATCGACCACGACGCGCCGCGCCCGTTCCGCCGCCGCTCGCGCGGGACCTACGCAGCCGCGCTGCACGAGCGCCCGGAGACGCCCGGCCTCCACGCCGAGTACCCGCTCCTCGTGCGCGCGCTCGCGAACATCGTCTGCTGCTACGTGCCCGGCGAGGGGGTCTGGTTCACGACCATGGAGCAGGGCCACTTCCTCGTCGAGGGCGACGGCGACGCGCTCGCCAAGGCCTTCGTCGAGCAGCTCCTGCCGCCCGCGACCTCGCGGCTCGTGATCGACAACGAGTTCCTCACCGACCTCGAGCCCGAGCTCTGGGGCGGCGACGAGATCACGCAGGAGCTCCAGGAAGCCGGCCGCCGCCTCGACAAGCTCGGCTTGCTGCCGACCCCGTTCCCGCTCGAGGAGGTGCTCGGCGAGCGCGAGCTGCGCCACGTGAAGCGTCTCTACGGGATCGGCGGCCTCTCGTACGGCAACCTCTCGATGCGCAAGGACGAGCGCCGCTTCTGGATGAGCGCGAGCGGTGTCGACAAGTCGAAGCTCGAGCAGCCGGGCCGCGACATCCTGCTCGTCTCCAACTACGACGAGGAGAACGGGCGCATCGTTCTCAGCGTCCCGCCGGGCAGCGACCCGCGCCGCGTCTCGGTCGACGCGATCGAGCACTGGATGATCTACCAGGAGAACCCGAACGTCGGCGCCATCCTGCACGTGCACGCATGGGTGGAGGGAATCGACTCGACGCAGCTCGTCTTCCCGTGCGGGAGCGAGCAGCTCGCGAGCGCGGTCGCCGAGCTCGTGCGCCGCTGCCCCGACCCGTCCGAGGCGATCGTCGGCCTGCGCAACCATGGCATCACCGCCACCGGCTCCGGCCTGCTCGAGATCCTCGACCGGATCGAGCCACGCGTACAGCGCCAGGTGCCGATGATCGGCTAGATGTAGTTGATGGCTCGAGCCTCTGTCTAGACTCGATCCATGCCACCTCGCTACAACCGGGTGACCCAACCGCTCGTTCGTGAGAACGGAGAGCTGCGGCCCGCAAGCTGGGATGAGGCGCTCGACCGCGCCGCGGCCGGCTTCCGCACGGCCGTCGACGAGGGCTCCATGACGGGGCTCTTCAGCTGCTCCAAGACCACGAACGAGTTGAACTTCGCAGCACAGAAGTTCTCACGGGTCGCACTGCGTTCCAACAACATCGACAGCTGTAACCGAACCTGACACGCACCCAGCGTCGTCGGTCTGGCGACAGTGTTCGGTGCAGGCGGGGGAACAAGCTCCTACGAGGAGACTCGAAACGCGGACCTGATCGTCCTGTGGGGGTCGAACGCGCGCGAGGCGCACCCCATCTTCTTCCATCACGTGCTCAAGGCCGTGCACCGCGGCGCGAAGCTGATCGTGATCGATCCGCGCCGCACCGCGTCCGCGCAGTGGGCCGACCTCTGGCTCGGCATCGACGTCGGTACAGACATCCCGCTCGCGAACGCCGTGGGCCGCGAGATCATCGTCTCCGGGCTCGTGAACGAGGAGTTCGTCGCGCGCGCGACGACCGGCTACGAGGAGTACCGCGCGTCGGTCGAGCCGTGGACGCTCGTGGAGGCCGAGCGCGTCACCGGCGTTCCGGCCGACGCGATCCGCGAGCTCGCGCACTCGTACGCGCGCGCCGACCGCGCGCAGCTCTGCTGGACGCTCGGGATCACCGAGCACCACAACGCGGTCGACAACGTCTTTGCGCTGATCGACCTCGCGCTGCTGACGGGGCACGTCGGACGCTACGGCTCTGGCCTTTCGCCCCTGCGCGGCCAGAACAACGTGCAGGGCGGCGGTGACATGGGCGCGCTCCCGAACAAGCTGCCCGGCTTCCAGGACGTCGAGGACGACGCGGCCCGCGCGCGCTTCGAGGAGAAGTGGGGCGCCAAGATCCCGCCGAAGAGCGGCAAGCACCTCTCGCAGATGTTCCACGCGATGGAGAGCGGCGACCTGCGTGCGCTGTACGTGATCGGCGAGAACCCGGCGCAGTCGGAGGCCGACCAGAAGCATGCGATCGAGCTGCTCGAAGGGCTCGACCATCTCGTCGTGCAGGACATCTTCCTCACGAAGACCGCACAGCTCGCGGACGTCGTGCTGCCCGCGTCGGCGAGCTGGGCCGAGGCCGAGGGCACTGTCACGAGCTCCGAGCGGCGCGTGCAGCGCGTGCGCAAGGCGCTCGACCCGCCCGGCGAGGCGCGCGACGACGTCGAGATCGTCTACGAGCTCGGCAAGCGGCTCGGCGTCGACCTCGGCTCCCCGCGCGCGGAGGACGTGTGGAACGAGCTGCGCAGCCTGTCGCCGATGCACGCCGGCATGTCGTACGAGCGCCTCGAGGAGCTCGGCGGTATCCCGTGGCCGTGCTGGGACGAGACGCATCCCGGCGAGCAGTTCCTGCACGCGCGCCTGTGGGAGGACGACGTCAAAGTGCGCGCGCCGTTCAAGGCCGTCCTGCACGACCCGCCCGCCGACGTGCTCGACGAGGACTTTCCGATCCGGCTCACGACGGGACGGCGCCTCGAGTCGTTCAACACGGGCGTGCAGACCGGAGGCTTCAGCTCTCCCCTGCACCGTGGCGGAACCGCAATCCGGCTCGCGCCGGAGGACGGGGCGCGCTACGGCATCGCCGACGGCGGGCTCGTGCGCGTCGTGTCGCGCCGCGGCTCGGTCGAGGCACCCGCGTGCTACGACGACACGCTACGACCCGGCCTCGCGTTCATGAACCTCCACTTCCCCGACGAGGTCGCGACGAACGTGCTCACGATCGACGCCCAGGATCCGCAGTCTGGCACCGCCGAGTTCAAGGCGACGGCCATCCGCCTGGAGCGGGTTTAGTTGCCCGACCTGCGCCTGCTGTCGGCCGAGCCGACGGACGCCGAGCGCGCGGCGATCGACGCGGTGGTCGGCGCGGCCGCCCTCGACGACGGGCGCGTTGCACGCAGCGACCGCACGAGGAGGCACCTGCTTCTCCCCACCCTCCGCGCCGCGCAGCGCCGTGTGGGCTGGGTGACCGAGGGCGCGCTCGGCTACGCGTGCCGCCGGCTCGAGGTTCCGCCCGCCGAGGCGTACGGCGTCGCGACCTTCTACGCGCTGATCGCGCTCGAGGAGCGCCCCGCAGAGGTGCTGCACGTCTGCACCGATCTCTCCTGCCGGCTCGCGGGCTACGAGCTGCCCGAGGGCGCGCACCCCAGCCCGTGCCTCGGCCTCTGCGAGCGCGCGCCCGCAGCGCTGCGCACCGTCGCGGGCGAGGAGCCGCGTGAGATCCAGATCCCGCCGACGGGGCCGCCGCTGCCGCAGCAGGGGCAGCCCGGCCTGCGTCTCCTGCGGCGGATCGCGGACCGCGTCGACCCGGAGTCGCTCGACGCGTACCGCGCCGCAGGCGGCTACTCGGCGCTGCGGCGCGCGCTCGAGCTCGGGCCCGTCGAGGTGCTGCGCGAGGTGGCGGAATCGCGCCTGCTCGGCCGCGGCGGCGCGGCCTTCCCCACGGGAGTGAAATGGGAGGCGGTGGCACGCCAGCCCGCGCGGCCGCACTACCTCGTCTGCAACGCCGACGAATCGGAGCCCGGCACGTTCAAGGACCGCGTGCTGATGGAGCAGGATCCCTTCGCGCTCGTCGAGGCGATGACGATCGCCGCGTACACGACCGGCTGCGAGCAGGGCTTCCTCTACGTCCGCGCGGAGTACCCGCTCGCCCACGAGCGGCTCGAGAACGCGTTCGGGCAGGCGCGCGTGCGGGGCCTGCTCGGCGACGACGTGATGGGCTCGGGCTTCTCGTTCGACATCGAGCTGCGTATTGGCGCCGGCGCGTACGTCTGCGGCGAGGAGACCGCGCTCTTCCAGTCGATCGAGGGCTACCGCGGCGAGCCGCGCAACAAGCCGCCGTTTCCCGTCGAGGTCGGCCTCTTCGGCAAGCCGACCGTCGTGAACAACGTCGAGACCCTCTTCAACGTCCTCGATGTCGTGTCGGACACCGGCGCCGCGTACGCGCAGACCGGCACCGAGGGCTCGACCGGCACGCGGCTCTTCTGCCTCTCGGGCCACGTCGGACGACCCGGCCTCTACGAGGTGCCGTTCGGGACGCCGTTGCTGGAGCTGCTCGAGCTCGCCGAAGCGCGACCCCCGAAGGCCGTGCTGCTCGGCGGCGCAGCCGGCTCGTTCCTGCGGCCCGACCAGCTCGACCTGCCGCTGACGTTCGAGGACGCGCGCACCGCGGGTGCGACGCTCGGCTCGGGCGTCGTGATCGTGTACGACGAGAGCGCCGACCTCGTCGATGCGGTGCTGCAGATCGCCGCGTTCTTCCGCGACGAGTCGTGCGGCCAGTGCGTCCCCTGCCGCGTCGGAACCGTCCGCCAGGAGGAGGCGCTGCACCGGCTCGCAGCCAAGCAGACGAACGGCAACGAGCTCGTCGTGCTCGCCGAGCTCGCGCAGGTGATGCGCGACGCATCGATCTGCGGTCTCGGCCAGACCGCCGCGAGCGCCGTCCAGTCGGCCATGATGAACCTCGGAGTGCTAGCCCCGTGACCGTCATCAGCCTGGACGCCGTGAAGCGCATCGTCGAGCTGACCGTCGACGGCAAGGAGGTGCGGGTCACCGAGGGCTCGACGATCCTCGACGCGTGCCGGCGGCTCGGCGTCGAGACGCCGACGCTCTGCTACGGGGACACACTCACGCCGGTGAACGTGTGCCGGGTCTGCGTCGTCGAGGTCGAAGGCGCGCGGACGCTCGTCCCCGCCTGCTCGCGCAAGGTCGAGCCCGGCATGGTCGTGCACACCGACTCGCCGCGGGTGCAGACGAGCCGCCGTCTCGTACTCGAGCTGCTCGGGTCGTCGGTCGACCTCTCCACCGCTCCCGACGCGCTGCGCTACATCGAGGAGTACGAGGCGCAGCCGGACCGCTTCGGCGCCGACTCGCTGACGGTCGCGCAGGCCGTGAAGGTCGACAACGAGCTCTACGTGCGCGACTACTCGAAGTGCATCCTCTGTTACAAGTGCGTCGAGGCCTGCGGCGACGATCACCAGAACACCTTCGCGATCGCCGTGGCTGGACGCGGCTTCGCCTCGCACATCTCCACCGAGCTCGACGTTGCGCTCCCGGAGTCGGCGTGCGTCTACTGCGGCAACTGCATCGCTGTCTGCCCCACCGGCGCGCTGATGCCGGTCAGCGAGTTCGAGCTGCGGCGGGACGGCACGTGGGACGAGTCGCGCCAGACGGAGGTCGACACGATCTGCCCGTACTGCGGTGTCGGCTGCAACCTGACGCTGCACGTCCAGGACGCCGAGATCGTCAAGGTCAGCTCGCCCGACGACCACGACGTCACGCGCGGCAACCTCTGCGTGAAGGGACGCTTCGGCTACCAGCACGTCCAGAACCGAGCTTGATGGCGCGCTTCCAGATCCTCTACTGGCAGGACGTGCCGTCGCTCGTGAAGGCCTTCGCCGACGACGGAACGCCCGTGTCGCGGCAGCTCGGCACATGGTTCCAGCAGGAAATCGACCGCCGCGCGATGGCGCAGGGCCTCCTCGAGAGCGGCGCCTACCTCGAGGCCTGGAACTGGGGCGAGCCGGAGGAGCGTCCGGGAACCGTCGACGAGGTTCTCGACGCCGTGGAGGAAGAGCTCGAGGCCCAGCACCGCGGCTAGACGGCTTGGCGGCTCGGCCCCGGCGGTCACGTCTGGTGACAGTCACGAGCCTTGGCTCTTCGGGACGATGCCGGCGGACGAGCTCGAGCCACGATGCGGGAAGGCAGGCGACCCCGCCCGACGGGACATCGTCCAGCGCGGTCACGCCTGGTGACAGTCACGAGGCGTGACCGTTCGGGGCGGGTGACCGCCGTCGAGGGAGGGCTCGCGGCGCAGCACCGCGGCTCGTCCGAACGCGAATATGCGCCCTCCCGGCCAGACGGGCAGACTTCGGGCCGTGAACAGGCGGAGACTGCTCCTGCTGGGCCTCGGCGTCACCGCGCTGCTCGCCGTCGCCGCGATCGCGAGCAGCGGCCGGCCGCTCTCGCGCTCGCAGGGCGTCGGACCGAGCACGAGCTTCTTCGACTACGTGTTCACGACGATCGTGATCGTCTTCGTCGCGATGACCCTGATCGTCGCGTACGCCCTCACGCTGCAGAAGCCGGGGGCGTTCAGGCCGCACCGGCGCCGCTGGCGGCTGCTGAGCACGCTGGCGTCGGTGCTCATGTTCAGCGCGGCGGCGTTGATCTTCCTGCACAGCGGGCTCGGCAAGCGACTGAGGGAGATCAATTTGCGCGCCAATCCCGCGCAGCAGACCGCCGACGGCAGGAGGCTGCCCGGGAACGTGCGGGACGCCCGCAACGCGCACGTGCGCTGGGACGAGATCGCGGTGGTGCTCGTCCTCGTCGGCGGCGTCGCCGTGCTCCTGCTCGCGGGGAAAGGAGCGAAGCGCACGCCGCGGCCGTGGCGGCTGCGCTCACAGGAGGCGGTGTCGCTCGCGCTCGACGAATCGCTCGACGACCTCCGCAGCGAGCCCGATCTACGCCGCGCGATCATCGCCGCCTACGCGCGCATGGAGCACGCCCTCGCCGTCGGGGGCATCCCGCGCAGGCCGTCCGAGGCGCCGTTCGAGTACGTCGAGCGCGCGCTGGGCGACCTCGAGACGAGCGCGGAGAGCGTGCGGCGCCTCACCGACCTGTTCGAATGGGCAAAGTTCAGCCA